>NZ_JBEOXT010000012.1:0-214507 GCF_040296685.1 Streptomyces sp. NPDC002054
TGCGGGATGTGCAGGTCCACACCGTCGAGGACCTTGTGCTCCCCGTAGGCCTTGCGAAGACCGGTAGCCGTGATGGCCGTCATGACATTCCTCCTCTGAAGAGTCTGCTTGTACATCGTTCAAGTCAGACGATAGAGCCGACTTGCACGCTGTGCAAGTAGCTTCTTGAACTTTGTGCAATCCGAAATCTTGATCTACTGTTGGCGCATGCCGCGTGACACGTTGACCCGGGAGCAGATCGTTCGGACTGCCGTCGAGCTCCTGGATGCCGAGGGTCTTGAAGGCCTGAACATGCGCAGTCTGGGCAAACGGCTCGGCACCGCCGCGACTGCGGTCTATTGGCATGTAAAGAACAAGGACAATCTCGTCATACTCGCCAGCGACGAGGTGTGGAACGAGGTCGGGCTACCCGACCTCGACACCGTCGACTGGCGGACGGCGGCCATCTCGATGGCCACCGATCTCTACGCGATGATCGCCCGGCATCCGTGGCTCGTCATGGCCTTCGCCTCCCAGCCCCTCTACGGGCCGAACAAGGCGCGCCATGACGATCACAGTCTCGCGGTCTACGAGAAGGCCGGCTTCGTCGGCGCGGAGGCCGACCAGGCGACGGCCGTGGTCTTCATGTTCGTTCTCGGCAGCACCCTCGGCCTGTCGGCCTCGGTCTCCGTGAACAGACGGCTGAGTCACGGTGGCGGGAACGCCCAGGCCCTCGTCCAGGAAGCCATGACGCAGGCGGCGGATATCGCTTCGCAGTTCCCGAGGCTCCGCGCCCGGATCGACTCCTACGCCGATGCCGATTACGCCGCAGCTCCCGAGAAAAGCTTCGAGTTCGGCCTCCAGTCCGTCATGGACGGTCTGGAGGAGCGACTCACGAACCGCCTTCATCGCTGACTCCCCTTCTTCGGTCCGAGGATTTTTCGTCCCGCTCCCTCGTTCTGAATACAACGTTAGGGAGTGGCCCTATCGGGTCGTTATCGTCGGAGTATCCGGCTCCGGATACGGGAAATCCCCGCCGGCACATGGCCTGGGGCGGGGAGTTCTCGCAGGTCAGAGCAGCGGTCAGTCGGTGCGGACCGCCAGCGAACGGACACCGGTGAACTCGGGCGAGCCGAAGAACACCGGGGCGATGTCCGGGTCCACCCGCAGGTTCGGGAAGTGGTCCAGCAGGATGTTGAAGATGATCCGGGTCTCCACCCGGGCCATGGCGGCGCCGATGCAGTAGTGCGACCCGCGGCCGTAGCCGACATGCTGGTTCGGCGCCCGGGTGACGTCGAAGACGTCCGCACGGGGGAATTGGCGCGGGTCCCGGTTGGCGGCGCCCAGCTGGAGGCTGATCATCCGCCCCTTGGGGATCTTCACGCCGCCGAGCTCGACATCGGCCTCGGTGGCCCGGTACGAGGTGGTGGCCGGCGTGAAGTACCGCATGACCTCCTCGAACATCGGCGGCACCAGGGCCCGGTCGGTCCGGACCATGGCCGCCTCATCAGGGAACGAGTCCAGGCAGAGCATCGTGTTGCCGATCAGGATCGGGCTGGTGAGATGCCCCGCGCCCAGCACGGCGACGGCGAAGTTGATGATCTCGTCGTGGGCCATCGGGCTGCCGTCGAGGTACTTGAACTCCACCATCAGGCTGAGCAGGTCCTGCTTGGGCTCCTTGCGGCGCTCGTCGATGATCTCGCTCAGGAAGTCGCGCAGCGGCAGCAGCGGGCCGAGCAGGGCGTCGAAGTACTCCTCGCCGCCCTGCCCGACCGTACTCATCTGCACGTCGGAGTCCATCGTCTGGTCCACTGCCTTGAACATGTGGCGCTGCTCGGGCGGGGTGCCCAGCAGCTCGCTGAACAGGATCCCCGACAGGTCGTCGATGAAGTCCCCGAGCAGGTCGAATCTCTGACGGCCCGCCAGCCGGTCGATGAGCTCCCCGGCCAGCTTGGTGATCCGGACCTCGAGGTCCTCCATGGCCTTCGGACTGAACGCCCGGCCCACCTGCCGGCGCATGTGGATGTGCTCGGGCCCGTTCATCTGGGCCATGTCGCCCTTGATGAGCTTGGCCTGCTCCTCGTCCACGTCGAACAGCCGGGTGGAGTCGGCGGTGTACGACTCGGAGTCGTTCAGGACGGCGAGGACCTCCGGGTACCCGGTGACCTCGTACACCCCCGTCGCCTCGTCGAACCTCACCTTCTGCTCCGGCAGTCGGCCGTACAGCCAGTACTTCTCCGGACCGAGACCCCAGCGCTCTGCGAAATCGCTCATGCGTGTTCCCTTGGCTAGTCGGTGCGTATGTACGTACGTCGAACAGTGCCGAGGGGCCATGCGAACGAGGGGCCGGTCCGCAGGCCCCGTCTCAGCTCGTGCGGACGGGCAGACTGCGCACACCCGTGAATTCGGGCGAACCGTAGAAGACGGGCGGGAGGTCCGGGTCCAGCCGGAGGTTCGGGTAGCGCTCCATCAGGGCGTTGAAGACCGTACGGACCTCGACCCGGGCCAGCTGCACGCCGATGCAGTAGTGCGGGCCGCGGCCGTAGCCGACGTGCTGGTTCGGCGAGCGGGTCACGTCGTACGTGTGCGGGTCGGGGAACTGGAGCGGGTCGCGGTTGGCGGCGCCGAGCTGCACGCAGACGAGGCTGTCCTTGGGGATGTGCTTCCCGGCCAGGACCACATCGGCCTCGGTGACCCGGTACGAGGTCGAGGCGGGGCTGAAGAACCTCATCGTCTCCTCGAACATGGAGGGGACGAGCGACGGGTCGGCCTTGATCTTCGCCGCCTGGTCGGGGAAGGCGTCCAGGCAGAGCATCGTGTTGCCGATCAGGATCGGGCTGGTGACGTGCCCGGCACCCAGCACGGCGATCGCGAAGTTCACCAGCTCGTGGTGGGGCATCTTGCGGCCGTCGAGGTACTGGAAGTCGAGCATCAGGCTGAGCAGGTCCTCCTGCGGCTCCCGCATCCGCTCCTCGATGACCTCGCTGAGGAACTCGCGGAGCGGCTGCAGGGGGTTGAGCATGGAGCTGAAGTACTCCTCGCCCTCCTGCCCGGAGGTGCTCATGTGCGCGTCCACGTCCATGGTCGCGTTCACGCGGAGCAGGTGCTTGCGGCCCTCGACCGGGGTGCCGATGATCCGGCTGAACAGGATCCCCGACACCTCGTCGATGAAGTCGTGGATCAGGTCGAAGCGGTCCCGGTCGCCCAGCAGGTCGAGCCGTTCGACCGCCGTCTGCCGGACCTGCTCCTCCAGGTCGCCCAGGTGCTTGGGCGTCAGCAGCTTGCCGACCTGCCGGCGCATGTGGATGTGGTCGGGCCCGTCCATCTGCGCGATGTCACCGGCGAAATACTTCCGCGCTTCCTCGTCGACCTCGAACAGCCGGGCGCTGTCGGTCGAGTACTTGGCTGGGTCGTTCAGGACCTCGCATACCTCGCGGTAGCCCCAGACCTGCCACAGTCCGAGCTTCTCGTCGAACCACACCGGCTCGTCCGGGCGCTCGCCGCGCAGCCAGGTGCGGTGCTCTGCCAGCCCCCACAGGGCGGCCAGTTCTGTCGTCGTCGTCATAGGTGTATCCCCCTGCTGAGCGAGCATTCCGTGCCCCGATCCCGCAAACGGTCACGCGGCGACCCGGCGGAGGGTGCCGCGTGACCGGTGCGAGGTACGAGCGCCTTACTTGTAGAGGACGTCGAAGGAGCGCACGCCGAGCATGTCCGTGGACGGGAAGAAGGTCGGCGGGTTCTCCGGGTTGCTGGAGAACTTCGGGAAGCGGTCCAGGATCGTGTTGATCGCGATCTTGCCCTCGAGTCGGGCGAGGCGGGTGCCCAGGCAGTAGTGCACGCCGTAGCCGAAGGAGATGCTGTCGTTCGGGGTGCGGGCCGGGTCGAACACGTTGGGACGGTCGAACTTGAGCGGGTCGCGGTTGGCCGCGCTCACCCACGGGAGGATCATCTGCTCGGCCGGGATGGTGACCCCGCCGATCTCGACCTCACGGGTGGTCACCCGGGACAGCGTGGCGGCCGGCGGAAGCAGGCGCAGCGCCTCCTCGATGGCGCCCGGGACCAGCGAGCGGTCCGCGCGCACCTTGTCGAACACGGCGGGCTCGGTGTCCAGGCAGGCCATGGTGTTGCCGACCATCATGGTGCTGGTGATGTGGCCGGTGATCAGCAGCACGTTGGCGATGTTGACGACCTCGTTGTCGGTGAGGGTCTCGCCGTCCTGCTCCGCCTGGATGAGGTAGGTCAGCAGGTCCTCGCGGGGCTGCTTGCGGCGCTGGGCCACCTGGTCGGCCATGTAGTCGAGCATGGGCTTCAGGCGGGCCTCGGCGGCGTGGATCTGGTCCTCGATGCCCTCGCCGCCGGCCACGAAGTCCAGGCCGGCCATGTTCTCGATGATGTCGAACGCGACACCCTTGAACAGGTCGCGGTCGCTGAGCGGGACGCCCAGCATCTCGGCGATCACGATCACGGGCAGCGGGTAGGCGAGGTCCGCCACCAGCTCGAAGCTGCCCTTCTCCTGCACCTCGTCGATCAGCTCATCGGTGATCTTCTGGATGCGGCCCTCGAGGCCGTTGATGACCCGCGGGGTGAAGGCGTGGCCGATCAGCTTCCGGTACTTGTTCTGCTCCGGCGGGTCCATCTGCGAGATGTCCCCTTCCTGGAACTTCGGGTCGACCTGCACCGCGGCGTATTTGGCCGTCGCCGCCGAGAACGTGGCGTGGTCGCCGAGGATCTGCTCGACCTCGTTGTAGCCGTAGGCGCACCAGGCGCCGATCTCCTCGTCGAACTCGATCGCGCCGGCCGGCCGGATTCCCCGCAGCCACTGGCGGGTTGGGTGGACGTTCCACCGCTCGATGACCTCAGACACTGATGCTTCCTCTCTGCGTACGCTGGGAAATCCGGAACTACTGGGAGACGGCCATGGCGTCCTGCAGGCTCTTGGGCCGCAGGTCCGTCCAGTTGTCCTCGACGTAGGTCAGGCAGGCCGGCCGGTCGGCCGCGCCGAACACGATGCGCCAGCCGGCCGGAACCTCGGCGAAGGCGGGCCACAGCGAGTGCTGGTCCTCGCCGTTCACCAGGACGTAGAACTGGCCGCTCTCGTCGTCGAACGGGTTGCTACTCATACCTGAACTCCATTTCCATCCGACTGCTTTGCGGAAACTTCTCGACCGACGATCCGGCAAATCTCGGCAGCAGGTTCCGGCAGCACCATTTCGTGGTGGGTGGTCTCGATGTCGTACTGCTTGACGGTGCCCGTGATGAACGGCTTCCACAGGTCGCCGAACGTCGCGTCCGGGTTGGGCACGGCGTTGAAGAAGAGCGCGTCTCCGTGGAAGACGGGCGAATTGAATCCCGGCGTCAGAGACGTGTGGTTGAGGATGACGCGTACCGCGTTGTCCAGGAACGACTCGTAGTCCTCCGAGCCGGCCTGGCCGGTGAGCTGCTCCTGGAAGTACTCCCGGAGCGCGCCCGCGGTGGGCGATGCCTGCGTGACCAGGTACGTGCTGGGCACGCTGTCCAGCATCGCCAGCAGCGCGACCTCGTGCCCACGCTGCTGCAGTTCTGCGGCGATCGCCTGGGCGAACGTACCGCCGATGGAATATCCGGCGAGGTGGAAGGGGCCTTCCGGCTGGATTTCCAGAATCTCCCCGACGTAATCGAGGATCATCTCGTCGATCGACTCGGGCAGTTTCGTCCGGCCGTCGAATCCCTTGGCCTGGATTCCGTTGATCGTCGTGTACTGCGGAAGACGACCGGCGAATCCGAGGTAGGGCCAGCATATGCCGCCACCGGGGTGGATGAACCACAGAGTCCGGTCGTTTGTCACGGAATTGGCGCCGCCCTTGATGGACAGGACCGCACCGAAGGGGTCACCGGAGCCGGCGGAGGCGCCCTCCGCCTCCAGGTAGCCCACCAGCTCGGCGACCGTCGGGGAGTCGAACACCGCCCGCAGCGGGAGGTTGACGCCCAGCACGATCCGGATGCGGGTGATGAGCCGGGAGGCCAGCAGGGAGTGTCCGCCCCGGACGAAGAAGCTGTCGTCGATGGTGACCGACTCGAGCCCCAGCACCTCCGCGAACAGGCCGCAGAGGATCTCCTCGCGCGGAGTCCGCGGCGTACGGCCGGCCGACTCGCCCGCGTACTCCGGTGCGGGCAGCGCCCGCTTGTCGAGCTTGCCGCTCAGGGTCAGCGGCACCTCGTCGATGACCATCAGCGCGGCGGGCACCATGTGCTCCGGCAGCCGGTCCCGCAGCAGTGCCCGCACGTCGGCGAGCAGGTCCTCGGAGACCTCGCCAGCCGGCACCACATAGCCCACCAGGCGCTTGTCCATGCGCTGGGCGTCGACGTCCACGACCACCACCGCACGGTCCACGTCGGGGTGCGAGACCAGGGCGGCCTCGATCTCGCCGAGCTCGATGCGGAAGCCGCGGATCTTGACCTGGTCGTCCGCGCGTCCCCGGAAGACCAGCTCGCCGGCCTCGTTCCAGGACACCACGTCGCCGGTCCGGTACATCCGCTCGCCGGGCCGCCCGAACGGGGAGGCCACGAAGCGTTCGGCGGTCACGGTCGGCTTGCCGAGGTACCCGCGGGCCACGCCGGGCCCGGCGATGTACAGCTCGCCGGCCAC
The DNA here is from genome assembly GCF_040296685.1 of Streptomyces sp. NPDC002054. NCBI lineage: Bacteria > Bacillati > Actinomycetota > Actinomycetes > Kitasatosporales > Streptomycetaceae > Streptomyces > Streptomyces sp. NPDC002054. The sequence goes on from NZ_JBEOXT010000012.1 coordinate 6,605, forward strand.
GCCCACCGGCACCGGCTGGAGCGCCGAATCGAGCACGTACACCCGGGTGTTGTGGATGGGCGTGCCGATCGGGAACACCGTGCCGTCCGGGGTCATCGGCGCGCCCATCGTGGCGCACACCGTGGTTTCCGTCGGGCCGTAGACGTTCATCATCCGGCGGCCCGGCGCCCAGGCGGCGACCAGCTCCGGGGCCGGCGATTCGCCGCCGACCAGCAGGGAGACCACGCTGGTCAGCGCGTCCGTCGGGAGCGCGGCCAGCATCGCGGGCGGCAGCATCATGTGCGTCACCTTGTGCCGGTCGACGGTGTCGGCCAGCGGCAGGCCCGGAGCCAGCTGTTCCTTGTCGGCGACCACCAGGGCCGCCCCGGTCAGCAGGACCGTGAACATCTCGCAGATCGACACGTCGAAGCTGGGCGAGACGAGCTGCAGCATGCGGCTGCCGGCGGTGACCGCCATCTTCTCCGCGTGCGCGGCGACCAGGCTGGCGATCCCCCGGTGGGTGACCACGGTGCCCTTGGGGCGGCCGGTGGAACCCGAGGTGTAGATGACGTACGCGGCACTGTCGAGGGTCTGGAACCGCTCGACCGGGGCGACGGACCCGCCGGTTCCGGCCCGGTCCGCGACGGCCTCGTCGACCCGGAGGGTCGGCAGGCCGTGGCCGGCCAGGACCTCGGCCGCGACCGCGTCCACCACGGCCAGCCGGGCTCCCGAGTCCTCGACCATGTAGGCGATGCGCTCGGCCGGGTAGGTGTGGTCGACGGGCAGGTAGGCGCCGCCCGCCTTGGACACGCCGAGCAGGGCCACCACCAGGTCCGGGGAGCGGCGGGTGGCGACCGCCACCACCGTCTCCGGTCCGACGCCCTGTGCCACCAGGGCGTGGGCCAGCCGGTTCGCCCGCTCGTCGAGCTCGCGGTAGGTCAGCTGCTCCTCTTCGAAGAGCACCGCCACGGCATCCGGGGTCGCGGCGGCCTGACGCTCGAACAGGTCCGGGATCGTGCCGTCCCCGGTGGCCGCGGTGGTGGCGTTGAAGCCGGCCAGCAGCCGCTCCCGCTCGGTCGGCGGCACCATGTCCACCGCGCCGAGCGCCACGTCCGGGTCGGACACCAGCTGGTTCAGCACCCGGGCGAACCGGGCGGCGATCCCCTCGGCGGCCGAGGCCTCGAACAGGTCCTCCTGGTACTCCATCACCACGTGCAGGGAGTCGTCGGCCGCAGCCGCGATGCCCAGCGGGTAGTGGGTGCCGTTGCCGGTGCTGACACCGGTGATGGCGATGCCGCCGTTGACGCTGGTGTCGGCGAGACCGTCCCGGTCCATCGGGAAGGACTCGAAGACGACCACGGTGTCGAACAGGGTGCCCAGCCCAGTGCTCCGGGTGACCTCCGTCAGTCCGATGTGGTGGTGGTCCATCAGCGGGCCCTGCCGGTCCTGCAGACCCGTCAGCACCTGGCGCAGGGTGTGCCAGGGGGACAGCTCCGCCCGCACCGGGAGGGTGTTGATGAACAGGCCCACCATGGACTCCACCCCGGCCACGGCCGGCGGGCGGCCCGAGACGGTGGTGCCGAAGACCACGTCCGAGCGGCCGGTCAGGCTGCCGAGGACGATCGCCCAGGTGCCCTGGACCAGGGTGTTCAGCGTGATGCCGAGGTCGGCGGCGCTGCGCACCAGTTCGCGGGCGGTCTCGGAGGACAGCGGGATCTCGACCTGGCCGACCCGCTCCGGGTCCACCTCGGATCCGGCGCCGGGCGCGATGAGCGTGGGCTCCTCGACCCCGGCGAGCTCGGTCTCCCAGGCCCGGGCGGACTCCTCGGCGTCCTGCTCGGTCATCCAGCCGAGGAAGTCCCGGTACTTGCGGGCCCGCGGCAGCACCGAGGCGTCGCCGGCCGAGCCGTACAGGCGCAGCAGCTCCTGCATCAGCACGCTCAGCGACCAGCCGTCGAGCAGCGCGTGGTGCGAGGTGAGGACCAGTTCGGCCTCGTCCGCGCCGGTCAGCGCCAGCGAGAGCCGGAGCAGCGGGGCGCGGGTCGGGTCGAAGCGGTTGGCCTGGTCCTCGGCCAGGAAGCGCTCCAGTGCCTGGGCGCGCTGTGCGGCGTCCAGGTCGCGGAGGTCGGCGAACTCCCAGGGGAGTTCGACCTCGTCCAGGACCAGCGCCACCTGGTTGCCGGCGGCGTCGGAGACGAAGGCGGTGCGCAGGTTGGCGTACCGGTCGAGCAGGGCCTGGCCGGCGGTCCGCATCCGGTCCGGGTCCACGGCGCCGGAGAGGTCGTACACCACCTGGACGTGGTAGGCGTCGTAGGTGGAGTCGGCCATCAGCGACTCGAAGAGCAGACCGGACTGGAGCGGGGTGAGCGGCCAGACGTCGGTGAGCGACGGGTGGCGGCGTTCCCAGACCTCCAGCTCGCTCTGGCGGACCGAGACGAGCGGGACGTCGGAGGGGGTCAGGCCGCCGGCGCCCGGCTGGGCGACGTGGCGGGCCAGGCCCTCCAGGGCGGTCCGCCAGAGGTCGGCGAGCTGCTCGACCTCGGCGCGGGCCAGGACTCCGGCCGGGAAGCCGAAGCGGACTCCCAGCTGCGGGCCCTCCTTGGTGTCGGTGACGGCCGCGTTGATCTCCAGGGTGGACATCACCGGCATGTCGGCGTCGGGGACGGCGATCAGTTCGTTGCTGCCGGGGGCGAGGGTCCAGCCCAGCCCGCGCAGCTCCTCCGGCATGTCCGTGGTGGAGAACCGGCCGAGGTAGTTGAACGCGATCTGTCCGGTGCCGTGGCCGCGGAGCTGTTCGGCGGTGTCGTCGTTGAGGTAGCGGAGCAGGCTGTAGCCGAGGCCCTTGTCGGGGATCCGGAGCAGCTGTTCCTTGACCGCCTTGACCACGCGTCCGGCGGATGCGCCGCCGGCGAGGGCCTCCTCCAGGTCCGCCTCGCCGATGTCGAGCCGGACCGGGAACATGCTGGTGAACCAGCCGACGGTGCGGGACAGGTCGGCGCCGGGGACGACGCCTTCCTCGCGGCCGTGGCCCTCCAGCTTGACCAGCAGGGAGGACTCCTCGATCCCGCGGGCCCGCCGCCACTGGGCGACGGCCAGGGCGAGGCCGGTCAGCAGGCCGTCGTTGACACCGCCGCGGAAGGCGGCGGGGACGTCGGTGAGCAGGGCACTTGTGACCCAGCCCGGCACCTTCAGCCAGACGTGCTCCACGGTGGAGATGACGTCCACGGCGGGGTCGATGTCACGGGAGCCGAGCAGCGGGTCCGGGCCGTCCACCACGGACTGCCACAGGCCGAGTTCGGCGACGCGCTCCGGCGAGGCGGCCTCGTCCACCAGTGCCTGGGTCCAGCGGCGCACCGAGGTGCCGACCGCGGGGAGTTCCGGGGCCTTGCCGTCGCGGATCCTGCCCCAGGCCTCGGCGAGGTCCGGGAGCAGGATGCGCCAGGAGACGCCGTCGACGACCAGGTGGTGCAGGATCACCAGCAGGCGGCCGGCGCCGGTTCCGGCGTCGAACCAGACGAACTGGGCCATCACGCCGGCGGCCGGGTCCAGGCGGCCGGTGGCCGCGTCGAGCTCCTCGGTGGCGCGGGCCAGCCACGCCTCGTCCCAGGCGCCGTCCCAGTCGATCCGGTGCACCAGGCCCGATACGTCCACCGAGCCGGGCGCGGTGACGATCATGCCGCCGTCGACCAGCTTGGAGCGGAGCAGGTCGTGCCGGTCCCAGACCGCGGCCAGGGTGGCGACCAGGCCGTCCCGGTCGATGCCGGCCGGCAGGTCGGCGACGGTGGACATGGTGAACCGGTCGAAGCCGCCGCCCAGTTCCATCAGGTAGCGGGCCACCGGCAGCAGCGGCATAAAGCCGACGCCGCCGCCCTCGAACTCCTCGAGGACCACCGCGGCACCGACCCGCTCGGCCGCGATCAGGGCGAGCTCGGCCACGGTGCGGCACTGGAAGACCTCACGCGGGCTGACCTCGACCCCGCGGGCACGGGAGCGGGAGACCACCTGGATGGACCGGATGCTGTCCCCGCCGATGGCGAAGAAGTCGTCGTCCACACCCACCCGGTCCACACCGAGGACCTCGGCGAAGACCGCGGCCAGGGTCTCCTCGACCTCGTTGGACGGGCCGCGGTAGACCTCGCCCTTGAACACGGGGTCGGGCAGGGCGGCCCGGTCCAGCTTGCCGTTGGGGGTCAGCGGCAGCCGGTCCAGCACCACGAAGGCGGACGGGACCATGTACTCCGGCAGGCGGGCCGAGGCGAACCGGCGGAGCTCCTGCGCGGAGACACCGGCGGTCAGGTCCATGCTGTTCTTCTTGGCCGGGCCGTCCTGGTCCGCGGTGCGGGCCGGGACGACATAGCCGACGAGCTGCTTGGCGTCGCCCTTGCCGGCGCGGACCAGGACGGCGGCCTGCTCGACGCCCGGGTGGGCGGTGAGCGCGGCCTCGATCTCGCCGGGCTCGATCCGCAGACCGCGGATCTTCACCTGGGCGTCACCGCGGCCGACGTACTCCAGGGTGCCGTCGGCGGTCCAGCGGGCCAGGTCGCCGGTGCGGTACATGCGCGAGCCGGCCGGGCCGAACGGGTCGGCGACGAAACGTTCCGCCGTCAGGGCGGCACGGCCCCGGTAGCCACGGCCCACGGAAGCGCCGGCCACGTACAGCTCACCGGGGACGCCCGGCGGGACCGGGGTCAGACCGGCGCCCAGGACGTACGCCCGGACGTTCTCCAGCGGGGTGCCGATCGGCGCACCGGCCGCACCGTCCCATTCCTCGCCGCCGGCCAGGGAGAAGGCGGTGGCGTAGAAGGACTCGGTCTGGCCGTAGCCGTTGACCACCCGGACACCGGGGAAGGCCGCCCTGGCCCGGGCCACCAGCGAGGCCGGCAGGGCCTCGCCCGCGAACACCAGGGTGTCCACGCTGGTCTTGCCCGCGATCTGGTCCAGCAGCTCCGCGAAGACCGAGGGAACCGAGCTGATCACACTGCCCGACCAGCTGTCCCGCTCGCCCAGCTCCAGCACGTCGCGGACCACCTCGACGCTGCCGCCCGTGGTCAGCGCGGTCATGATCTCGAAGACCGAGACGTCGAAGTTGACCGAGGTGCCGGCCAGGATCCGGGCCCCCTGCTCCAGCCCGAGGGCCGCCACCAGGCCCGGCAGGGCGCTGGTGACGTTGCCGTGGGTCACGGCAACGCCCTTGGGGACGCCCGTGGAACCGGAGGTGTACATCACGTACGCCAGGTTGTCCGGGGACGGCGCGACCGGTACAGCAGCCGACGCACCCTCTGTCAGGTCGATCTTCCCGAGGAAGAGCTCCGTGACCCCGTGCTCCGGCAGCACCCGGGCGGCCTCCTCGTCGAGGAGGAGCAGCTCGGGGGCGGCCTGTTCCAGCATCAGGCCCAGTCGCCCGCTCGGGAAACGGGGGTCGATCGGGAGGTAGGCGGCACCGGACTTCAGGATGCCGAGCATCGCAACGACCAGGTCGGCCGAGCGGGACAGTGCCAGACCCACCACGGACTCCTGCCGCACACCGCGGCCGGCCAGGGCGCGGGCCAGCCGGTTCGCGCGCTCGTCGAGCTCCCGGTACGTCAGGGTCTGCTCGCCGGACACCACGGCCACCGCATCGGGGGCGGCGGCGGCCTGCGCCTCGAACAGTCCGGTCACGGTCTTGGCGGCGGCCGGGACCGCAGGACGGTTGAAGGTGTCCAGCAGCTCCTGCTCGCCCGGGACCAGCACGTCCACCGTGGCGATCCGGCGGGCCGGCTCGGTCACGAGCTGGCGGACGACCTGCACAAAGCGGTCGGCGAGCTTCTCGATGGTGCCTCGGTTGAACAGGTCGGTCGCGTATTCGAGGTAGCCGATCACGCCGGTACCGGGGATGTCGCCCATGTTGAAGAACAGGTCGAACTTCGCGGTGTCGGTGAACGAGGGCTCCCAGGTGACCTGGAGCCCGCGCATCTCGAAGTCCTCGCGGGTGATGTTCTGCCAGGCGAACATCACCTGGAACAGCGGGTGGTAGGCGGTGGAGCGCTCCGGGTTGAGGATCTCCACCAGCCGCTCGAAGGGCGCTTCCTGGTTGTCGTACGCGGTGAGGGCCTTGCCCCGCACCTGCCGCAGCACCTCCTCGAAGGAGGGGTTGCCCGACAGGTCGGCGCGCAGCACCCAGGTGTTGACGAAGAAGCCGACCAGCTCGGCCAGTTCCGCGTCGGTGCGGTTGGCGATCGGGGAGCCCATGGTGATGTCGTCACCGCTGCCGAGCCGGCCGAGCAGGACCGACAGCGCCGACTGGAGCACCATCGACGCGGTCGCGCCGTGGGTGCGGGCCAGCTCCTCGACCTTGGCCGACAGCTCCGGGTCGAGGCCGAACTCCACGACGTCACCGCGGTGGCTGGGGGCCGGCGGGCGGGGCCGGTCCACGGGCAGCGGCAGCGGCTGCGGGACGCCGGCCAGCTCCTGCCGCCAGTACGAGGCCTGGGCGGTGAGGAGGCTGTCCGGGTCGTCGGCCTCGCCGAGCAGCTCGCGCTGCCACAGCGTGTAGTCGACGTACTGGACCGGCAGTTCCTCCCAGTCCGGGGCGTGGCCGTCCAGCCGGGCCGCGTAGGCGGCGCCCAGGTCGCGGGCGAGCGGGGCCATCGACTCGCCGTCGACGGCGATGTGGTGGATCACCAGGACCAGCCGGTGCTCCTCGGCGCCGGAGCGCACCAGGGCGGCCCGGACCGGGATCTGCGTCGCCATCCGGAACGGGTCCTCGAGGACCTCGGCCACGGCTTCGGCCACGCCGTTGACCGACACGTCGACGAGCGGGATGTCCAGGGACACCTCGGCCGCGGGCACGACCTGCTGGAAGGGGTGGCCGTCGGCGTCCTCGACCATCAGGGTGCGCAGGGTCTCGTGGCGGGCCACCAGGTCGCGGACGGCGGCGCGCAGCGCCTCGACGTTGAGCAGGCCGGCCAGGCGCAGCACGAAGGAGTGGTTGTACGTGGACGAGGGACCCTCGAAGCGGTCCACGAACCACAGCCGGGTCTGCGCGTAGGAGAGCGGCACCCGCTCGGGGCGCGTCTCGACGCGGCGCAGCTGCGGACGGGCCGGGCCGGTGGTCGTCAGGTGACGGCTCAGCTCGGCGACGGTGGGCGCGTCGAACACCAGCCGGACGCGGACCTCCACGCCGAGGGCGGCGCGGATCCGGTTGACCAGACGGGTGGCGAGCAGCGAGTGGCCGTTGCGGGCGAAGAAGTCGTCGTCGATGCCGATCCGGTCCACGCCGAGGACCTCGGCGAACAGGCGGCACAGCACTTCCTCGTTGGCGTTGCGGGGTGCCCGGTAGGCCACTCCGGTGAACTGCGGCTCGGGCAGCGCGGCCCGGTCCACCTTGCCGTTGGGCAGCAGCGGGAACTTCTCCAGGGTGACGAACGCGGCGGGCACCAGGTGGTCGGGCAGCCGCGCGGAGGTGTAGCCGCGGAGGTTCTCGGGCGCCTCGGTCCCGGCGGGGACCACATAGGCGGCGAGGTACTTGGAGGTGCTCTTGCCCTGGCCCTCGCGGGCGATGACCAGTGCCTGGCCCACCTGGGGGTGGGTGATCAGGACGGCCTCGACCTCGGCGGGCTCGACGCGGACGCCGCGGATCTTGACCTGGCCGTCGCCGCGGCCGACGTACTCCAGGGTGCCTTCGGCGGTCCAGCGGGCGAGGTCGCCGGTGCGGTACATCCGGGAGCCGGCCGGGCCGAAGGGGTCGGCGACGAATCGTTCCGCCGTGAGGGCGGCACGGCCCCGGTAGCCACGGCCCAGGGAGGCGCCGGCCACGTAGAGCTCACCCGTCACACCGGGCGGGACGGGGGTCAGGCCGGCGCCCAGGACATACGCCCGGACGTTGCCCAGGGGTGCGCCGATCGGCGCGCTCGCGCCGCCGGTCCACTCCTCGGCGGCGGCCAGGGAGAAGGCGGTGGCGTAGAAGGACTCGGTCTGGCCGTAGCCGTTGACCACGCGGACGCCGGGGAAGGCCGCCCGGGCCCGGGCCACCAGCGAGGCCGGCAGGCCCTCGCCGGCGAACACCAGGGCCTGCGGGCTGATCCGGCCCGGCAGGTCGTCCAGCAGTTCGGCGAAGGCCGAGGGGACCGAGCTGATCACATCGGCGGCCCAGTCCGCGCGCTCGGCGAGGGCGAGGACATCGCGGACCAGCTCGACGCTGCCGCCGGTGGTCAGCGCCGAGAAGATCTCGAACACGGACACGTCGAAGTTGATCGACGCACCGGCCAGGACCCGCGCGCCCGGCTCCACACCGAGGGCGTCGACCAGGCCCGGCAGGGCGTTGGTGACGTTCCGGTGGGTGATGGCCACGCCCTTGGGGATGCCGGTGGAACCGGAGGTGTACATCACGTACGCCACGTTGTCCGGGAGCGGGGCCACTGCGGCGGTCGTCGCCGCACCCGCGCCCTCGGCGGCGATCTCGATCTCGTCGAGGAACAGCCGGGGGATGTCGGCGGGCGGCAGCACGCTCTGGGCCGCGGCCTCGGTGAGGATCAGCGAGGGGGCCGCGTCGTTCAGGATGAACTCGAGCCGGCGGCTCGGGTACTCCGGGTCGATCGGCACATAGCCGGCCCCGGACTTGAGGACGCCGAGGAGGGCGACCACCAGGTCCGCGGTGCGCGGCAGCGCGACGGCGACGACCGACTCGCGGCCCACGCCGCGGGCGGCCAGGCCGGCCGCCACCCGGTCCGCGCGCTCGTCCAGCTCGCGGTAGGTCAGCGACTGCTCTCCGGACACCACCGCGACGGCGTCCGGGGTGGCCGCGGCCTGCTCGGCGAACCGGCCGGGGACGGTGGCCTCGGGGACCTCCGCCGTGGTGGTGCCGGCGCCGCGCAGGATCTGCTCCCGCTCCGCGGGGGCAAGCACGTCCACCGCGCCGACCGGCATGTGCGGGGTGGCCACCAGCTGGGTCAGGACCCGCTCGAAGCGCTCCGCGAGGGTGTCCACCGCGGCCCGGCCGAGGACGTTGCGCTGGTACTGGAGGGACAGCTGGAGGTTGGGGTCGGCGTCGGCCATCACGGTCAGCGGGTAGTGGGTGCCGCTGAACGGGGTGATGCCGGTGATGGCGACACCGGAGGAGGCGTTGGCCTCGCTCAGGCCGACATGGTCGACCGGGTAGGACTCGAACACCACGATGGTGTCGAACAGGTTGTTGGTCCCGGCGGCCTGGTAGATCTCGGTCAGGCCGTAGTGGTGGTGGTCGAGCAGCGCGCCCTGCCGGTTCTGCAGCGCGCCGAGCAGCTCGGCGAAGGAGTCGCCGGGGGCGGCCGGCACCCGCACGGGCAGGGTGTTGATGAACAGGCCCACCATGGACTCGACGTCCGGCACGGCCGGCGGGCGGCCCGAGACGGTGGCGCCGAACACCACGTCCGAGCGGCCGGTCAGCTGGCCCAGCAGGACCGCCCAGGCGCCCTGGACCAGGGTGTTCAGGGTGACGCCGAGGTCGGCGGCGGTGGCGGTCAGGCCGAGGGCGAGCTCGGTGGAGAGCGGCACCTCGACCAGGCCGACGTCGTCGCTGTGCGAGTCGGCGCCCTTGTCCGGCACCAGCAGGGTGGGCTCGTCGAAGCCGTCGAGCTCCTCGGACCAGGCCCGGGCGGCGGCGTCGCGGTCCTGCTCGGCCAGCCACACCAGGAACTCGCGGAATCCGCGGACCCGCGGCAGGGCCGTGGCATCGCCGGCGGAACCGTACAGGCGCAGCAGGTCCTGCATCAGCCACGGCACCGACCAGCCGTCGAACAGCACGTGGTGGGCGGTGAAGACCAGCGCGGAGCGGTCGGGGCCGCGGGTGACCAGGGTGATGCGCAGCAGCGGCGGGCTGACCGGGTCGAACCGCGTGTTGCGGTCCTCGATCAGGAAGTCCTGGAAGGCCTCCTCGCCCTTGCCGGTCATGTCCAGGTGCTGCCAGGGCAGTTCGACATCGCCCAGGACCAGCTGGACGAGGTCGCCGGCGTCGTCGGAGACGAACGCGGTGCGCAGGTTGGCGTACCGGTCCAGCAGGGCCTGGCCGGCCGCGCGCATGCGGGCGGCGTCCACCGGGCCGGACAGGTGGTACGCGAACTGCATCTGGTACGCGTCGTAGGTGGCGTCGGACAGCATGGACTCGAAGAGGAGCCCGTTCTGCAGCGGGGTGAGCGGCCATACGTCGGTGAGGGACGGGTAGCGGCGCTCCCAGACCTCCAGCTCGCTCTGGCGGACGGCGACGAGCGGGACGTCGGAGGGGGTCAGGCCGCCGGCCTCGGGCCCGGCGGCGTGCCGGACCACGCCTTCCAGCGCGGTCTGCCACAGCTCGGCGAGCTGCTCGACGTCCTCGCGGGCCAGGACGCCGGTCGGGAAGCCGAACCGGGCGGTCAGCTGACCGGAGTCGGTGACGAGCGCGTTGATCTCCAGGGTGGACATCACCGGCATGTCGGCGTCGGGGACGGCGATGAGCTCGTTGGTGCCGGGGGCCTGGGTCCAGCCCAGGCCGCGCAGCTCCTCGGGCATATCGGCCGAGTTGAAGACGCCCAGGTAGTTGAAGGCGATCTGGCCGGTCGGGTACTCGGCGAGCACGGCGGCGGTGTCGTCGTTGAGGTAGCGGAGCAGGCCGTAGCCGAGGCCCTTGTCGGGGATCCGGAGCAGCTGCTCCTTGACGGCCTTGATGACCTGCCCGGTGGCTGCGCCGCCGGCGAGGGCGTCCTCGACGTCGGCGGTACCGAGGTCCAGGCGGACCGGGAACATGCTGGTGAACCAGCCGACGGTGCGGGACAGGTCGGCGCCGGGGACGACGCCTTCCTCGCGGCCGTGGCCCTCCAGCTTGACCAGCAGGGAGGACTCGTCGATGCCGCGGCTGCGGCGCCAGCTCGACACCGCGACGGCCAGGGCGCTGAGCAGGCCGTCGTTGACACCGCCGCGGTAGGCGGCGGGGACCTCGGCGAGCAGGGCGCTTGTGACGGCGGCGGGAACCTTCAGCCAGACGTAGTCGACCGCGGAGATGACGTCGACCTCGGGGTCGATGTCACGGGAGCCGAGCAGCGGGTCCGGGCCTTCGACCACGGACTTCCACAGCTCGAGCTCGGCGAGCCGCTCGGGGCTCTCCGCCGCGTCGACCAGGGCCTGGGTCCAGCGGCGTACCGAGGTGCCGACCGCGGGGAGCTCCGGAGCCTTGCCGTCGCGGATCCTGCCCCAGGCCTCGGCGAGGTCCGGGAGCAGGATGCGCCAGGAGACGCCGTCCACGACCAGGTGGTGGAGGCTGATGAGGAGGCGGCCGACGCCGGTTCCGGCGTCGAACCAGACGAACTGGGCCATCACGCCGGCGGTTGGGTCCAGGCGGCCGGTGGCCGCGTCGAGTTCCTCGGTGGCGCGGGCGTACCAGGCCTCGTCCCAGGCGCCGTCCCACTCCACGCGGTGGATGAGGGAGGCGACGTCGACGGAACCGGGCGCGGTGACGATCATGCCGTCGTCGACGAGCCGGGAGCGGAGCAGGTCGTGCCGGTCCCAGACGGCGGCCAGGGTGGTGGCCAGGCCGTCGCGGTCGATGCCGGCGGGGAGGTCGGCGACCGTGGACATGGTGAACCGGTCGAAGCCGCCGCCCAGTTCGAGGAGGTAGCGGGCCACGGGCAGCAGCGGCATGAAGCCGACGCCGCCGCCCTCGAACTCCTCGAGGACCACCGCGGCGCCGACCCGGCCGCCGGCGGCGATCGCGAGCTCGGCCACGGTGCGGCACTGGAAGACCTCGCGCGGGCTGACCTCGACTCCACGGGCACGGGAGCGGGAGACCACCTGGATGGAGCGGATGCTGTCGCCGCCGATGGCGAAGAAGTCGTCGTCGACGCCGACCCGGTCGACGCCGAGGACCTCGGCGAAGACGGCGGCCAGGGTCTCCTCGACCTCGTTGGACGGGCCGCGGTAGACCTCGCCCTTGAAGACCGGGGCGGGCAGGGCGGCCCGGTCCAGCTTGCCGTTGGGGGCGAGCGGCAGCCGGTCCAGCATCACGAAGGCGGACGGGACCATGTACTCCGGCAGGCGCGCGGAGACGAACTTGCGCAGCTCGGCCGTGGAGACGCCGGCGGTGAGGTCGACGTGCAGGTCGCCGATGCTCTCGGCGGCGCCCGGGTCGTTGCCGAGGACGCCGACTGGGACGACGTAGCCGACGAGCTGCTTGGCGCCGGCCCGCTCGTAGACGGTGACCACGGCCTGGGAGACGCCGGGGTGGGCGGTGAGGGCGGCCTCGATCTCGCCGGGCTCGATCCGCAGACCGCGGATCTTGACCTGGCTGTCGCCGCGGCCCGCGTACTCCAGCTTGCCCTCGGAGTTCCAGCGGGCCAGGTCGCCGGTGCGGTACATGCGCGAGCCGGCCGGGCCGAACGGGTCGGCGACGAAACGTTCCGCCGTCAGGGCGGAGCGGCCGTGGTAGCCACGGCCGACCACGCCGGAGACATAGAGCTCGCCCACCACGCCGGGGGGCACCGGGGTCAGGCCGGGGCCCAGCACATGGGCGCGCATGTTGCCCAGCGGGTCGCCGATCGGCACGCTGCCGTTGGCGTCCCACTCCTGCGCGCCGTCCACGGTGAACGTACCGGCGTAGAAGGACTCGGTCTGGCCGTAGCTGTTGACCACGCGGACGCCGGGGAAGGCCTCGCGGGCCCGGGCGATCAGGGAGGCCGGCAGGGCTTCACCGGCGAACACCAGGGTGTCCACGCTGGTCTTGCCGGCGATCTGGTCCAGGACTTCGGCGAAGACCGAGGGGACGGAGCTGATCACGCTGCCGGACCAGCCGTCGCGCTCGCCCAGCTCCAGCACGTCGCGGACCACCTCGACGCTGCCACCGGAGGTCAGCGCCGTGATGATCTCGAAGACGGAGACATCGAAGTTGATGGAGGTGCCGGCCAGCATCCGGGAGCCGGGGCCGATCCCGACCACCGAGGCCAGCCGCATCACGCCGTTGACCACGCCGTGGTGGGTGATCGCAACGCCCTTGGGGGTACCCGTGGAGCCCGAGGTGTACATGACGTACGCGAGGTTGTCCGGGCGCAGCGGCACGGTCACGGCCGCGGCCTCGGCCTCGGCCAGCTCCAGCTCCTCGAGGAACAGGCAGGGGGCGTCGTGCTCCGGCAGTCCGGCCGCCGTCGCGAGGTCGGTGAGCAGCAGCACCGGGCGGGCCTGGGAGAGCACCAGGCTCAGGCGCTTGCTCGGGAAGCGGGGGTCGATCGGCAGGTAGGCGGCACCGGACTTCATGATGCCGAGCATCGCGACGACCAGGTCGGCCGAGCGCGGCAGCGCGAGGCCCACCAGGGTCTCCGGCTGCACACCGCGCTCCAGGAGGGCGTGTGCCAACCGGTTCGCGCGCTCGTCGAGCTCCCGGTACGTCAGGGTCTGCTCGCCGAACACGACGGCGAGCGCGTCCGGGTCGACGGCGACCTGCTGCTCGAACAGCTCGGGGACGGTCACCGCGGGGGTGGAGGCGGCGGTGTCGGCGAAGCCGGCCAGCCGCTCGCGCTCGCCGGGCAGCAGCACGTCGACGGAGCCGACCGGTCGGGTGGGCTCGGTGACGAGGTGGCGCAGCACCTGGAGCAGGCGCGCACCGATGTTCTCCACGGTGCTGCGGTTGAAAAGATCGGTCGCGTACTCCAGCACGCACCGCATGCTCTGGTCCGCCGGGTCGACGGCGAAGTTGAACTCCAGGTCGAACTTGGCGGTGTGGGTGGGGACGGCCTCGAGCTCGCCGGTCACCCCCGGCAGGTCCAGGACCAGCCGGTCGTTGCTCTGCCAGGTGAACATGACCTGGAACAGCGGGTTGTAGGCGGTGGAGCGCTCGGGGTTGAGGACCTCGACCAGGCGCTCGAAGGGGGCGTCCTGGTTGTCGTACGCGGCGAGCGCCTTGTCGCGGACCCGCTCCAGCACCTCGTCGAAGGAGGGGTTGCCGGAGAGGTCGGTGCGCAGCACCCAGGTGTTGACGAAGAAGCCGACCAGGTCCAGCAGGGCCTCGTCGACGCGGCCGGCGATGGTGGCGCCGATCGGGACGTCCTCGCCGGCGCCCATGTGGTGCAGCAGGACGGCGAGCGCCGCCTGCATGACCATGGGGGTGCTCGCGCCGTGGACGGAGGCCAGTCGCTCGGCGGCGGCCACCAGCTCGGCGTCGATCGCGAAGTCGACCATGTCGCCGCGGTGGCTGATCACCGCGGGGCGGGGCCGGTCCAGCGGCAGCCGCAGCTGCTCGGGGGAGCCGGCGAGCTCTTCGCGCCAGTAGGCGAGCTGGCCGGAGATGACGCTGTCGGGGTCGCTCTCCTCGCCGAGCATCTCGCGCTGCCAGAGGGTGTACTCCCCGTACTGGACCGGGAGTTCCTCCCACTCCGGGGCCTCGCCGTGGACCCGGGCCGTGTAGGCCTCGGCCAGGTCGCGGGAGAGCGGCAGCATCGACTCGCCGTCCGCGGCGATGTGGTGAATGACGAGGATCAGCACGTGCTCGTCCGGGGCGCTGCGCACCAGACGGGCCCGTACCGGGATCTCGGTGGCGAGGTCGAAGTGGTGGACGACCTCCTCGGCGACCACCGCGTCCACGGCAGCCTCGGCACCCTCGGTGCCGGGGTCGACGACGATCAGTGGAATGTCCAGGTCCAGGCTCTCGGCCGGAAGGACCTGCTGGGCCGGCACACCGCTTTCGTCGACGACGAAAACGGTGCGCAGGCTTTCGTGCCTCAGGACCACGTCGCGCAATGCGGCAGAAAGCGCGCCCTCATCGAGCGTTCCGTTCAGACGCAGCAGGAACGGAACGTTGTAGGTCGCCGACGGCCCCTCGAACCGGTCGATGAACCACAGGCGCCGCTGGGCGAAGGACAAGGGGATCATTTAGCGTCTACTCCTCGATCAGTCGTCCTGCGCAGACGTGGCATTGTGTGGCAGCAGGACACCACTAAAGACGGCTGAGGGTCAGTCAGTTCGTCGTGTGCCGTTCGATGGTCGCGGCCATTCCCGCCACGGTCGGCAGCTCGTACAGCTCTTGGGTCGATACCCGGAATCCGAGCTTGTTGTCGACGAGTGCCAGCAGGCGAGTTGCCCGCAGTGAATTCCCACCGAGTTCGAAGAAGGAATCGTCCCTGCCGACTTCCGGACGGCCCAGGGCATCGGACCAGATCAGAGCGAGGTTTCGCTCCAACTCGGTTGCGGGCTCGGTGTACTTGCGACTCGGCTTGTCCGGTGCGACGTCGTGCAGCAGCTGGGCGGTGTCCACCGCGCCGTAGGCGTCCCTGGGGATGCGGGGCACTGCGACGATACGTACCGGCACGGCCAAGCTTCCCACATTTTCCGCTATGGCGGCACGTACGGAAGCCTGTTCCGGAGCATCGGAAATGAAGGCGATGACGATTTCGCTCACCCGCAGCTTCTGCGGTACGAGTTCCTCGACAATGGCCGGGTTCTTCAGGTCGAGCCCGACCACCAGATAGTGCTGGTCTCCGGCCATGGCGTTGAGAAACAGCCGAAGGCCGGTCTCCGGGTCGATGGAACGGAATCCGCGGTGTTCGGCGGCTGCGGCGGACTGCGACTTGTTCATGCCGACGCCGGTCCACATGCTCCACGCCAGGCAGTGCACGGTGCGCCCGCGCTCGTGGCGCCAGTGGTCGGCGAATCCGGTCAGGAAGCTGTTCGCGGCGGAATAGGCGCCGAAGGAATGGCCGCCGAATTCGCCGTTGACGGATCCGAAGAGCACCAGGGAGGCGTCCGGACGGGATTCCAGCGCCTTGGCGATGGCCAGGGTGCCGGCGACCTTGGCGCCGTAGTGCAGGTCGAAGGTCTCGCGGGTCTCCTTCGCGAGGGTGTGCTTCTCCAGCTCGGACCACTGGCCGGTCGGGTCGGCTGCGGCCAGGTGCAGCACGCCGTCGAGCGGGCGGCCCCAGCGGGCCTCCGCCGCGGCGATCGCGGCCTCCAGGGCGGCCTCGTCGGCGACGTCGAGCTGCTCGTACGCGACCTGCCCGAAGGCGGACAGTTCGGCGAGCCGGGCGGCCTTGTCGCCCTCGGCGGCCGAGCGGCCCACCAGGAGCAGGCGGATCCCGAAGGCGGCCAGCAGGTAGCCGGCGATGTCGTGCGCGATGCCGCCGAGACCACCGGTGACCAGGTACAGCCCGCCCGGGGTCACGGGCTGCCGGGCGGCGCCCGTGCCCGCGCCCGTGACCTCGTCCTCGGCGACCGGGACCAGCTTCGGCTGCCAGCGCTTGCCGTCGCGCGAGGCGATCACCCCGGTACGGGTCCGGTCGGCGAGCTCGGCGCGCACCGCGGCGGGCCAGTCGATCGGGCAGGGGGTCAGGTCGAGCTGCCGGACGGGCAGCGGGGCGGCCTCGGCGATCGCGGTCCGGACGAGTCCGGGCAGGTGGACGGCGCCCAGGTCGAGGGTGTCGCCCTGCTGGACGTAGAGGGCGCCCTGGCTGACCACGAGGAGCAGCGGGCGGCCGAACTCGCCGTCGGCGAGCACCGAGATCAGGGCGGTGAACTCCTCGGTGGCGGTGTCCAGCCGGGCGGCGGAGCCGCCGCTGCGGCCCAGCATCGGCAGGGCCAGGACCACGGTGGAGAGCTCGCCGTGGCGGGCGGTGGCCTCGCTCAGCAGGCGCCGGAGTTCGGTGCGGTCGGTGGTGCGCAGCCGGAAGCGGTCCGGGCCGTCCTCGGCGTACTGCGCGCCGCGGCGGACGGTGACCACGGTGCCCTGGAGGTCGAGCCACTTCAGGTCCTGGTCCGCGGCGATCGCGACGGTCACGCCGGCGGCGGCAGCGTCGCCGGCGGGGGCCGCGGCGGGCTCGGGGAGCTGCACCCACTGCCGGCCGAAGAGCCAAGTGTCCTCGCCGTCCTCCTCGGCCTCCGGCTCGGAGCCGGCCAGCCGGTCGGCGAAGGCGCCCGCCCGCAGGGCGGTGACCAGCGCGGCGCGCTGGACCTTGCCGCTGCCGGTCTTGGGGAACTCCTCCTCGGTGACCGGGATGATCAGGTCGGGCGAGACGCCGGCCTCGCGCACCAGCACGGCGCGCACCTGCTCGGCGGTCCGGGCCAGGGTGTCCGCGTCCCAGTCCGTCGGGACGAAGAACACCGCCAGGTCGTCGGAGCCGGCCCCGGGCTCGCGGACGCCGACGGCCGCGGAGAAGGTGACCCGCACCCCGTCGACCCGCTCGACCACGCTCTCCAGCTCGTGCGCCATGTAGTTGATGCCGCGGACGATGATCTGGTCCTTCTTGCGGCCCGCGATGACGACCTCGCCGTCCCGGACGAACGCCAGGTCGCCGGTGTGGAACCAGCCCTCGGCGTCGTAGGCCTCGGCGTTGGCCTCGTCGTTGGCGAAGTAGCCGCGCATGATCGTCGGGCCGGTGATGACGAGCTCGCCCATCCGGCCCTCGGGCAGGACGGCGCCGTTGTCGCCGACGACGCGGATCCGCACGCCGGGGATCGGCCGGCCGACCCGGGACAGGACGACCGCGTCCTCGTGGCCGGGGTCGAGGTGGCGGATGGCCCCGCTGAGCGAGGCCGGGTCGATGGCGACCGTGCCGGCGGCGCGGTCCTCCCGGCTCTGGCGGGTGTAGGTGACGCCGGAGCAGGTCTCGGACATGCCCCAGCACGGCACCATCGCGTCGGCGGGCAGCCCGTGTGGGGCCAGCAGCTCCAGGAAGCGGTGGCTGGTGGCGGCGACGACCGGCTCGCCGGCGTTGGAGATCTCGCGGAGGCTGGAGAGGTCCCAGGACCCGGCGGCGATCTCCTCGGCACGCTCGTTGATCAGCGCGAAGGCGAAGTTCGGCGCCCACACGTTGGTGGCGCGGTAGCGCTCGATCCAGTCGAGCCACTGCAGCGGGTCGGCGAGGAAGTGGTGGATCTTCGCGTTGACGTGCATGCACTGCAGGAACACGTCGCGGACGTTGTAGTAGGCGACGGTGACGTGGTCGAAGGGCATCCAGATGAGGCTGACGTCCTCGGCGGTGAGACCGCAGTGCTGGATGACGGCGAGCTCGCGGGCGACCACGCTGGCGTGGGTGTGCTGCACGCACTTGGGGACGCCGGTGCTGCCCGAGGTGAGCAGGTTGAGCACCGGGGAGTCGGCGGTGGCCGGGAACCAGTCCCGGTCGGGCTCGTGGGCGGTGAGTTCCTCGACGGTCAGGATGCGGACGTCCGGCTCGCCCCACAGCTCGCGTACGCCGGCCAGCGCGCCCGCGGTGGCCGAGTCGGTGACCAGCACCGGGCGGCCGAGCAGGTTCCAGGCGCCCCGCAGCTTGCGGTTGACCTCGTTCGGGGAGGTGTAGGAGGTGGCCACGGCGACCGGGGTCGGCACGAAGCCGCCGAGCACACAGGCCCAGAAGGCGGTCAGGTAGCCGCGGTTGTCGTCGAAGACGAACAGGGCGGCGTCGCCCGGCTGCAGGCCCGCGGCACGGAAGCCGGCCAGTGCCTGCTCCGCCGCGGCGAGCAGCTCGGCGTACGTCTGGAAGACGTCCTCCTCGCCGGCCCGGAGGTAGACGGTGCCCTTGCCCGGGGCCTGCTCGGCCGCCGCGCGCAGGGCTTCCTGCAGGGTGGCCGGCGTACCGGGGCGCACGATGAGGTCCCCGCCGTAGAGGTCGGAGGCCGGGCCGGCCGGCTCGTCCGCCGTGGGCGCCACGACAGCGGCCGGAACGGCGGCGGGGGCAGCAACGGGGGCGGGGGCGGCGGGTTCCGTCACCGCGGCCGGCTGCGCCGCCACCGGATCGGCGGCCCGCACCTTGCGGGCGACGGCGACCGCGTCGAACACTCCGGGAACTTCCTTGGCCGCGGCGGTGATGGCGTCGAGTGCGCCGTCGCCGAGCAGGTCGGGGGCGGTCATGCGGTCCTCCCGGAGGTTGCGGGGTTCAGAATCCTGCGGCTGATGACCGAGACCACCTCGGAGGGCTCTTCCAGGAAGTAGAAGTGGCCGCCGGGGTAGAGCTCCGTCTCGAAGGGGGCGGTGGTGAAGTCCCGCCAGCGCTCGACGTGCTCCAGGGGCGCGCGCGGGTCGGACTTGCCGGTGAGCGCGGTGATCGGGATGTCCAGCGGGGTGTCGCCGGCCGACTCGTGCCGCTCCCAGAGGGCGAAGTCCGCGCGGAGCGTGAAGAGGAGGGACTCCATGACGTCCTCGTCCTCGGCTATCTCGGGGTCGAGGCCGCCGAGCGCGACGATCTCGGCCGCGAGCTCCTCGTCGGAGAGGTCGTGCAGCTGCCGCAGGCCGCTCTCCCCCGGTGCCGGCTGCGCGGAGAGGAACAGCTGCTCCGGTCCCCGACTGCCGCGCGCCCGCAGGGTCTTGGTGAGCTCGTAGGCGAGCGAGGCGCCGCCGGAGTGCCCGAAGAAGGAGAAGGGGCCGTCGAACACCGGGCGCAGCGCCTGGCTGAGCACCGTGACGAGCGGAGCGACCTCCGTGAAGGGGTCCTCGGCGATACGGTTCTGACGGCCGGGCAGCTGTACGGCAACCAGCTCGATCTGCGGCGGGAGCAGCCCGACCCACTCGGCATAGGCAGCCGCACCGGCGCCCGCATGCGGGAAACAGATCAGCCGATGGGTCGATTCCGGACGCTTTGCACGCCAGATGTAGGGGGTTTCGGGGACCAGTTCCTGGCTTTCCAACGGCAGCATGTGCTGGCTACTCCTCGCTCCGGCGAAGGTTTCTGTACGGGAAGACGGCGGTTCGGCACACCGGCGCGGGTCACCTCACGGCGCACGGCGTCATCAAATTCCGCGATCTGATAGATCGACAGCAAGGCTGTCCGAATGAACCTTACGCTCCCCCCTGGCGCGAAGTCGTCAGTGCAAGTCCGGTATTCGGGGCCCTCACGACGCCCAACACCCTCATGCGTCCGCGCCGTCCGAGTCAAGCGTCACCGGCCCCGGCGGCCCGGCCCGGCAGGTGCCGTCCCGTCGACAGGACAGTTCCGGACATGCTCCGCCGGGACGTCCTGAACCGCCGCATGGACACCGGCGGATTCCCGGGCTTATCTCATATGACATCAATGTGGATCTGCGAGGGAATTTCGATGGAGTACGGGATTCTGGGACCCGTGGAAGTACGGGACGGCGGTGTCGGCATTCCGCTGGACGGGCCCAAGCAGCGAACGGTTCTGGCGGCCCTGCTCATCGCCGAAGGCTCTTTCCTGCCCGATTCCGAACTGAGCCGCTTCCTGTGGGGGGAACATCCGCCCCGCACGCTCCACGCGCAGATCTACACCTATGTCTCCCGGATTCGCCGGACCCTCGGCCCGCGGGCGGTCATCAGCCGCCGTCCGAACGGATATCTCATGGAGATCGGTGCGGCCTCTTTCGATCTCGTCGAGTTCCGGAAACTGGCCATGCGCGGGCAGTTGGAGCTGATCGCCGGGCGGTTCCCGGAGGCCGCCGGGCTGCTGCGCGCCTCGCTGGCGCTGTGGCGCGGGCCGGCCCTCGCCAACGTCTCGGAGCAGCTGGCCGCAGTCGAGGGGCCGCCGATCGAGGAGGCCCGGATCTCCGCGCTGGCGAGCCGGATCGAGGCGGACCTCGCGGTCGGGATGCACCTCCAGGTGCTGCCGGAGCTGACCCGGCTGATCGACCGGCACCCGATGCATGAACGTTTCCGCGCCCAGCTGATGACGGCGCTCTACCGGTGCGACCGGCAGGCCGAGGCGCTGGCGCTCTACGACAGCGGCAGACGGCGGCTCGCCGCGGACCTCGGCCTCGAGCCCGGGCCGCTGCTGCGCGAGGTGCACCAGGCCATCCTGAGCGCCGACCCCGCACTGCACCGCCCGGCGGCCCTGCGGCACTGAGCCTCCGCCCCCGGCGGGGGGTCCGGGGGCGGAGGGGAAGGGCTCAGGCCGGAACGCCCATCTGGGCGAAGTACTCGTACTGGCTCGGCAGCGTGTCGACCAGCGCCCGGGCGGTGTCCCGGACCTCGGCGAACTGCCTGCGGGCGGCCTCGTCGTCGGCCAGGGACACGGCCGGCGAGGGCCGCAGCGGCATCGCCCCGGTGCCCAGCAGGATGCAGGCGTACGAGTCCGGGGTCAGCCCGGGCCCGGCCGCAGGCCCACCGTCCGCGCCCGCGTCCGGCATCCGCGCCCGCCACCGCTCGATGCGCTCGGCGAGCGCCCGCGGCAGGGTCTGGGTCTTGGTGTCCCGCCAGTACTGCGAGTCCTCCCGCGCGGCGCCCTGGTAGTGCAGCGCCAGGAAGTCCCGGGCATCGTCGGTCACCCGGGCCACCGAGGCGTTGAAGGCCGCGACCGCCTCGGGCTGCCGGTCGGCGCCGGGGAAGCTCCGGACCAGCTCGGCGACCGCGTGGTGGACGAAGGAGGCCTCGGAGCAGGCCAGCGGCTCGACGAAGCCGGCGGAGGCGCCGACCGCCACGCAGTTGTTCTTCCACGCCTGCCGGCTGCGGCCGACCCGCAGGGTGCCGTGGGAGGCCGCCACCTCGGCGGCCTCGGGGCCGACGACGGCGCGCAGCGTGCGCTCGGCCTCCTCGGGGCTGCAGTAGTCCCGGGCGTAGACGTAGCCCGTACCCAGTCGGCTGACCAGCGGAATCGTCCAGATCCAGCCCGCGCTCCGGGCCGTGGCGGTGGTGTAGGGGGCGATCCCGCGGGCCCGCATGTCGGCGGGGACCTGGAGCGCGACCACGCTGTCGTTGGGCAGGGCGCCCTGGTAGGAGACGAAGGGGACCCGGAGCGCCCGGTTGATCAGCAGGCCCTGGAAGCCGGTGCAGTCCACGAACAGGTCGCCGTGGACCTCTCCGTGCTCCCGGGTGACCAGGTGGCTGATCCAGCCGCGCTCGTCCAGCCGTACCTCGGCGACCTCGTCGGTCAGGCACCGCACCCCGCGGCCCCGGGCGTGGTCGCCGAGGTACTCGGCGAGCAGGGCCGCGTCCAGGTGGTAGGCGTACGGGAGCTGCCCGCCGACGGCCTCGCCGCGCAGGCCGTCGGTCGGGGAGCCGTCGAGGTGCCGGGGGCTGCGGCCGGCGTCGCACAGCGAGGCCACCACGAAGCAGTCGCGGTCGAAGCGCCCGCTCGGCCCGTTGTGCAGCCACCATTCGGTCAGCGGAAATCCGCCTGCGGACCGGGTCTGCTCGAACGGGTGGTAGAAGTGCTGCCCCGGACGGTTCCAGTCCTGGACGCGGACCGCGAGTTTGTATGCGGCATTGCAGGCCGGCATCCAGTCCTCTTCGGCCAGGCCGAGGAAATCGAAGAACCGTCCGAAGTCACTGAAGGTCGTCTCGTCTCCGGACAGCGGGCCCGCCGCCGCGGCATCGGATCCCGATTCGATCAGCGTGATGGAAATCCGGTCGGAGAATGCGGCTTTGAGATAGGAAGCGGTCATCCAGCCTGCGACTCCACCGCCCACGATCACGACATTTTCGGGGTTCCGCGTACCCACGCCAACACCTCAGTTCATAAGCCCACTTACGTACGCAACCCAATGTGACATTCGGTTCTACGAAGCATCTATATATGTCCTGTCAGCCTGCTTGGCAGGCCTCTTGTCAGGCGCAGCCGGTGTCCTGTCGACAGGACGGCTGCCCGGTGGCGATGATGAGAGCTGCCCCGGTAACGAAAGTCAGCGCTACGCGCGCGCACGTTCCGATTCACGGACGGAATCCGTACAACCACTCCGAAGGAAGGGCACACACCCGATGCACTCGACCGAACTTGACGTGCGGGCCTATGAGGCGGCGGAGCGGCTTCTCCGGCACAACCGAAAGGAACTCGTCCGCGGTGACAAAGTAACTCCGCGGTGGATTGAGGCCGGCAGCCGCTTCTGGTACACGGTCGGCACGGCCGAGGGAAAGAGGTTCGTCCTCGTCGACCCGAAGACCGGCACCCGGGCGCTCGCTTTCGACCACGAGCGCCTGGCGGCAGCCCTGGCCGCCGCGTCGGGCCAGGAGGTGGACGCGGCGGCGCTGCCGTTCCCGGCCATCCAGCCGGTCGCCGACGCGGTCGAGTTCGACGCCTTCGGTGCGCACTGGCGGTGCCGCCTGGACCACTACGCGGTGGAGAAGGCCGAGGGCGACGCCCCCGGCAACCCGCTCGCCGTGCCCGCGCCCGACCGCAAGCACGCCGTCTACCGGGCCGGGCACGACCTGCGCGCGCTGACGCTGGACGGCAGCCGGGACTGGGCCCTGACCTCCGACGGCACCGAGGACCACGACTACGGCGCCAACCCCGACTACCTCATGTACTCCACCCTGCTGGGGAAGATCGGGCTGCCGCACCTGCCGCCCGCCGTGGCCTGGTCCCCGGACTCGGCCCGGGTGCTGACCCACCGCACCGGCCAGGCCGGCGTCCGCCGCACCCACCTGGTGCAGGCGGCGCCCGCCGACGGCAGCGAGCCCGGCCTGCTCTCCCCGCGCTTCGCGGTCCCCGGGGACGAGCACATACCGGTCGCCGAGTTCGTCGTGTTCGACATCGCCTCGGGCACCTCCACGGTCGCGCAGGCCGAGCCGGTCGCGATGTCGATGATGTCGCCGATCTTCCAGAAGTGGGCCTGGTGGGCCGAGGACGGCTCGGCCGTCTTCTACCTCGCCCGGACCCGCGACCACCGGACCCTGAGCCTGCACCGCCTCGACCCGGACTCCGGCGAGGTCCGCACCCTGGTCACCGAGACCGGCGACACCCGGGTGGAGCCGGCCCAGCAGCAGCTCCAGCAGCCCCTGGTCCGGGTCCTGTCCGGCGGCAACGAGGTGATCTGGTACTCGCAGCGCGACGGCTGGGGCCACCTCTACCTGTACGCGACCGGCTCCGCGGAGCCGGTCGCACAGATCACCTCCGGTCCCTGGGGCGTGCAGGAGATCCTGCGCGTGGACGAGGAGCAGCGGGTCGTGTACTTCACCGCCTCCGGGCTGGTGGAGGAGAACCCGTACCGCCGCACGGTCTGCAAGGCCAACCTGGACGGCACCGGCTTCACCCGGCTGACCGGGGACGACCTCGACCACGCGGTCACCGTCGCACCGGACGCCGGCTACTTCCTCGACTCGGCCTCCGCCTCCGACACCCCGCCGGTGATCACCGTCCGGGACTGGTCCGGCGAGGTCCTGGTGGAGCTGGAGCGCGCCGACATCACCGGGCTGAAGGCCGCCGGCTGGACCGCGCCCGAGCACTTCACGGTCGCCTCGGCCGACGGCACCATCGACATCCACGGCCTGCTCTACAAGCCGCACGGCTTCGACCCCGCGCGCCGCTACCCGGTCATCGACACCCCGTACGGCCTCCCGACCGCGACCCGGGTGAGCCCCTCCTTCGACCCGGGCTACTACGGCTACGACGCCGAGGTGCTGGCCGCGCTGGGCTTCGTCGTGATCGCGGTGGACGGCCAGGGCTCGCCGGGCCGGAGCAAGGCGTTCCACGACGCCTCGTACGGCAACCTGGGCGATGCCACCGGCCTGCCGGACCATGTGGCGGCGATCCGCGAACTGGCCGCGACCCGGCCGTGGATGGACCTGGACCGGGTCGGCGTCACCGGCATGTCCTCCGGCGGCTACGCGGCGGTGCGGGCGATGCTGCAGTACCCGGAGCTGTTCAAGGCCGGCGTCGCCGAGTCCGGCATGCACGACTTCCGCCTGCTGGAGCCCGGCCTGGGCGAGGGCTACCACGGCCCGGTCGGCGAGGCGGACTACACGGCCACCTCGAACGCGGAGCTCGCGGACCGCCTGGCCGGCAAGCTCCTGCTGGTCCACGGCGGCCTGGACGACCGGGTCTCCCCGCAGCTGACGCTCCGGCTCGCGGAGCGGCTGGTGCAGCACGGCAAGGACTTCGACCTGGTGATCGTGCCGGACGCCGACCACATCTACTTCGGCTACGAGCACTACGTGAACCAGCGCCGCTGGGACTTCCTGGTCCGCAACCTCCTGGGCACCGAGCCCCCGGCCGGCTTCCGGCTGCCGCCGGTCCCGATCGACATGGAGGCCCTGGCGGAACTCTTCGGCTGAGCCGCTCCCCGTACACACAAGCGTGCCCCCGGCCTGGATCCCAGGGATGCTGTTGGCTAATTGAGGGCCCGTAGCCTCCTCCGCCCTGCCGGCCTTTGGTCGGCAGGGCGGAGTGCTTCCAGGTGTGTGGTGCGGGTTCGGGCTCGGGGTCTGTCGGAGTACCAGGCGTCGATGCGGGCGAGGTTGATCGCGGCTGCGGTGAGGTGGTGCTGGAGCCGGGTTTTGGGCAGTCCGTGGTAGCGGCAGCGCCGCAGGCCGTTGTTGTGGACGGCCTGGGAGATCGTGCCCTCGATACCGGCGCGGGCCGCGTAGCGTTCGTGCCATTCGGGGGTGCCCTGGGCGGCGCGGGCCTGCTGGATGGCTTCGTGGGCGGGACGCGGGCGAACGGTGACCTGCCGCTGGTCGGCCGCGGCGGAGCTGATGCATTCGGAGCGGACCGGGCAGGGCCGGCAGTCGGTCTTGCGGAACGTGATGCGGATGATCGGGGTGCCGCGGTGCGAGAGTGCCTCGCGCCAGTTGCGGGCGGTCGCGCCGTTCGGGCAGGTCACGGTCTTGTTCTCCCAGTCCACGGTGAACGCGTCCTGGGCATAGGTCCCTTTGGCCTGGCGGGTGGTGTTGCGGGCCATCGGACCGATCAGGGTGACACCGTGCTCCTGGAGGGCGGTGACGATGCGGGGACCGTCGACATATCCCATGTCCACCACATGCTCGCCGGGCAGCAGGTCACGGGCCGAGAGTGCCTCATGGACCGGATCGGTGGCCTTGATGTCGGGGACGGTGGAGCAGGTGGTCAGCACGTTGGTGATCAGGTGCGGGACATCCGGGTCGCAGGTCTCGGTCAGGTGCACCTTGAAGCCGTCCCAGCCGATGTCCCGCTTCACGCTCGCGCGGGCCTCGGTGTCATGGGGACTGACCAGGCGCTTCGCGCCCGGCGGGCAGTCTTTTGGGTCCCGCCACACCACCTCGCCCTCCGCGCTGATCGTGTACTGCTGCACCCAGGTGAGGCGCAGGATCTCAACGGCCGGCACCTGACGCAGCCAGGCCGGCGCGGCAGACGCGAACACGTCGGTCAGCAGCCGCATCCCGTCCCGGCCGGTCTGTTCGCCCAGCTCGATCCGCTTGCGGCGGTGTTCCGGCAGCCAGAAGTCGTCCGGCCGGGCGGCATACCGGTCGAACCACGCGGGGTCCATGTGGGAGGCCAGCCACTCGGGAGCGACGGCCGCGACTGCATCGAGCGCTGCCCGCAGGGTCTCGATGACGCACTCCAGCCGGTTCAGCGACCGGACCGCGGCCAGCACGTGCGTGGAGTCGGTCCTCGCCCGACCTCGCGCCCGCACCAACCCGGCCTCGCGGGCCGTCTCCAGCACCTGATCGAAGATCTGCTGTCCGGCATCCGCCTCGACCAGCCGGGCCCGGAACTCGCTCAGGACGGAGTAGTCGAACCCGGGGTCGGTCAACTCCAGGCCGAGCGCGTACTTCCAGTCGATCCGGGCCCGCACCGCCTGCGCTGCCTGCCGGTCGGGCAGGCTTTCGGCGAACTGCAGCACCGACACCAGCGCCAGCCGTCCCGGCGACCAGGCCGGCTTGCCCCGAGACGGGAACAACCCGGCGAACTGCTCATCGGTGAATAACATCCCCAACTCGTCCCTCAGCCGGATCGCCAGACTGCCCTTGGGGAACGCTGCCTTCGCCACCCGCACCGTCTCCGCCGGCACCCCACCCGGCTCCATCGGCTGCATCGACATCGACACCCTCCCCATACGACAACGGCGGTTCCCAAGACCACAACCGGGTCTTGGGAACCGCCGTCACGCAGGCCCCCTCAATTAGCCAACAGCATCCCTGGGATCCAGGCCGGGGGCACCTTTCGTGGTGCGGCCCGGATCAGTCGACGAGCGCCCCGAGCGCCTCCTCGGCCCGCCGCAGCCAGACGGGGGCCCCGACGGCGGTGAACTTCTCCTGGGCGGTCAGCAGATGGGCCCGGGCCTCCTCGGCGTGGCCGCGCTGCTCCCAGACCTGGGCGAGGACGAAGCTGATCTGGCCGGCGGCCAGAGGGCTCTTGATCTCCTCGGCGATGTCCAGCGCGTCTTCCAGTGTGGTCCCGGCCAAGTCGACCGACCCGGTGGTGAACCGGGTCTCGCCCAGACCGAGGAGAGCGTAGGCCAGGCCGACCATGTCGGACTTCTCCTTGACGATCCGCACAGTGCGCAGGAACGACCCCTCGGCCTCCTTCAACTGACCGAGCGCTAGCTGGACGCGGCCGAGCCGGTACAACGCCTGAGCCAGATTGCGGGTGCCTTCCACACCCGTGCTCTCCTCGATCCGTACCGCGTCCAAGGCGAAGTCCAGCGCCGCCTCCGGGCGCTCCCGAGCCAGTTCGGTCTCCGCCATATTGCTCAGGGTGTGCGCCTCGCACAGGTGATCTCCGATGGCCCGGAAGATGGACAGCGCCTCCGCACAGCGCTCCATCGCGAGGTCCAAGTCGCCCCGGTTGCGGTCGATCATGGCCATGCAGCGCAAGGCCATCCCCCGGCCCTGTTCCTCACCGGCGTCCGTGTACAGCCGGAGTGCCTCGTCGAAGTGCGGGGACGCGGCCTCCAGGCTGCTGGTCATCTCCAGCGTGCCCAGGCTGTAGCGCATCGCTCCCTGTCCGAGGAGATCTCCTGCGTCGTAGGCAGCCGCCAGGGCTTCCTCACAGCACTGACGCCACACCTCGGGGTATCGCCGGGTGGCAAAGAAGATCGTCGAAGAGATCGTCAGATCCCAGGCGATGTCCGCCATCCCCAGTCGGCCTGCCTGCCGGACGGAGGCCATCAGGCCCAGCCGTTCGGCCTCGAACCAGTCCAGAGGCACATCGAGCAGCTCCTCCAGAAGTCCCGAATCGATCCGCCGGCGCTGCACACCACTGTGCGTGACCGTGCTGTTTCCGGCTCCCTCTCGCCGACCGGCCTCCTCCGCGATGGTCAGGAACGTCCGCAGGAAGCGAGTACAGGCCGCGAGCCGGTCCGGCTCCGGCTCGTCCTGGTGGGCGCGCTCCGCTGCGTACAGCCGTAGCAAGCCGTTGAACCGGTAGCGCAGCTGACCGGTGGCGTCCATGGTGACCACTTCGAGGAACTGCGCATCGACCAGGTGCTCGATGAGCCGCTCGGCGTCCAGCACTTCGTTGTTGAGGAGCGCCGCCGCGGCCCAGGCGGTGAAGTCCGGTACGTCGAGCAGCCCGAGCCGGCGGAAGAGCCGGGCAGAGTCCTCCGGCAGGTACCGGTAGCTGAGCGCGAAGCTCGCGCGGATCTGGGATTCGCCCTGGCTGAGCTCATCGAGTCGGCGGCGCTCGTCACTGAGCCTCGAGACCAGGAACTTCACGGGCCAGTGCGGCTTGGAGGCGAGCCGGGCAGCCGCGATCCGCAGGGCCAGCGGCAGCCGCTCGCAGAGTTCGGCCAGTCGGGCGGCATCGGCACGGGCCGGACCGATCCTGCGCTCGCCGACGATGGTCGTGAGCAGCTGGACGGCCTCCGGCTCGGACAGCACTCCCAGGTGGATGCGGGCCTGCGAGGGCCAGGCCACCAGCTGCTCCAGCTGATCCCGGCTGGTGACGACCACACAGCACCTGCCGCTGCCTGGCAGCAGCGGGCGGATCTGGGTGTAGCTGCGCGCGTTGTCGAGGATGATCAGCACGCGCCGGTCTGCCAGCAGGCTGCGGTAGAGCGAGATCCGCTCCTCCAGCTCGGCAGGTACCTGCTCGCCGGGCACCCCCAAGGACCGCAGGAAGCGGCTGAGCACCTCGTGGGTCTTGGTGGGGTCGTGGTGCTCGTCGTACCCGCGAAGGTCGACGAAGAGCTGCCCGTCGGGGAAGTGCTCCGCGGCACGGAAGGCCCAGCGTGTCGCGAGGCCGCTCTTGCCCACACCGGCGGCGCCGGTGATGACACCGATGGTGGAGGAGCGGTCTTCGTCCGCGCCGGTCACCAGGCTGTCGAGCGCCGCGAGCTCCGCATCCCGGCCGGTGAAGCCGGGTACGTCAGGCGGGAGTTCAGAAGGCACCGCTTGCACGGCCACCGGCTGCCGTTCTGCCGCCACGGGAGCCACCGCGGCCAGTGAAGGGTCGTCACGCAGGATCGCGTCGTGCAGTTCCTGCAGGTCGGGTCCGGGTTCGATGCCGAGTTCGTCGATCAGGTGCCGGCGTGCGTCGCGGAAGGACTCCATCGCGTCGGCGCGGCGGCCGGAGCGGTACTGGGCGAGCATCAGGTGGTGGCGGATGCGTTCGCGGAGGGGGTGTTCGCGGACCATCGCGGCCAGTTCCGGGATGAGTTCCTGGTGCTGGCCGAGTTCGAGGTGGACGAGGGTGGAGTCGTCGTAGGCGTTGAGCCGGTGCTCCTCGAGGCGGTCGGTCTCGTCGTCGATGATCTGCCCGCCGACGCCCGCGAAGGCGGAGCCGCGCCAGAGACCCAGCGCTTGCGCGTAGTGGTGAGCGGCTTCCTGGAGACGGCCGTCCTTGGCGTGCTGTTCGGCCGACTGGACCAGTCCGGCGAACTCGACCGAATCGACCCGGTGCCCCTCGGTCTTCAGGAGATATCCGGGATGTGCGGTGACGATGACGTCCTCGGCGGTCCCCGCGGCTTTGAAGATCTTGCGGAGGGCCGCGACGCAGATGGCGACCTGGGTCCGTGCCGTGGTCGGCGGATTGTTGTTCCAGACCGTCTCGACCATGGTGTCCACGGAAACGACGCGGCCGGGAGTGAGCAGGAGCAGCGCGAGGATGGTGCGCTGGCGTGCACCGCCGAGCGGTATGTCGCCTTCTCCCGCGGCCACTTCCAGTGGCCCCAATACCTTGAAGCTGAGTTGTGCCCCCACCTCGCCCCCGTCCATCGAGTCCTCGTCTACGGCGACCCCCAATGTAGGTCACCAGCAGGGAACTTCCAGCGAGAAAGAGTGGGGCCTCGTCACCTTCGGAGTGCCCGATCGGGCGGGTGACGGGAAGCCGGAGCGGGAACGGAGATTTCTCCTCGAACATTCCCTCGGCGGGTGGGTGGAGCGGTGGGTGGAGCGGTGGGTGGAGCGGTGGGTGGGATCAGGGGTTGGGGGCGGTTTACCAGGGGCCCAGGTCACCCTGCGCCTTGGCCGGCGGGGCCCAGGGGCCGAGGTCACCCTGCACCTTGGCGGTCGGGGCGGCCGAGACGCCCCAGGGGCCCAGGTCGTCCTCACCCTGCGCCGAGGCCAGGCCCGCAGAGGCGAATATCGCGGTGCCGGCGACCAGGGTGACGGTGAGGGACTTAACGGCGGTGGTGAGGGTCTTGTTCATGATGTCGGGCTCCTTCTCGGCTGGCCGCTCAGGTCTCTGAGCTGCGTGTTCTTCCTTCTGCCGAGAAAATTACGGAGCCGGGCTTTCGCGCTGTTATCGCTTCGGCACCGGCCCTCGATAACGGCGATAACGGCGATATCGAGGGAGGGATAACCCACCCGGGGACGGAGGATTTCCTGCTACCCGGGCACCCCCGCCCAGCCGAAGACTTGTGGCAGCGGCAGACGCACTGCCGCAGTACGGGAGGTGAAACCCGGAATGACGCCCATCCACGCAGCCGGCACCTTGCTGGCTCCCGCAGAAGGCGCCGCCGACGCACCGCAGGCCGCCGCCGAGTGCCACATCTGGTCCCTGCGCCCGCTGTCCAGCCCGCAGTCCTGGTTCGGGCTCCTCGACAGCGCGGAGCTCACCCGTGTCTCGTCCTTCGCCCACGAGCTCGACCTGGCCCGGTTCGTCACCGGCAGGACCCTCGCCAAGACGGCCCTGGCCAGCCTCGTGGGCACCGGGCCCGAGGCCATCAGCTTCCGCACCCGGTGCCCGGGATGCGGCGGGGCGCACGGCAAGCCGCAAGTGGTGGGGGCCGGGGCGGGGTGGGAGCTGTCCATCACGCATTCCGGCGACATCGTGGCGGTGGCCATCGCCCTCGGCAGTCCGCTGGGGGTCGATGTCGAACGCTTCGAGCACTGGGGCGGCCCAGGACTCCCACCGGAGTACGACCTGGTGCTGACACCAGCCGAGCGGGCAGCCGTCGAGCGGCTGCCCGAGCGGGAGCGGGCACGGGCCGGGCTGACCTACTGGACGCGCAAGGAAGCCGTTCTGAAGGCGACCGGCGAGGGGCTCAACACCCCGATGACCGACTTCACGCTCTCCGGGCCGGACGAGCCGCCGGCCCTGGTGCGCTGGCACGGCCAGGACGCCGGCCGGCGCCCGGTGCCGGCGCTGGCCGACCTCTCGCTGGGCGAGGACTACGCCGGTGCGGTGGCGGTGCTCGGGGTCCGTTCGGTGCTGGCCACGGTGCACAGCGGCCCGGACCTGATCGCCCAGACCCGGCCGGTCCCGGGCCGGCGGCCCCCGGAGCGGGTACGGGTGCTCTCCACGGAGCAGGCGCTGCCGGGCCGGACCGCGCAGGCCCGTTCGCCGTCGGAGCTGCCGTTCTGAGCGCCCGGGCCGAGGAGGAGCCGCGCGACCACCGGCCGCGCGGGCCCCGGCCCCAACCCAGAAGCCCACCAACCGGCAGGACCCCGCCGGCCCTCCGAAAGGCCATCCGCCATGACCACCCTGACCCTGACCCGCCCAGCCCCGCTCGCCCACTTCCGCTCGATGATGAGCGCCTTCCCCTCCGGTGTCGCCGTGGTCACCACGTACGACCGGGACGGCATACCGCGCGGACTGACGGCCTCGTCCCTGGCGAGCGTGACCGCCGAACCGCCGACGGTGTCGGTCTGCCTCAACACGGCCGGGGACACCCTGCAGGCCCTGCGCGAGCACGGCTCCTTCGCCGTGAACCTGCTGCACACCGGGGGCCGCCGCGCGGCCGGGGTGTTCGCGACCCCGAACATCGACCGGTTCTCCGAGGTGGACTGGCGCCCCTCCCCCGGGCTCGGGCTGCCGTGGCTGGTCGAGGACGCGTTCGTGACCGCCGAGTGCGAGGTGGCCGGGATGCTGGAGGTCGGCACCCACACCCTTGTCCTGGGGACGCTCGTCGAGGTGGCCCAGGAGGCCGGGACTCCCCTGCTGTACGGCGGGCGGGAGTTCGCGGACTGGCCGGGTGGCGACATGCCGGGCCGCGTGCCCCTCGCATGACCCGGCGCTCTGACGGCATTGCGCGTACGCCGGCCCCGGCGGTGTCCGGACCCTGCGGGAGATCCCCACCAGGTCCGGCCCACGTCCTCCCCGATACAGATCGCGGGCAGCGGCGTGAGGGGGCCGGCTCGGAAAACGGCTGTACCCGGCGGGGGATCCCCGCCGGGTACAGGTCACGGTGCCGCGGTGCGGCGGCCTACCGGCCGCTCCACGCGGGCACGCCCGTCATGGCTTCGATATCGCCCGACAGCCGCTCCAGGAACGGAGCGGGGCTCTCGTGAAGGAAGAAGTGCCCTCCGGCGAAGCGGACCAGCTCCCGGCTGCCGACGGTCTCCTCGCCGTCCCACGGCCAGGCGTCGGCCTCGCTGACCAGAGGGTCCTTCTCTCCCGTGTAGACGCGCAGGTCGCACGGCAGCGGGGATTCCCGGCGCGGCTGGTGCCGGGCCAGGATCTCCATGTCGGCGCGGAGCACGGGCAGGTAGAAGTCCAGGAACTCGGGATTGCGCCGCAGCTCCGGCGGCAGGCTCTCGGACTGGTCGAGCAGGGTCAGCAGTTCCTCCTCGCTGCTGTCCGCACCGGCCTTCCAGCGGTCCGGGGCCGGCCGGGAGGGAGCGGGTGAGGCCACGGACACCAGGCCGCGGACGGGCCGTCCGCTGTAGTGGCGCAGGGTGCGGCACAGCTCCCAGCCGATCACCGCGCCCATGCTGTGGCCGAGTATGACCATCGGCAGGGCCGGGTCCGGGAGGGTCTCGAGGGCGGTGACGATCCCGTCCACCACCTCCGCCATGCGGGTCAGCGGTTCCTCGGTGAGGCGGCTCCCGTGACCCGGGAGTTCGACGGCGAGGACCTCGGTGCCGGTGGGCAGGGAGGCGGCCCAGTTGCGGTAGAGGTGCGCTGCTCCGCCGGCCGGCGGCAGGCACAGCAGCCGGCGGCGGGCGGTGGCCCGGGTGGTGCGAGGGGCGTACGAGGTCTTCAGCCAGTCGGCTGGGCCCGGGGGCGGACTGCCGTACATCGGTGGTGCTCCCTACTTCCTCGTGGTGTCAGGGGTCTTCAGGGTGACCGGCTGCCCGGCGCGGCCGGTCACCGGGTGCCCGGATCACCGGGTCACCGGGTCACCGCCGGTTCGAGTTCGAGGCGGTGGGCGCTCAGCCACGCGTAGTAGGGCAGTTGGTCGGCGTACAGCTCGGCCAGGTGCGGGTCCTCGTGCACCGTGTCGGCGAGGCTGCCCGTACCGGCCGGCAGCCACTCCTCCTCCATGGTCCACCGGCCGGGTTCGGCGGCCGACGGCAGCCCCGTGTGGGTGGCGTACGCGGCGGCCACCGCGGCGGGCCGGGTCGGCAGGTCGGCGGCGTCCACCACCACCGGGATGGCACCGGAGGCCATCCGGGCCAGCTCGAAGATCTCCCAGCAGTTGCCGAAGCCGATCGCGTCGGAGCCGGTCTCCCGTCCGCCGGCCCGGTGCGCGGCGATGACCTCGGCGGGGTCGCGGACGAGGAAGGTGTGCTGGATGCGGGAGGTGAAGCGGGTGTCCATGAGCAGGTCGGGGTGCCGGAAGGCGGTGCTGTCGGTGAAGAGGACCGGATGGGCGCCGGGCCGCTCGGCTCGTTCCAGTACGGATTCAAACAGCGCGGTTGCGGTGCCGTACGAGCGGCCCTCGTGGCTGTACCTCCCCGTGAGCGCGAGCTTGGTGAACGGCTCGTGCAGCACGGTGAGGTCGCCCCGCTCGGTCATCATCCGCTCGAGGGCGGTGGCCCGGCAGCCCGGCGGGCTCCACAGGGCGATCACCTGGAGACGGTCGTGCATTAAATGGATCATGAAAGATGGCTCCCTGTCAGGCCGCGCCCGCGACACCGCCGGCCGGCCGCTCGGAGTCCAGCGCCCGGCGCAGACTCATCGGGCGCATGTCGGTCCAGTTCTCCTCGATCCAGGCGAGGCAGTCCTCTTTGGAGCCGCGATCGCCGACCGACTGCCAGCCCGCCGGAATCTGCTGGTCACCCGGCCAGATCGAATACTGGTCCTCGTCGTTCACCACGATCCAGTAGGACTCGGCGGCAGCACTGGCCATGATCGATTCTCCACACAGGTCGGGGGGATATCCGAAATCGAACGGCGGCGCCGAGGCGCCGACTTTCCACCCTTCAAACAACCAGCCAAGGACTGTTTTCGACAACTGCGGAACGCTGCGCACCGGGAAGTTTGTCACCTCGGGGCACCGGATCCGGGAGAATGTGTCAGCTCGCCCATCGACGGGCACCACCGCAGCTCACAGCGGGTTCTGCGGGCCCGGGAATTGTCCGGCACCCGGCTTTCGGCAACCAATTCATCGGCATGACTTCACCAGTTGACAGCCAGCTGACATAAACCTTCCGCAACAGATGCACATGGCAACGACTGCGGATAGATTCGCCTCCCACCAATACAACAGGGCGCGGCTCTGCGAGAGGGGGCCCGATGGATCTGAGAACGAGGATGACCAGCAATCCTGCGAGACAGCTCGCCGCCGAAGGGGTGTCCCTCTGGCTGGACGGCGTGAGCCACCGACAGGTGTCCTCTGGCGTCCTGGACCGGCTGATCCGCGAAGTCGGGGTCACCGGCGCGACGTTCTCCTTCGGCGGCCTCACCGACGCGGTCAGTGGGGGTCGGGGGGCCGCGTATCGCGACCGGCTGGCCGATCTGGCCGCGTTCGGAGCCGGCCCGGAGGAGGCCGCCCGGGCGCTGGTCGCCGACGACCTGCGGGCGGTCTGCGACGCGCTGAACCCGGTGTGGCGGACCGGCCGGGGTACCGAGGGGCTGGTGTGCGCGGCGGTCGGCCAGACGCTGGATCCGGCCGCCGCGGTGGCCGAGGCCCGCTGGCTGCACTGGATCGTGGACCGCCCCAATCTGCTGGTGCAGTTCCCGGCCGACCCGGTGGGCCTGGCCGCGCTGCGCCGCTGCCTCGCGGAGGGCATCGGGGCCGGTGCCGGCCCGGTCTTCACGGACCGCCAGTACCGGGAGGTGCTGGCGGCCTGGTTCGACGGGCTGGAGGCGGCCCTCGCGGCGGGCCGCCCGCTGCACGGCCTCTCCTCCGCGGTCCGGGTTCCGGTCGGTGTGGTGGATGCGGAGGTGCTGGCGGCCCTGCCGGCCGGCACCCGGCCGGACGGGGTCGCGCAGGCCGTATGCCGGCAGGCCGGAATCGCCGTGGCCCGGCTGGCCTTCACCGTCCACGAGCAGGTGTTCGACGATCCTCGCTGGCCCCGGCTGGCCCGGGCCGGGGCCGTGCCGCCGCGGCTGGCGCTGGCGCTCGACGGGGCCTCCGTACCGGCCTCCTCGGGCGGGCTGGTGGCGGCCGGCACGGTGCACGTCCTGACCGAGGACGGCCTGGGAAGGCTGGCGGAGACGGCGCTGCTGATGGAGGGCGACACCCTCTCCGGACGTCACTTGAGCGCCCGGGACGATCTGGACCGGATCGAGGACCTGGGCGTCCGCTGGCCGGAGTTGGCGCAGAACCTGGAGGCGGAGGCGCCCCGCCGGCAGTACCGGGAGTGGCGGTCGCTGGTGGCCGCGGTGGGCCGCGCGCTGGCCGGCCCGGAGGGCGGGTGACCCCGTACGGCAGGTGACCCGGAGGGCAGGTGACCCCGCACGGCAGGTGACCCCGGCCGCTGGCGCCCGGCCGGGGTCAGGATCCCGATCAGTGGTACGGCGGCCTCAGCCGGAGAGCCCGGAACCCACCGGCACCTCGGCCCGGCCGGGGAAGCCCCCTGCGGTGAGCCCCAGCAGCGGGGCGGACTTGACCGCGGTCTCCTCGAACTCGGCAGCCGGGTCGGAGAGGGCCACGATCGCCCCGCCGATCCCGTACCGGACCCGGCCGGGGGTGAGCACCAGGGTGCGGATGACGATGGACAGGTCGCAGGCGCCGGAGAGCGAGAAGTAGCCGATGGCACCGGCGTAGATGCCCCGCGGTCCGGCCTCCAGCCGGTCGATGATCTGCATCGTACGGAGCTTGGGGGCGCCGGTCATGGAGCCGCCGGGGAAGGCGGCCCGGACGCAGTCCACCGCGCTCAGGCCGGCCCGCAGCCGGGCGGTGACCGTGGAGACCAGCTGGTGGACGGTGGCGTAGCTCTCGATCCGGAAGATGTCCCCGGCCTCGACGCTGCCGGGCTCGGCACACCGGCCCAGGTCGTTGCGGACCAGGTCGACGATCATCAGGTTCTCGGCGCGGTCCTTCTCGCAGGAGGCCAGCTCGCGGCGGATCTCCAGGTCCTCGGCCGCGGTCCGGCCGCGCGGCCGGGTGCCCTTGATGGGACGGGACTCGGCGACGCCCTCGGCGTCCACCCGCAGGAACCGCTCGGGCGAGGTGCTGAGCACCTGGGTCCGGCCGAACTGGAGCAGCGCGGCGAACGGCGCCGGGTGGCTGCGGCGCAGGGCCCGGTAGGTCTCCCAGGAGTCGGGGCTGCCGTCCGCCTCGGCGAGGTTGGTCAGGCACACCTCGTACGTCTCGCCGGCCGCGATCTCGGTGTGGCACTCCTCGATGAGGTCGAGGTAGGCGGACCGGTCGTGGCGCAGCCGCAGTCCGGTGAGCGGTTCCTGCCGGACCGGCCGGGGCAGCGGTACGGGCTCGCCGGTCAGTGTGCGCGCGGTCCGGACCAGCCAGTCACGGGCAGCCTCCTCCTCGCCCCCCTCCGCAAGGGCGAGAAGGTAGGTGGTGCCGGTGTGGTGGTCGAGGACCACGGCGCGGTCGGCGAAGACCATGACGGCGTCCGGGTCCTCGGCCCGGTGCGCGGCCTCGCCGCCGCACTGGGCCTTGAGCTCGTAGCCGAGGTAGCCGACCCAGCCGAGGGCGAAGTCGAAGGGAAGCTCCGGGACTTCGGTCCGGCAGGAGCGCAGGTCGCGGTCGATCCAGTCGAGGAAGTCCTCGGCGACGAGCTGCTCGGGGACGCCGCCGGCCGAGTAGACCGAGACGGTGCCGCTGGTGACGTCGGCCTTGGCGACGCGGGAGAGGGGTCCGGCCGCGTTGCCGAGGTAGGAGAAGCGCCCGTCGGGGCCGTCGGACCGGCTGCTGTCGAGCCAGAAGCCGTGCGGGCCGGAGCGGAACAGCCGGTCGTAGACAGCCTCGTCGTCCCAGCGGGTGGTGAGGATGTCGGCGAGCACCCGGAGCCGGCGGACGGGAGCGGCCGTCGCGGGCGCCGCCGGTACGACCGCCGGGGCCGGGGCCGGGGGCAGGGTCACACCCGGCGCGAGCCGGCGCCCGCCGTGCTGCGCGTGGTGCTCGACGGCCAGCCGCCGGAAGTTGGCGATCAGTTCGTGGCCGTACGTGGTCGCGATCGACTCGGGGTGGAACTGCAGCCCCCAGTGCGGCCGGGAGCGGTGGCGCAGGCCCATCACCACACCGTCCGGGCTCCAGCCGGTGGCCTCCAGCTCGGCGGGCAGGTCGGCGACGGCCAGCGAGTGGTAGCGCACGACGTCGAAGGGGGAGGGCAGTCCGGCGAACAGTCCGCTGCCGTCGTGGATGACCGGGGAGGTCCGGCCGTGGCGCGGCTCGGGGGCGCGGACCACACGGCCGCCGTGGGCCCGGGCCATGCCCTGGTGTCCCAGGCAGATGCCGAGCAGCGGCAGGTCGGAGTGGTCCAGGATGTCGCGGCAGATGCCGAAGTCGGCCGCCCGGTCGGGGGTTCCCGGTCCCGGGGAGAGCACCACCGCGTCGAAGGCGTCGAGCAGGCCCGGTCTCCAGGTCGCCTCGTCGTTGCGCAGCACCACCGGTTCGATCCCGGTGACCTCGGTGATCTGGTGGAACAGGTTGTAGGTGAAGGAGTCGTAGTTGTCGACGAGCAGGGTGCGCACGGCAGCAGTCCTCGCGGATGTAGAGGGGCGTAAGAGCTGGGGGCGGTGCGGGGGGCGGTGGGTCACCTGGCGGGCACGATCGCCATGAGGATGTGGTCCACCGGGTGGTCGTTCTCCCTGACCTGACGGGTGACCAGGGTGAGCAGCTTGCGGCCGGTCTCGGCAGCCAGCTGCCGGAGGAGGTCCAGGTCGCCGCGGGAGCTGAAGTGCAGCAGGGCCGAGCCGTTGAGGGTCAGCCGCTCGCAGACCTCGGCGAGGTAGCGGCGGTGCACGGAGTAGCCGGGGTCCACATAGGCCTTGTCGTGCTCGGAGGCGTAGTGGTGACCGGCGGGCGCCAGAACGTAGTTGGAGCTGAAGAAGATCAGGTCGAATCGTTCCTGCGGGTCGATCGCCGAGAACAGGTCGCTGTGTACGGCCTCCACCCGGGCGGTGACACCGTGGCGGTGGGCGTTCAGCCGGGCGTTGTCCACGGCGTGCGGGTTGATGTCCGCGGCGACCACCCGCCGGCAGCCGGCCAGGGCGCCCATCACGGAGATCACACCGGTGCCGCAGCCGATCTCCAGCATGGAACCGGAGCGGGGGGTCTCCACGGTGTCGGTCCACCCGAGGAAGTCCAGTGCGATGGAGGTGCTGGGCGAGTAGATGGGGGCGAAGACCTCGTCCAGCAGGTCCCAGGTACGGCCCCTCAGCTGGAACTGGTGCGGCCGGTCGGCGCGGGTGCGGGACTCCACACTGCGGGCCAGTGAACGCTGGTAGTCGCGCACCTCGTGGGTGGGGTAGGCGTTGACGAGCGCCGCGGCGTCGGATGCGACGGTGGCCTGGGACATGTTTCCCCCTCCTGGAATGTCACTCGAGATGTGGTCGAGTAGGCGTGCCAGGAAGTCTGCTTCGGGCATGACGGGATACAGAAGGTGAGCCCTCCACACAACATGGGCCCCAGGGTGGTGTTCCGGCCACTGCCCGCCCCGCAGAATCGGATCATTGGCTTACAAAAGACCATGCAGACGGAATCTTCAACTCCTCTTTAACCACGGCCCATTGACAATTGACCATGGAGAGTGACGTCACCTAGATTCCAGCCAGCGAGGTTGTGCACCCCCCACACGTGAGGAAACAACCCCATGGCATTAGATGCGCAGCCGACGCAAACCGGCATACTGACTGTTTTGGAACTACTCGCGCGCGAAGCCCCGGCCGGCGCCTTCGAGGATCTCCTCGGCCCGGCGGGCCGCTCCGGCGCGAGCCGAGCCCGGCGCGAAGAGCTCGACCAGGCGCTGCGGCTCGCCGCCGACGTGCGCGAGCAACTGGGCCGCCGGCAGCAGCGGGAGGCCGTGCTCTCCGCCCTGGTGGACACCGCCCACGACCTCACCCTGCCGTACGACCTGGACGCCCTGCTCCGGGTGATCGCCCGCCGTGCCCGGCTGCTGCTCAACCTGGACATGGCGTACATCAGCTTCCACGACGAGGAGACGGGCGACAGCTACGTACGGACCGCGGACGGCCATGCCACCTCGCTGACCGTGGGCTTCCGGGTGCCCGGCGGCTCCGGTCTGGGCGGTTCGGTCAGAACCAGCAGCGCCCCCTTCTGGAGCCCGGACTATCTGGCCGACGAGCGCGTCTCGCACCATTCCGTGATCGACGAGGTGGTCCGCGCCGAAGGGCTGCGCGCCATCGTCGCCGTACCGCTGCGCCATCGCGGTGTCGCCCTGGGCGTGCTCTATGCCGCCGACCGCACCATCCGGCACTTCACCCCGGACGAGATCGCGCTGATGGCCTCGCTGGGCGATCTCGCCTCGGTGGCCATCGAGAAGACCCGGGTGCTCAGCCGGGCCCGTGCCGACATCGCCGACCTGGAGCGCTACACCTCGCAGGCCAAGTCGGACCTGGTCTCGGAGCGGCGGGCCAACGACGCGCACGCGCGGATGACGGACCTGCTGCTGGCCGGCGGCGATCTCGGCCAGCTGCTCGCGCTGGCCGCCGAAACCCTGGGCGGCACCGCCGCCGCACTCGACCCCGACGGCCGGGTGCTGTCCGCGACCGGGCCGCTTCCCCCCACCGTGCCCGGTCCGGAGGAGACGGCACAGGCCGTCCTGGAAACCCATGTGGCCCGCCGGCCGGTGCAGTTCGGCCCGGACCTGTGGCTCGCCCCGGTCGCCGCCGGCACCGAATGCCTGGGCTGCGTCCTGCTGCACACCGGGGATCCGCTCTCCGACAGCGGGCTGCGGCTGCTGCGCCTGACCGCGGGCACCACCGGTGTGCTGATGCTGATGCACCGTAATACGGCGGTGGCCGAGAGCCAGGTGCGCGAGGAGTTCTTCGAGGACCTGCTGACGGTGCCCGGCCGGCCGTTGGCGCAGCTCCGCGACCGGGCCCGCCGGCTCGGTCTCGACGTGGAACGCCCGTACGCCGTGGCGGTCATCCGCCCCGAGGGCGGCTCGCAGGGCCGGGCGGTGGTGTGGGCCTCGTCCTACGCGCTGCGCGCCGGCGGCCTGTCCACCGTACGCGGCGGCTGCCTCACCCTGCTGCTGCCCTCCGACAACCCGGGGGCGACCGCCCGTCAGGTGTCCGAGGAGCTGTCTCCGCTGCTCGGACATCCGGTGACGGTCGGCGCGGCCGGTCCCACCACCGGGCTGGCGGACATCGAACCGGCGCACGCCGAGGCGGTCCGCTGCCTGGGCGCGCTCACCGCACTCGGCAGCACCGGCACCACGGCCGCCGCGAACGAACTCGGCTTCCTCGGGCTGCTGCTCGGGGACCACCACAGCGTCGGCGGATATATCGCCGACACCATCGGACCCGTCATCGACTACGACAGCCACCGGTTCACCAACCTGGTGCTGACCCTGGAGGCCTATTTCGAGTCCGGCAGCAGCCCCACCCATGCCGCCGAGACCCTGCACGTCCACCCCAACACGGTCTCCCGGCGGCTGGAGCGGATCACCGCGCTGCTGGGCGAGGACTGGCAGGAGCCGGCCCGCGCCCTGGAGGTGCAGCTCGCACTCCGGCTGCACCGCACCCGTGACACCCTCCGGCCGGACGTGCCGGCCCCGGTGACGGGCGAGAACGCTCACGCGGACCGTCTGGGTGCGCCGTAACCCACCATCGGCAGGCCCGCCACCGGTGGTGCGGTCACCATCGCGTGTCCTGTCGCCGGGACACCGGCCGTGGCGTAGCCCACCGCGGTGCGCGGTTCCCCACCTAGGGCGCACACCGCGTGGGCGGCCGAGGCCAGGGTGACGTGCCGGTGCCAGCCCGGGAAGGACCGCCCCTCGAAGTCGCGCATGCCGACCCGCTCGGAGATCCCGGCGAAGTCCCGGTCCACCCGGCGGGACAGCTCCGCCAGCCGCAGCAGCCCGGCCGGCGGCGCCGTGACCAGGTCGGTCAGCAGGATCCGGTCGGGCCGGCGGCGCGGATCGCTCCATTCCGCAAGCAGCATCAGGGGGCGCGCCGGGCCACCGCCCGTGCGGGTGGGCGTCTCCACCCGCACCGCCGCCGTGAAGCCGGTCCGCATCGAGCCGTCGACCCCGTCGGCGTAGCGGACCGGGCGGCGCAGCATCCGGGCCGCCTCCATCACGGTACCGGCCCGGTTCCGGGCGCGGCCGATACCCGGCAGGTGCGGGTCGATGACGGTCACCGGCGTGCTCCCGGCGATCCGCATCACGAACGGCAGCCCGGCCGCCGCGAACTGCTGCGGGAGCTCCTCCGGCCCGCCCTGCACCGCGTCCAGTACCACCGGCAGCCGGCGCAGCATCCCCGACCCGGTGAGGTCCAGTACGGACCGGGCCGCGCAGTCGGCGAGGGTGGTCTCGGCGGGCAGGTGCAGGGACCAGCCGACCGGTGCGCTGACCTCGTCGCCGACGGCCCAGGCGCCGAACGCCTGCTGCCCGTTGACCATGTGACCCAGCCGGGCGTCGAAGCGGCGCTCCACCCCGACCGTGTGCGCCCCCGACTTGGGGATCACCATCGGCTTGACCACCCAGGCCCGGAGGCCGACCGTCCGGTCCAGGTAGACGGCCAGCGCCTCCCGTACCGACTGCCAGTCCCAGGTCGAGCAGCTGATGAAGTGGTGCAGGCTCTGCTCCCCCGCCGCCATGCCGGCGTGCGCGGCAATGCTGCGCATGGACTTCCGGCCGGGCGCGGTCAGCAGGCCCCGGACGTAGAGCTCCGCCTTGCGCCGCTGGTCGGCGCGCGGCAGCGTGTCGAATACGGCGGCGCAGACATGACCGACCGCATCCACCTCCGCTGCATACTGCGGCCGTGTGCGTCGCTCCGCCAGTCGCGAGCTGCCCATGCCCCCGCCTCTTCCCTCGTCCGCCAGGTCACTTCCAGCTTGGCTTCCGGACCCCTCGTGCACGAGGGCCGCCGGTCACACACCCTCACCCGAGGGGTGGTGACGTCGTCACCACAGCCCGGTGAGGGAGCCGGTCATCGGGGGTCCGGCAGGGCGGAATTGTGTGGGCGGGCCACACCGGGTCAGTTCCGGGGGTCCGGCTTCCCGGAGACACCGAAGGCCTTGACCGCCCGGTAGTAGGTCCACGCGGTGCCGTCGCAGGAGACCTTGCGCGCCCCGGAGTAGCGGGCGCAGACCCGCTTGAGGTCGGCGTGGAAGGCCTCGTCGATGCGGGGTTTGTTGGCCTCGTAGGCACCGGCCCGGCGGTAGTTGCGGTAGCCGAAGTCGTGGCGGGCGCAGGCGGTCTGGAAGGGAAACCCGAAGGGGTTGTCCGGCGAGGAGGAGCAATGGTCGGTCGTCCAGTCAAAGGCATACGCGACCCACCCCGCCCGATCCGCCCGGGCCGCCAGCCACTCCTGCTCACTGGCGGCGCCGACCTGGGTCCAACGGCTGAGCACCTGCGGCTTGTCGGCAGGAACGGCGCCGGCCGGTGCGGCTGCGGCGAACGCCGCCACGAGCGCCACAAGGGCGGGAACAACAACGTACGGTCGGCGCATCACGTTCCTCCAGCGAACCCGGCAACGGCCCGGCAACCGGGCCCGCGGAGGCACTAATACCGCACCCCAGCACCCCCGCAGCCCCCTCGAACCACCGCACGCAGCCCTCTGGTTGACGCCATCCCCGCCGGCGGGGGCCAAGCGAACCGCGCTGCGAAGCCCGCCCGGGGGCAAAGCCCACCCGAGGCGGAGCCCGGGGGGGCGGAGCCCGGGGGGGGCGAAGCCCGGGGGGGGCGAAGCCCGGGGGGCGAAGCCCGGGGGGCGAAGCCCGGGGGGCGAAGCCCGGGGGGCGAAGCCCACCCCCGGGCCAACGCCCCCTAAGGGCAAAGCCCGCCCGGGGGCGGGGCCCACCCCGAGGCGGAGCCCGGGGGGCGGAGCCCAACCCCGGGAGCGAAGCCCGCCCGGGGCGAACCCGCACGCGGCGGAGCCCAACCCGGGCCCCGCCCGGGCACGAGCCCACCCGGGCATGAGCCCGCCCGGGGCGAAGCCGCCCGGGCGCGGAGCCCACCCCGGGGTCCACACGGGGGCGGAGCCCATCCGGGCTCGGTTCTCGGAGGCGGAGCCTCCGCCGCGGGCACGGGAAGGTGCACGGCATCTTCGGGTCCGGCAGCAGCGGCGGCAGCCGCATGGCACCTGCCGCGCGGCGGGCTGCGGCTGCCGGGCCGCGGCCACGACGCGGCGTACGCCTCCGCCGCGCGACGGGGTGCGGCGACCGGTGGCTCCCACCGGGCCCGCCTCTCGTACTCTCATCGGGTGACCGAGTACGTGAACCCACTCGGCGGGGCCCGCCCCGCGACCGGCGCGCGCCCCACTGGCACCGCCGTGGCCGTGTGGTCCCTGGACACCACGCTCCCCGTTGTGGGCGGGCACCCGGTGGCCGAGGCCGTCGCGGTGCTGGACGCGGCCGAGCGCGAGCGGGCGGACCGGCTGATCCGGCCGGGCCATCGGCAGCGCTACCTGGCCTCGCACCTCGGCCTGCGCATCCTGCTCGGCCGCTATCTGGACCTGCCGCCGGAGGAGGTCCCCCTGGTCCGGGAGGACTGCCACGGCTGCGGCGGCCCGCACGGCCGCCCGGTCGTCGCCGGCGCCAGCGGCCTGCACTTCTCCCTCTCGCACAGCGCGGACTCCGCCTACCTCGCCTTCGCGGGCGTGCCGGTCGGCGTGGACGTCGAGGCGATGCCGGCGCCGACCGCCGTGGCCGACGTC
This sequence comes from Streptomyces sp. NPDC002054, assembly GCF_040296685.1. Taxonomy (NCBI): domain Bacteria; kingdom Bacillati; phylum Actinomycetota; class Actinomycetes; order Kitasatosporales; family Streptomycetaceae; genus Streptomyces; species Streptomyces sp. NPDC002054. The sequence goes on from NZ_JBEOXT010000012.1 coordinate 50,545, forward strand.
CTGGACACCCTGCACCCGCGGGAGACCGCGGAGCTGTCGGCCCTGCCCGAGCCGGACCGCCCGGCCGCACTCGCCCGGATCTGGTCCCGCAAGGAGGCCTGCCTCAAGGCCACCGGGGCGGGCCTGACGGGCGGGCTGGCCGAACCGTACGTGGGCTCGGGCCCGGTGCCCGCCCCCGTCCCGGACTGGACGCTGACCGACCTGCCGGCCCCGGCCGGCTACGCGGCGGCCCTGGCCGTCACCGCGGTCGCACCGCACCGGTAGCACGCCCACCGGGAGGGCGTGTCGTGCGGCCACTCGGCGCACCCTCGGTGCGGCCCGGGTGGCCCTCGTTCAGCATCGCCGCATGACCGCACTCTCCGTACTGCTCCCGGCCGCAGCCCTGTTGACGGCCGTGACCCTGCCCGCCCAACCCCCCGCCGACCCGGGTTCCGCCGCGGCGCCAAAGGCACCCGAAGCACCGGCCGCCCCCTACGTCGTCGTCCTCAAGGACACCGCCCCGCGCGCCCTCACCCGCTCCCTGGCCGCCGAGGCGGCCGAGGCCGGCGAGGAGGTCGGCCCCGTCTTCGGTGCCGCGCTGAACGGTTTCGCCGTACGCACCACCCCGGCCCGGGCCGCCGCCTACGCCGCCGACCCCCGCGTGGACCGGGTCGAGCCCGACACCCGCTTCCGGATCAGCGACACCCAGCCGGCGGCCCCCTGGCAACTGGACCGGGTCGACCAGCCCGACCTCCCGCTCGACGGCTCGTACACCTACGGCACCACGGGCGCGGGCGTGACGGTCTACGTCCTGGACACCGGAATCAACACCGACCACCGGGAGTTCGGGGGCCGGGCCGTGAGCGGCGCGAACGCGGTGCGCCACGAGGGGCCCGCCGACTGCAACGGCCACGGCTCGCACGTCGCGGCGACCGCGGGCGGTGCCACGTACGGGGTGGCCAAGGGCGTACGGCTGGTGTCGGTGAAGGTGGCCGACTGCGAGGGCTACGGCAGTCTCTCCGGGATCCTCTCGGGCATCGACTGGATGGTGCGGCACCACGCCACCGCCCGCCCGGCCGGCCCCGCGGTGGCCAACATGAGCATGGGCGGCGGCCAGAGCTTCGTCATGGACCGCGCCGTACGCCGGGCGGTGGCCCGGGGCATCACCTTCACGGCCGCCGCGGGCAACGACAACCTGGACGCCTGCACCTCCTCCCCGGGCTCGGTGCCCGAGGCCCTGACGGTCGGCGCCACGGACTCCGGGGACCGGCGGGCCGGCTTCTCCAACCACGGCTCCTGTGTGGACGTGTTCGCTCCGGGGGTGGGCGTCACCTCGGCCTGGGCCGGCAGCCGGGAGGCGGTCCGCACCCTGTCCGGCACCTCCATGGCTGCCCCGCAGGCGGCGGGTGCCGCTGCCCTGGTCCTGGCCCGGCAGCCGGCGGCCACTCCGGCCCAGGTCGCAGCGGAGCTCGTCCGGTCCTCGGCCCCGGACCGGATCGGCGGAGTGCCGGCCGGCACCGCGAACCGGCTGCTCCAGGTCCCGACGGAGCACGCGACCTTGCCCGCCGTCCCCGAATAGGCCCCACCCGGCACCACCCGGCACCACCCGCCCCCACCCGGCCTGCCCCGGCCTGATGGGACATCAATTTCTGTGCGCTTCGGGCGAAAGCAATCCATTGACTTCTCATGACGGCAAAGCGTCAATGTCGGCCACCGCACCGGCTCGGCCTCCCCCGCACAGCGGGTGGGGGGAGGGTTCGTCATGACGAAGGAGTCGCGACCCAGTGAGTACGAGAACATTTCGGCGAAGAGTTCTGGCCGGGGCGGGAGCCCTCTCCCTGGCCCTGACGGGTGGCGTGGCGGGCCTGGCGGGAACGGCACAGGCGGCGACCAAGACCACGACCGTCTTCGTGCAGTGCGACGCTCCGGATCCCCAGCCGGACGGTTCGGGCAACCAGACCTTCACGGTCACGCTGCCCGACACGGCCAAGGCCGGCGACACCGTGCCCATCACGGTGGACCCGGGCCCGAGCCCCCTGCTGCCGCAGTTCGCAGTAACCACCGAGAACACCACCAAGATCACCCTGGTGGTGGGCAGCGCCAAGCAGACCATCGTCGGCGACCCGGAGACGGTCACCGTCACCCCCGGTGTGCCGCTCGACCCCAAGCCGGTCACCAAGACCATCAAGGTGCCGGACGGCAGCGAGGGCACCACCGTCGACGTCAAGCTCGACCTGATCGTGACGGACGCCAAGCTCGGCGCCTCCGTCTTCACCACGACCTGTACGCCGGTCCCGCGCCCGAGCGCCTCGCTCGGCTCGATCGCGGTCGAGGCCCTGCCGAAGGACCCGGTCACCACCAAGCTGACGCCGAACAGCGGCAAGGCGGGCACCTCCGTGGTGGTCTCCGGCGCCAACTTCCCGGCCGGGCCGGTCACCTGTTCCGCGCAGCTCGGCGGCACGGCCACCGGTGACACCGGTGCCGGCAGCGCGGACGCCTCCGGGGCCGCCTCCTGCACCCTGACGGTCACCAAGAAGGCCGACGCGATCAAGATCGACGGTTCGACCGGCCCGGCGAAGTCCTTCGTCTTCGTCGAGGAACAGGCCGGCGTGAAGAACCCGGTCGACGTCGAGGTGCTGCCCGGCCCGCTGGGCATCGGTCCGAAGGACGGCTTCCCGGCCTCCGAGTGGGGCAAGGTCACCATCAACGGAAAGCCGCAGTCGGTCATCGGCCAGTTCAACGCCGCCACCGTGCAGGACTTCCGCGGCGGCAGCCTCGGCTGGGACGTCACCGCCACCCGCACGCCGTTCCTGAACGAGGCCACCGGCCACTCGATGGCCAACGCGCAGATCGGCATCCAGCCGAGCTGCACCGTCACCAACCCGGACAGCCCGAGCACCTGCACCGCCGGTGCACCGGGGGCGATCACCGACACCCCGATGAAGGTGGCCTCCCAGGCCGCGGGTGGCGACCAGCTGACCGGTGGCGAGTTCGCCGTCGGCGGCGCCGGGATGATCCAGCTCCCGTCGTTCATGTTCGCCGACACCTACCAGTCGGTCGTGACCTTCTCGGTCGCCTGACCGGCCCGATCCCGGGTGGTGCGGGGCTCCGGCCCCGCACCACCCTTCCCTGTCTGGAGACCGCGCCCATGGCCACCCGCACCGCCCGCCGCTCCCTGCTCCCCGCACTCCGGCTGCTGCTGCTCCTGCTGCTGCTTCTGGGCCTGCTCGCCGCGGGTCTCATACCGGCCACCGCGGCCCGGGCCGCGGACAACGGCAGCTGGGGCGTCTTCCCGACCCCGCCGGCGGGCGCTGCGATGCCCGACCGGGCGTACTTCTTCCACCAGGGGGCGGCGGGCAGCACGGTCAGCGACAGCGTCACCGTGCACAACTCCTCCGACCGGGAGCTGTCGTTCAAGGTCTTCGCCACCGACGCCGTGAACACCCCGGTGGGCGGTGCGTTCGCCCTGCTGCCGGCCGAGACCCGCCCGAAGGATCTCGGCACCTGGATCGGGCTGGGACCGGAGGCCGCCGGGACGGTCACCGTCCCCGCCAAGGGGCGCAAGGACATCCCGTTCACCATCAGGGTTCCGGAGGACGCGACCCCCGGTGACCATGTGGGCGGCATCGTCGCCCTGGGCACGGCGATCGAGGGTGTGGAGGGCGAGGACAAGGTCAAGGTCGGGGTGCGGCGCTCGGTCGGCGCGCGGATCTACTTCCGGGTGCCCGGCCCTGTGACCCCCGGGCTGAGCGTGGAGAACGTACGGGTCAAGCGGAGTGCGCCGGTGCTGCCCTGGACCGGCAAGGCGTCCGCCACCGTGTCGTACGCGCTGGTCAACCGGGGCAATGTGGTGCTCGGCCCAAAGGTGTCGGTGCGCGCCGAGGGCCTGTTCGGGCGTACGGTGCTGAACCGGCCGGCCCGGGACCTGAAGCTGGTGCTGCTGCCCGGGCAGCGGGTCGAGCTGACCGAACCGTGGCAGGACTCCCCGCAGCTCGACCGGGTCACGGTGACCCTCACCGCCGGTGCGGTGGACCACCCGGACCTGGCGGCCAAGGCGCGTACGGACTTCGTGGCGGTGCCCTGGCCGGCCGCAGGCGCCCTCCTGCTCCTCTCCGGCGGTGCCCTGGCCACCTGGACCTGGCGCCGCCGGAGAGCTCAGGAGGCGGGCCTGCCGGACAGTTTCCGTTCCCAGAACACTTCGTCGCGCCATGCGCCGTCGGCGTAGAAGTGCTCATGGGCGATGCCCCAGGAACGGAATCCGTGCTTGCGGAGGACCGCCTGGGAGGCGAGGTTCTCCAGCTGGGTGTGCGCCTCCAGCCGGTGCAGGTTCAGCTCGTCCTCGGCGATCCGCAGCACGAGGCCGACGGCGCGGCTCGTGTGGCCGAGGCCCTGGTGGCGGGAAGAGACCCAGTAGCCGAGGAATCCCTTCTGGAACGGGCCGCGCAGGACCGAGCTGATGGTGACCTGCCCGATGACGGTCCCGTCGGAGACCACGACGCCGGGCCAGGCGAGCCCATTGCCGTGGGAGGCCAGCAGGGATTCGATGACCGGGGCCTGCCCCTCGGGCGTGTAGAACTCTGCGGGCCTGTCGGGCATCCAGCGCGCATACGCCTGCCTGTCCCGGGAGAGCAGGCCGGCGAGCGCGGGGCCGTCGGAGGGTGCGATCAGGCGAATCGACGTGGGGCTCACGGGTGATCTGCTGTCCTGTCAGCTGCGGTAGTCGGTCGGTTCCGCGGGAGTCTTGCGGGGGTCGCGCTCGATGACCGGCTCCAGGATGCGGTCGATGCGCGCGACGGCCTCGTCGTCCAGCTCGACCCCGGAGGCCGTGACGCTCTGGGCGAGCTGCTCGGGCTTGGTCGCGCCGACGATCGCGGACGCGACGTTGGGGTTGCGCAGCACCCAGGCGATGGCCAGCTGGGGCATGGACAGGCCGAGGTCTGCGGCGACCTCGCCGAGCGCGGCAACACGCTTGAGTACATCGTCGGTCAGCGCTCCCGAGGCGAACTGGGAAGCGGCCACCCCGGCGGCGCGCGATCCGGCGGGGGGCGCCTGGCCGGGCAGGTACTTACCGGTCAGCAGGCCCTGGGCCAGCGGTGACCAGACGAGCTGGCCGATCCCCTCGCGTTCGCACAGCGGGACGACCTCCTCCTCGATGACCCGCCACACCAGGTTGTACTGGGGCTGGTTGGAGATGATCCGGTCGAGCCCCATCCGGTCGGCCAGCTCCAGGGCCTCGGAGATCTGGCCCGCGGTCCATTCCGACACCCCTACGTACAGAACCTTCCCCTGCCGGATCAGGTCGTCGAAGGCGCGCAGGGTCTCGGCGAGCGGGGTCCGCTCGTCGAAGCGGTGCGCCTGGTAGAGGTCGATGTAGTCGGTCTTGAGCCGGCGCAGCGACCCGTGCGCCGCCTCCATGATGTGCTTGCGGGACAGGCCCCGGTCGTTCGGCCCCGGCCCGATCGGGGCGAAGACCTTGGTCGATATCTCCACAGACTCCCGGCGCACGTTCTCCAGGGCGCGGCCGAGCACGGCTTCCGCCCGGGTGCCGCCGTAGACATCGGCGGTGTCGAAGGTCGTGATGCCCTGCTCGAGCGCCTCGCGGGCGATTCGTTCGGCGGATCCCTCCGTATAGCTGATCCAGCTTCCGTAGGCGATCTCACTTACCTTCAGCCCGCTGCGTCCCAGGGTTCGATATTTCATGGGTCGGGAGTGTACGCACAACCCAGACCACCCAACACGGCAACCTGACAAGGTCGTTGGGCGGTCGGTCCACACACCGCCGATCGGAACTAGTGTGCATTCTCGCTTGGCTTTCGAGAGGATGCTCATGCACGAAAACCTGACCCGGGAACGGGATGCGGAGTCGGGCCCGTGTGGGTTCGAAGACCTCGCAGGACTGATGTCGAGAATGACCGGAGACGAGAAGCACTCCGAAGCCGCGACCTCGACGATGGACGCGCTCTGGGTCCTTTACGACCGGGTCCTGCAAGTCGATCCCGCCATGCGCGAGGACCGCGACCGGTTCTACCTTTCGAAGGGCCACGGTCCGCAGGCCTATTACGCGGTGCTGTGCGCCAAAGGCTTCTTCGAGCCCGAGCTGTTCGATATGTTCGGCACATTCAAGTCGCCGCTCGGATATCACCCCGACCGGGTGCTCATTCCCGGTGTCGAGATCTCCAGCGGATCGCTGGGACACGGACTGCCGCTCGCGGTGGGGACGGCGCTGGGGCTGCGGGCACGCGGACTCACCGACTCCCGGCTCTGGGTCCTGCTCGGCGACGGCGAGTTCGACGAGGGTTCCAATCACGAGGCGGTCGCCTACGCCGCGCGGGCCGGTCTGGACCGGCTGAATGCGGTGGTGATCGACAACCACTCGGCGACCCAGGGCTGGCCCGGCGGTCTGGAGACGCGGTTCGCGGCCGAAGGCTGGGCGACCCTGCGGGTCGACGGCCGCGACCACGACGCATTGGAGAAGGCCTTCACCACCCCGCATCCCGGCCGGCCCGGCCTGGTCGTCGCCGATGTGGGCGCTCCGGGCGACCGCTGACGCCCGGACATCAGAGCTACCCAGAGGAGTGTCCTTGGCAGGCATCATGCGCGAGCGCTTCGTCGATGTGACGACAGAGCTGCTAGGCGTCCACGAGAACCTTGCACTGGTGACCGCCGACCTCACCGCGGGGCTGTTCCGCGCGGCCAAGGAGAGCCACCCCGACCGGGTCGTCAACCTGGGGATCAGGGAACAGTTGCTGGTCAGCGTGGCGGGCGGGCTGTCCCTGGCGGGAATGCGGCCGATCGCCCACAGCTTCGCCCCGTTCCTCATCGAGCGGCCCTTCGAGCAGATCAAGCTCGATCTGAACCATCAGGACGTGGGTGCGGTCCTGGTCAGCGCCGGCGCCTCCTACGACATGGCGAGCGCCGGCCGGTCCCACCAGTCGCCCGGCGATGTCGCACTGCTGTCGACGCTGCCCGACTGGACCATCCATGTGCCGGGCCACCCGGACGAGGCCGAGGCGCAACTGCGCGAGGCCGCAACGGGCGACGGGCTCGTCTACGTCCGGCTGTCCAACCAGTCGAACGCCGAGCCGTACGGTCTGGATTCCGGGCCGGGCTTCCGGGTCCTGCGCCGGGGAACACAGGCCACGGTCATCGCGGTGGGGCCCCTGGCCGACACCGTGCTCGAGGCCACCGAACACCTCGACGTCACCGTCCTGTACGCCGCCACCATCCGCCCCTTCGACGCCGAAGGGCTGCGCGCGGCGGTGGGCGAGCAGGCGGTGCCCTCCGTCGTCCTGGTCGAGCCCTATCTCACGGGAACGTCGACGGCCGAAGTCGCCGACGCCCTTGTGGACAGGCCGCACAGGATCCTCGCTCTCGGGGTTGCAAAAGACGAGCTGAGGAACTACGGATCGCCGCGGCAGCACGCCATTGCGCATGGATTGGGCCCGGCGGGAATGCGCCGGAAAATTTCTTCTTTCCTTTCCTCTTGACGCGAGATCCACCGCGTCATTTAATTAATTCAGAGCCCGTTGAGAAAACGGAAAACCAACCGATCACCAGAAAAAGGGGTATTCAAATGTCCATTAACGACAAGCTCGCCGCCACCAACGACGAGACCATCATCGCCGCCGCCGACGCTGAGGTTGCGGAGCTGTCCGACCACGACCGCCCGATGGTCATCGGTGTCATCAACGAGGCCTGAGGACGTGACATTCGGAGGCGGCCTTCGGGCCGCCTCCGAGTGGTTTCTATCTGACTGATAAGGATTCTCGTGGGAACCATACATCCACTTACTCGCCTCATAGATGAAGTCGATCTCATGGGTGCCTTCTGGAACAAGAAGCACGGCTTGTTTAAGAATGCCTCTCCTGTCGCGGGAATGCTGGATGAGGCTGCCATTCAGGAAGTACTCGACGTCGGCCTGCTCCGCTGGCCGTACTTCATGCTCCTGAAAGAGGGGATCCAGCCCGCGATCTCGGACTTCACCCGGACCAGGAACGTCCGCGGCCAGAGCGTGAGCGGCTTCGCCGACGCCGAGAAGGTCCGGAAGCACCTGGCCGGCGGCGCCACGATGAAGCTGAGCCAGCTCGAAGACTGGCATCAGCCGACGCGGCAGCTCATGGACGAGATCGAGAGCAGGCTTTCCGCCGAGCTCAAGGCCTACGTCTTCTACACCCCGTGCGACAACACCGGCATGCTTCCGCACCGGGACCCGTCCCATGTGCTCGCCCTGCAGGTCGCGGGCGCCAAGGAGTGGCGTATCTACGACGCTCCGGACAAGGTCGACTCCCGCGGCGGGCTCCTGCCCGACCTGGATCCGGACGACTACTCGCACCGCTTCGTCATGGAGCCCGGGGACGTCCTCTACCTGCCGCACGGCATCCCCCATGTCGCGACGGCCCGGACGGGCACCTCGCTTCATCTGACCCTGACCCTCACGGAGCCGGCTCCGCTGGAGCTCGTCGAATCCCTGATGCAGGGCTTCGGCGACGAGGCCGACCGCCTCGACTCCACCGCCTCCGGCATCTCCACCGAGGCCAAGGCCGAGGCCGTGACCAGTGCGTTGCTCGGATACCTGGACCGGGTGGATCCGGAAGCACTCGTGGACACGACCGTGATGCGCATGCGGAACCGGAGAGCCTGAACCGATGACCACCAACACTTCTTCGCGGACGGAAGAGACCACGCGAGCACCCGAGCACCTCGCCGACCTCGTCGGCGACGCCGAGTCGTTCCTCGGCGAGGTATGGGGGACCCATACCGCCACGTTCAGCTGTGAGCGGGCGAAGACGCTGCTCTCCGCGGCGGACGTCTGGCGCGAGCTGGACTGCGGCTCGCTGATCGCTCCCTACTTCGGCATCCTCCGAGAGGGCACCGACCCCACGGTCTCAGGCATCGCCGAGACCCGGATCGTCCAGACGAAGCCCCGACCGGGGTACGCGAAGCCTGCCGCGGTGCGGCAGCTGGTCGCCTCCGGCCACGTCTTCGTACTGAGCCAACTGGAAGACTGGAACGGCAGGGTCGGCGCACTGGTCGATTCGCTCCGCGCCGAGTGCCGTGCCCAGGCCGGCGCTGCCGCGTACTTCTGCGCCGCCGGATCCGACGGGGTGCCTGCCCACGCCGACGGCGCTCACACCCTCACCGTGCAGCTGGAAGGCCGGATGCGCTGGGTCGTGGGCGAGGGCGCGCACGCGTCCGAGACCGTCGTCGAAGCCGGCGACATCCTCTACGTCCCTGCCGGACAGGTACGGCAGGGAGCCCCCTGCGGCACCGATGCGCTCTACCTGGTGATCTCCCTTCAGCAGCCCACGGCCCGGGACCTCGCCGAGCTGGCCCTGGCGACGTTCCTCAAGAGCTCCGCCGCGGAAGAGATCGCCGGAACGCATCACTTCCTGTCGCTGGAGGAGAAGGTCGCCTGGCTCAGGACCGAGCTGAGCGCCCATCTGGCCGGCCACGACCGCGGAGCGCTGGCGGAACAGGCCGTACTGCTCCGGCAGCGTGAAGGCAGGGCTTAGGACCGTGAGCGAGCCCACCACCGAAGGCGCCGCCGGGACCGCTCTGTTCGAACTCTTCAGGGCACAGCAGCGGCTCAAGACGGCACACCGGTTCGGCAGCCGGCTGCTCGTCGAATCCGACATCGAGCGGGAGAACCGTCCCGACCTCGTTCCCTTCGTGCTGGGCTACTCCTCCGACGACGGACACGTCCTGCAGCACGCACACGCGGGCGCCTCCTCGGTGACCGTTCTCAGTGACGACGACTACCTCTTCCTCTCGGACCGCCGGCCGCAGTCGGGAGGCTCCGTGGGCGGCCGGTCGCTCTGGCGGCACCGCGAGGGGCGGGAACCGGAGGCGCTGCTCGGCACGGCTCGCGACGTGGTCTGCTACGCCGCCGCCGGGCAGACGGCCGTCGCGGCCGTCTGGGTCCACGCCGAGGCGGATTCTTTCGCGTCGGATCGAGTGCTCCGGGAGCAGTCGGCCCGGGAGGGCCTGACCGCAGTGACGGTCGACGGCGACCTCTGGCCGCGCTCCAGCCACCAGTTCGGCACCGAGGTGCTCAAGCTGGTCGTCCTGTCCTTGGCCGAGGACACGGCCGGGGATACGGCTGAGGATCCGGCCGGGCCGGAACTGCTGGACCTCCCCCTCGACCGGGGTACCCGGCTGTCCGGCCAGGTCGCCCTGACCCCCGACGGCCGCCGCTGCGCCGCCGGGCTGGTCCGCTTCCTTCCCGGCGGCCACCGTCGCTACGGGCTGCTCCTCTTCTCCCCATACCTGCCGGATGAGGCCCGGCAGGTATGGGCCGAGGACGATCTGAGCGACATGGTTCCGTCCCCCGACGGCGCCTGGTTCGCCTGCACCGCGGAACGGATCGCGGTCCCCGGGCGGGCGCCCCGTCAGGAAGCGGCCCTGGTGTCCAGCGACGGACTCGAGGTCCGCAAGCTCGCTCAGGAACACCGCGACTGGCTGCAGCCCCGCTGCTGGCAGGACGCGAAGACCGTTCTCTGTACCGGCGAAGAGGACGGGCAGCGCCACCTCTGGCGGATCGCCATCGATACGGGCGTCGTCACGCGGATCGACGCCGACGGCTCGGTGCTCTCCGTGACGGCCCACGCGGGCGAGGCCCTGGTCGTCCGCTCCTCCATCGGGTCGCCCCCCTCGGTCGTGACTCTCGCGCTCTCCACCCCGGACGTCCCCGGGACGGAGATCTTCGCCCCGGCCGCTGCGGCCACTCCCCCGGGCAGGATGGAGCGCCTCACCTACGAGGCACCCGACGGAGTCAGCTGGAGCAGCTGGCTCTGCCTGCCCGAGGACATCAGCGGGGAGCTGCCCGTCCTGGTCTGGTGCCACGGCGGACCGCTGCTCAGCTGGACCGACTGGTCCTGGCGGTGGAATCCCTGGCCGTTCGTCGCCGACGGCTACGCGGTGCTGATGCCCGACCCTCCCCTGTCCGTCGGGTACGGCCAGGACGCCATCGAGCGTGGCTGGGGGAAATGGACCTCCGAGGTGGCCGCTGTGGCCGCCGAGCAGATCAGGGACGCGCTGCTCGATCCGCGTCTCGACGCCGAGCGGGTGGCGGTGATGGGAGCGAGCTTCGGCGGCTTCCTGTCGCTGGCCCTGGGAACCCTCCTGCACGAACCACGCTTGATCGTCAGCCACTGCGGCTGGGCCGATTTCCCTGCGGTGGCCCGGGCGTGCGACCTGCACTGGCATTGGCTGCGCGAGTACGGTCCGGTGGACTCGTCGCCGTCCTACCGCTCGGAGAGCCTCCCGCTCGAGGCCATCTCGCCGCGGACGAAGGTGCTTTTGTCCCACGGGTGCGAGGACAGCCATGTGCCGGTCGGTGAATCACGCGCCATGTACCGGGCGTTGGACACCGCGGGCGTGGACGTGGAGCTCATGCTCGTCCCGGACGAGAGGCACAGCATCCTCAGACCCGCGAATGTCCGCGCCTGGCACCAGTGGGTGGCCCAGGCATGTCGCGAGACGCTCGGCAACCGATCAGCCGGAAAGGAATTCAGCGTCAGATGACGATCGTTCAAACGAGTGTCCCTGCGAGCCTCGATCGGACCCATTGGTTCCCGCCTGCGGGGGACGCACCCGCCACCGCCTGCGGCACCTCCCTGCGGACCCGCACGCTGGAGGCGACGGAGGCGCTGGCCCGGGACAGCTTCACCCGGTGCGGAATCACCCGGGTCGCCGATGTCACCGAGCTCGACGTCCTCGGCATCCCGGTCTTCAACAGCTTCCGGCCCGCCGCCGCACCCGGTCTCAACACGGTGACCAGCGGAAAAGGCATGACCCCAGCCGCAGCCCGGGTATCGGCCATGATGGAGGCGATCGAACGGACCTGGTGCGAGCAGCGGGCCGGTGAGCCCCCGCTCCGGGCTTCGTACGCCGAGCTGTGCGATGCGGGCGTCCCGGCCCTCGACCCGCGACGCCTGATCCTCAAGCGGGGCCACACCTGGACCGAGAACGCCTCCATCGGCTGGTGGCCCGTACGGGAACTGGCCTCGAACGTCGAGGTCCTCATTCCCGCCCTCGCGGTGTTCGTCCCCTTCCCGAACGAGTTCGGGATGTTCCGGTCGAACACCATCGGCCTCGCCGTGGGCAACAGCCCCCAGGAAGCTCTGCTGCACGGACTGCTCGAGACCATCGAGCACGACTGCACGGCATTCGGCGAGACCCTCAAGAGCGGCTGGAACATCCGGCTGGACTCGCTGCCGGACGCCGCCAAGGAACTGGTCGGGCGATTCCACCGGATGGGGGTCGACGTCCAGGTCTTCGCCTATGTCAATGACATCGGAGTGCCGACGTTCTTCGTGACGACCGACGACACCCAGGCCGAAGACGGCATGCTCTTCAACGGCGGCGCCGGCTGCCATCTCGATCCGGTCGTCGCGGTGACCCGCGCGCTGACCGAGGCGGCCCAGTCGAGACTCGCGGTCATCGCGGGCGCACGAGAGGACTTCGCGGGGCAGGCCTACCGCCGGCACTCCTCCTACGAAGCCCTGCAGGAGATGTACACGGTGTGGAGCAGCGGGCGGCCCACGGCGGATTTCGACGTGATCGAGAGCTCGAGCACCGGCACCACGGACGGCGACCTCGCCGCGGTCCTGGCCGGACTGGAACGCGCCGGGCTCCCGCTGGTCTTCGCGACGGAACTGGCGCCCGATGACCTTCCCTTCTCGGTGACCAAGGTGATCGTTCCCGGTCTCGAGGTCTACCACAACGATCCCGCACGACTGGGCACACGCCTGCACCGTGAAATGGTGCGGGCCGGACTCGCGAAGGCGCTGTCATGACGATCAGCCCCACCATCACGGTGTTCACGGGCCCTTCGCTGCGCCCGGCGGACCTCATACGACTGCACGCCCTCGCCGCTGAACGGAACCGGACGCTCGATCTGCGCCCCCCGGTCCGTCGGCACGACCTGCTGGCCCTCATCGGCGCGGAATCCCCCCGGAAGATCATCATGCTGGACGGGGAGTTCGGCCAGAGCCTCGCGGTGAGCGTGACCGAGGTACGGGCCCTCCTGTTCGCTGGGCAACCGCTGTCCGGTGCGTCCTCGATGGGCGCCCTGCGGGCCGTGGAATGCCGGACGATCGGGATGACCGGCAGCGGCTGGGTCTACGAGCAGTATCTGAACGGCTCGATCGATTCCGACGGCGATGTGGCGCTCCTGTACGACCCGGAGGACTTCACCCCCGTCACCATTCCCCTGGTGAACGTCCGCTGGCTGCTGGCGGAGCGGGTGAAGGAGAAAGACCTCTCCACCGAAGAGGCAAGCAGTGCGCTGGAGATCGCGCAGGCCCTGAACTTCCGGGACAGACGGCATTCCGTTCTGTTGAAGCAGTGGAAGCGCGGGCTTCCCGAGAGCGCCGCTGCGGCCCTGGAAGCACATTTCGCCACTGATCGCCTCGACGACTGGGACCGCAAAAGGCTTGACGCCCTCGAAGTCGTCGAAGCGGCGCTGTTGTCCTGATGCCATTCCAGCAGGAAGAACGACGCATGAACATCTCCGTGACCGAAGAACAGGTCGCCGCCTACCGCCGCGACGGTTTCGTCCGCATCCCCGACATCATCGACAAGGCCGACGCCGCCCGCTATGCCAAAGCGGCACTGGCCGCCCGGGACCGTCCCCGCGACGCTCCTGCCGATCCGACCTTCACCCATGTGATGCAGCTCTGGCAGCAGGACGAGACCCTCCGCGAACTCACCCTCAGCCCCGTCCTGGCCGCCGCGGCCACCGCCCTGGCCGGCCTCCCGCTGCGGCTGTACCACGACCATCTCCTGATCAAGGAACCGCACAACGGTGCCGCCACCGAGTTCCACCAGGACCAGCCCTACTGGCCGCACCTCGGTTCCCGGCACTCCCTGTCCGCCTGGGTCGCCCTCGTCGACGTACCCGCGACGCGCGGCTGCATGACCTTCATTCCCGGCTCACACCGCTACGAGGGCCTGCACACCCAGGACCTGCGCGACGCCGACAACCTGATGCAGGCCGCTCCGGAGCTGCTCTGGGAACCCCGCGTCACCGTCCCCCTCAAGGCCGGCGACTGCACCTTCCACCACTCCCGCACCGCCCACAGCGCCGCGCCGAACCTCACCGATGACCCGCGCATCGCCCATGTGGTCGTCTACATGGACGTCGACACCCGCTTCGACCCCCGCCCCCGCGCCACCGGCGAGCCCCTCATCGAAGACGACGGCACAACCGAGGGCATCGCCTTCCCGGACGCCGACTACCCCAGGCTCCCGTGAGGTGAGACCAACGTGATCGCTTCCTTCGTGCGCCGCAACTATGCCTCGCTGCATGGTCCGGCCAGGACCCTGGGCGCCCTGCACTTCCTCGACAGTGTGGGCGGCGGCATCTTCATTTCCGGTTCGGCCGTCTACTTCATCGTGGTCGCCGACCTTCCTGCCGCCCAGGTCGGGCTCGGGCTCTCCTTCGCGGGCCTCACCGGGTTCGTGTCCAGCGTGCTCATGGGGATGGCCGCCGACCGGATCGGCGCCCGGCGCCTTCTGTTCGTCAGCATGCTGGCGATGGCGGGAGCGTATTGCCTCTACCCTGCGGTCGGTTCGCTGCCGGCGTTCTTCGCGGTGGTGGGCCTGGTCGGAGCGCTCGAATGGGGCAGTGGTCCGCTGTTCCACACCTTGATCGCGGAGCTGGTCCCGGAAGACGACCGGGTGACGGCACGCGCCGCTCTGCGCTCCGTATTCAACATCGGCTTCTCGATCGGCGCGTTGACGGCTGCCGCGCTCATCGGGGCCGGCGGATCCGCCATGCAGGCGCTGCCCCTGGGCAACGCCCTGTCCTTCCTGCTGGCAGCAGGACTCGTGCTGCGCCTGCCCGCCACTCTGGTTTCACCGGTTTCACCGCCCACGAAGGAACGCGTGTCCCGGTTCCGGGCGCTGAAGGACACGCCTTTCCTCAGCGTCATCGGCGCATCGAGCCTGCTGGCCCTGCACAGCGCAGTCCTCGTCGTCGGAATTCCGCTGTGGCTCGTCACCGATAACAAACTTCCCCGCAGTCTGATCCCTGTGGTCTTCGTACTGAACACCGTCCTGGTCGTACTCCTCCAAGTGAAGTGCGCCAAGGGTTCCGAGACCCTGGACGGCTCTGTCGGCGCAGCCCGCAAGGCGGGTCTGATCAGCGGGGCGGGCTGCCTCATCCTGGTCATCGGCTCCATCACCACGGCCTGGGTCGCAGGAGTCTTCGCCCTGGCAGCGGTTCTGCTCTTCACCCTTGCCGAGCTGTGGCAGTCCTCCAGCGCCTTCGGCCTCGGCTTCGGGCTCGCCCCCGAGTCGGCGAGGGGAGAGTACCTGGGAGCATTCCATCTCCACATGGTCATCCAGGCCACCGTCGGACCGGCCGTGGTGTCCTTCCTCGTGGTCCGCAGCGGCTCCTCCGGCTGGCTCACCCTGTGCCTGATCTTCCTCGCCGCCACAGCTGCCATCGGACCTGCGGTGCGATGGACCCGCAAGGCCACCTTGACACCGGCAACCGCCTGACCGCCCCGGAAACAGCAGGACCCCCCGGCCGGTGAGGGTTGGCCGGGGGTGGCGGGCAGGCGTCAGTGGTTGCGGGTGAACCCGAGGTCACTGGACTACCGCATCACCGGATGCGAAGCCGGGCTCGCCGCCCGCATCTCGGCCGTACCACTTCTGCGGCTGTGAGCGTTCGCTGTACGACTAGCTTCTTGGCTACGACAGCTCCGCCTCCACCCCAGCAGCCAGCGCCGCCACGGCGTCGGGACCGGGTACGACGAGTGTTCCACAAACCCCGTTCTCAACTCGCGTCAGGCGCTGTAGAGCGAAGGGCGTTCGGCTACCTGATCGGGGGTGACGCCATCCACGGTCAGGTTGCCGGTCCACAGGTGGTCACGGTTGGCGTATGTCGCTTCGAAGCTGACTCGCTTACCGCCCGGCTCCAGCTTCCAGCTCTGGTCAGGGAACTGGGCGATGCGGTCGCTGCCGCACACAAACGCTCGGGTGGCCTGGATCAGAATCCACTGGGCAAGTTCGGCATCCTTGGCGGCGGACCTGCCGCAAGTACGGGCCATCTGCCACAGTCGGGGCCACTCGACACCAGGGGTCAGGGGGCCGATCACGGCCACATCCCCGATCCGCCGCTCATCAAGGTGGTGGGTCGCGTAGCCGAAGACGACGCCGAACATCGCGAATACGGTGACTCTGCCTCGTCCAGCCAGGCCCTCGTCATTGCTGCTCATCTTTGGAACCCTTGGCTGTGGCGGTCCGGGCGCCTTAGCCACGCCCGGACCCCTGTCGTTCGCGGGACGGTTCAGCAGCAGGGACCGTCACCGCAGCACGCGGGCTGGTTGCACTCGGCGGCCGTACCCCACAGGGTTTCGTCCACCTCGAACCCGGCGGCCTTGATCCGGTCCACGGTGGAGACCATCAGGGGCCGGGTGCGGATCTTGGAGTTCGGGGCGTGGTGCACGAAGTAGCCGAACTCCCTCTCACAGAAGTCGGCGTACTCCTGTGTGTGGAGCATGAACGTGTGCCAGCCGGGGTCCACTTGCTGACTCGGCGCGAGGTCGTACGCCTTTTCACTGCCGAGCACGTAGACGAACGAGATGGCCTGGTCCATCACGCGGTCAGCCACCGCGCCCTCGTATCCGTACTCGCCGGCGCAGAACGCGGCGAGCCGCTCGAACAGCTCCGGTGCGACGAGGTCCCGCCCGTGCCGCAAGGCGACGGGGCTTTCGATCATAGTCGTCATGGTGTTGCTCCTCTCGGGTCAGGCTGCGGGCGGGGGCGGGAACTTCTCTCCGCCGCCGTCTCCGTACTTGTCGCCGGGGTCGGACATGGCTGCACCTCCTCTCCGGGCGTCGGGTGTCGGGCGCAGTCCGGGGCCACCGCTTTTGCCCGTGCCATGTCGCACCTCTTCGCGTCGTTGCCTGACGTTCGGTGCGTCATCTTTCACCGCTGGTCAGCGGTGTGGGCCGATCATGCGCGTCTTGGACTAAAGATCATCGGAGGGCGGTCGCGCACCCACCCAGGAAGGCCCGCGCTTCGTCGCCGAAGAGGGCCCGCTCCTCCAAGTGAGAGAACTCCTGAAGGTGTCCCATCACGTCCCGGGGGTCGCGGAAGACCATCACCCCAGACGACAGCTCAACCGTGGCTATCCGGTCGTCGTACATCGTGAAGGTGTTGAGCGGTGCGGGGCCGGTCGGCACCGTTATCGGGATGACGCCGAGCCTGACGTTCGGCAGATGGGTCAGCGAGGCCAGGTGGTCGATCTGCACCGCGAGCGCGTCGGGGCAAACGAGGGGCCAGCGGACGGCTTGCTCAGTGAGGATGAACGTGAACCGCTTGGAGCGGTCGTACAGGACCTGCTGTCGTTCGAGCTTCCGGGCGATCGTCTTGGAGTGATCACCGGGGATGTGCGCGAGGCTCGCCCGGATGTACTCCGGCGTCGAGAGCAGGCCCGTGATCATCGACAGCAGGAAGAACCGGAACTCAGTTGACGATGCCTCAAGGCCGGCGAGCTCAAGCTGCTTCTTGTCCAAGCCCTTGCGCCGCATGCCCCGGGCGCCTTGCCATTCGGTATTCGCCAGACGTGCCAGGGTCATGACCTGTGTGACCAGAGCCGGGGCCGCATCGCAGGCCCTTAGGAGTTGCTCTACATCCACGAGGGAGGGGCGTACCTTGCCGTTCTCGATCCGGCTGACCTTCGACTGAGACATGTTGCAGCGGGCAGCGGCCCGAGCCCCTGAGAGCCCGGACCGCTTTCGTACCGCTTTCAGCAGGGCCGCCAGCTCCTCGCCTGACTGGCCAAGCTCCTCAGGTTCGACACTCACCTGGCGACGTACTCCAGGAACGGCACAGACGCGGCTACGGCGATGCGCTGGTAGTCGATGAACGGGGCGGGGTCGCCTTCGTAGAGTTCGCGGCTGATCTGCTTGCCGTCCGGCTCGTAGTGCATGAGTACGACCGTGGAGCGGTCGAACATCCAGAAATCTTGAACGTCCGGCAACGGGTTGGGGCGGTCGGTCACGTCGAGGATGCGGATGTCTTCTCCGGCCGGGGCCTGGTGCCGGTAGTACCGCTCGAACTCGAACCGCAGGTAGTCACTCAGCGGCTGAGTGAGGATGTGCACGCGCCCGACGTTCCGGGTCCGCACCATCTCCGTCCACGAGTCCTCGTACAGGCCGGGGAACCGGGCCCCCGCCTTGAAGGCTGCGAACTCGTCCGCTTCCTGCGGTACCAGGTACTGGGGCAGGGTCTCCAGCCGCCAGGCTTCCGTCTGGAACGTCTTGAACTTCGACGCCCAGTCTTCACCATCCAAGAGCACGGAACGCCTCCCTGAGCACTGCTTCGGGGATCTCTACGAGTCCCTCGCCGGTCGGCGGGGTGAAGGCTGCGGACACGTCTCCCTGGACGATGAACGAGCCGGACACGGTCCGGTAGACGTTCGGGCAGTCGCCCTGTCCGCACTCGCCGTTTCCGTTGCCTGTGAGCCGGGTCAGTTCTTCACGCGCCATGTGAAGCCCCCTCGGTGCCAGGCCCCTGCTGGGCCTGATGACCATGACCGTACGGACGGACTGGCGGGGCCGTCTATGCGCGAACGCGACTATGCGCGTCTTCGCATAAACCCACCGTTCCCAACGCCCCGGGAACAGCAGGACCCCCCGGCCGGTGAGGGTTGGCCGGGGGGCTGCGTATGGGGGGTGCCGGGCAGGCGTCGGGCGTCAGTGGTTGCGGGGGAAGCCCAGGTCGACGCCGATGTGGCCCTCGGACGGGTCGGGCCAGCGGGTGGTGACGACCTTGCCGCGGGTGTAGAAGTGGATGCCGTCGTTCCCGTAGATGTGGTGGTCTCCGAAGAGGGAGTCCTTCCAGCCGCCGAAGGAGTGGTAGCCCACCGGCACCGGGATCGGCACGTTCACGCCGACCATGCCCGCCTCGATCTCCAGCTGGAAGCGGCGGGCGGCGCCGCCGTCCCGGGTGAAGATCGCCGTGCCGTTGCCGAACGGCGAGGCGTTGATCAGGGCCACGCCCTCCTCGTAGGTCTCGGCGCGCAGCACGCACAGGACCGGGCCGAAGATCTCGTCGCGGTAGGCGTCGGAGTCGGTCTTGACGTTGTCGAGGAGGGACAGGCCGATCCAGTGGCCCTTCTCGAAGCCGTCGACGGTGTAGCCGGTGCCGTCCAGGATCACGTCCGCGCCCTGGTCGGCCGCGCCCTTGACGTACGAGGCGACCTTGTCGCGGTGGGCGGCCGTGATCAGCGGGCCCATCTCGGAGTCCGGGTTGTTGCCGGGGCCGACCTTGATCTTCTCGGCGCGCTCGCGGATCTTCTCGACCAGCTCGTCGCCGATGGAGCCGACCGCGACGACGGCGGAGATGGCCATGCAGCGCTCGCCGGCGCTGCCGTACGCTGCGGACACCGCGGCGTCGGCGGCGGCGTCGAGGTCCGCGTCCGGGAGGACCAGCATGTGGTTCTTGGCGCCGCCGAGGGCCTGGACCCGCTTGCCGTTGGCGGAGGCGGTGGTGTGGATGTGGCGGGCGATCGGGGTGGAGCCCACGAAGGAGACGGCGGCGATGTCGGGGTGGGACAGCAGTGCGTCCACGGCGACCTTGTCGCCGTGCACCACGTTCAGCACGCCGGCCGGCAGACCGGCCTCGCTCGCCAGCTCCGCCAGCTTGTTGGCGGCCGAGGGGTCCTTCTCGCTCGGCTTGAGGATGAAGGTGTTTCCGCAGGCCACGGCCAGCGGGAACATCCACATCGGGACCATCGCCGGGAAGTTGAAGGGGGTGATGCCCGCGACCACGCCGAGCGGCTGGCGGATCGAGGAGACGTCGACGCGGCTGGACACCGAGGTCGACAGTTCGCCCTTGAGCTGGGTGGTGATGCCACAGGCCAGCTCGACGATCTCCAGACCGCGGGCGACCTCGCCCAGCGCGTCCGAGTGCACCTTGCCGTGCTCGGCGGTGATCAGCTCGGCGATGGCGTCGCGGTTGGCGTCCAGCAGGGCGCGGTAGGCGAAGAGCACCTTGGTGCGGGCGGCGAGCGAGGACTGGCCCCAGGTCTGGTAGGCGTCCTTGGCCACCTGCACGGCCGCGTCGACCTCGGCGGCGGAGGCGAGCGCGACCTGGGTGGTGACCTCGCCGGTCGCCGGGTCGGTGACCGGGCCGTAGTTGCCCGACGCGCCCTCGACGGTCTTGCCACCGATCCAGTGGTTGACGGTCTTCATTGCTTCTCCTTCGGCCTTCACAGGTGGCGACGTCGCTCAGCGGCTTGCCGGTCGTACTCTTCGCGGGCCTCGATCGCCGACGTACGGGTCGCGGTCTCGGCCACAGGAACATCCCACCACGCCTGTGCAGGGGGTGGGCCCGACACAGTGTCGGGCGTTCGGGTCTGTGTGTAGACACATGTGGGACGGTCCGCCGCACGCGCTTCGGCGAGGGCTTCCCGCAGGTCACGGACGGTGTGGGCGCGGATGACGGCCATCCCGAGGGAGGCCGCGTTGGCCGCGAGGTCCACCTCCGGCGCACCCTGCGCGCCCGCCGGGCGCCGGTGGCGGAACGCGGTGCCGAGCCGCTCACCGCCGACCGCCTGGGACAGCCCACCGATGGAGGCGTACCCCCCATTGTCCACGATGACCAGTTTGAGCGGGATGCCCTCCTGGACGGCGGTGGCCAGCTCGGTGGGGTTCATCAGATACGTGCCGTCGCCGACCAGCGCCCACACCGGACGGCCGGGCGCGGCCAGTGCGGTGCCGATCGCGGCGGGGATCTCGTAGCCCATGCAGGAGTAGCCGTACTCGACGTGGTACTGGTCGGCCGCGCGGGCCCGCCACAGCTTGTGCAGGTCGCCGGGGAGCGAGCCGGCCGCGTTGATCAGGATGTCCGTGTCGTCCAGGAGGGCGTCGAGCAGCCCGAGGAGCTGGGTCTGGGTGGGCCGGGCGTCCTCGTCCGGGGTGGCGTACGCCTCGTCGGTACGGGTCTCCCAGGCGGCTTTCGCGGCGGCGTACCCGGCCTCGTACTCCGGGTCGACCCGGTACCCGGCGACCGCCTCCAGGAGCGCGGTGAGCCCCTCCCGCGCATCGCCGACCAGGGGCCGGGCGGCCAGCTTGTGGGCGTCGTACGGGTCCAGGTTGAGGCCGATGAAGCGGACGGCCGGGTCCCGGAACAGCGTCGCGGAGGCGGTGGTGAAGTCGGTCAGCCGGGTCCCGGCGGCGATCACCAGGTCGGCCGAGCGGGCCAGGTCGTCGGCGGTGGCGGTCCCGGTGTGGCCGATGCCGCCGACCTCGGCGGGGTGGTCGTGGGGCAGCACGCCCTTGCCGGCCTGGGTGGTGGCCACCGGGATCCCGGTGGCCTCGGCGAACTCCCGCAGGGCGCGCCCGGCCCGGCTGTGCCGGATGCCGCCGCCGGCGATGATCAGCGGCCGGGCGGCCGACCGGACCGCGTGGGCCGCCGCGTCGAGTTCCGCGCGGTCGGGGCGGGGCCGGCGCACCGTCCACACCCGTTCGGCGAAGAACTCCTCCGGCCAGTCGTACGCCTCGGCCTGCACGTCCTGCGGCAGGGCCAGGGTGACGGCACCCGTCTGCACCGGGTCGGCGAGCACCCGCATGGCCTGGAGGGCGGCGGGGATCAGGGCCTCGGGGCGGGTGATCCGGTCGAAGTAGCGGGAGACCGGGCGCAGGGTGTCGTTGACGGACACGTCGCCCGCATGGGGGACTTCGAGCTGCTGGAGCACCGGGTCGGCGGGCCGGGTCGCGAAGGTGTCGCCGGGCAGCAGGAGCACGGGCAGCCGGTTGACGGTGGCGAGGGCGGCGCCGGTGACCAGGTTGGTGGCGCCGGGCCCGATGGAGGTGGTCACGGCGTGGGCGGAGAGCCGGCCGGACTGCCGGGCGTAGCCGACGGCCGCGTGGACCATCGCCTGCTCGTTGCGCCCCTGGAGGAAGGGCATCTCCTTGCCGGCCGGTTCCAGCAGGGCCTGCCCGATGCCGGCGACGTTCCCGTGCCCGAAGATCCCCCAGGTGGCGGCGATCAGGCGCTGCCGGTGGCCGTCCCGTTCGGTGAACTGGCGGGCGAGGAAGCCGATCAGGGCCTGTGCGGTGGTCAGTCTCAGTTTCATCGGGCCGGGTCCTCCGATCGGGGCCGGTGGAAGGGCAGCCGGGGGTCGGTCTGCTGCCCCGGCCAGGTGTCGCGGATCCAGGCGTGGTCGGGATGGTCCCGGATCAGCCATTCGCGGGTCCGGCCCGGTCCGGCCATGACGTTCAGGTAGTACATGTCGTGGCCGGGGGCGGCCATGGAGGGGCCGTGCCAGCCGTCGGGGATGAGCACGGCGTCGCCGGTCCGCACCTCGGTGAGGATGTCGGTCTTCCCGGCCGCGGAGGGGGTGACCCGCTGGTAGCCGAGGCCGGGGGTGTCCCCGTGCGGGGCGATCTCGTAGTAGTAGATCTCCTCCAGTTCGGACTCCTCTCCCGGGTGGTGCTCGTCGTGCTTGTGCGGCGGGTACGAGGACCAGTTCCCGCCGGGGGTCAGCACTTCGACGGCGATCAGCCGGTCGCACTCGAAGGTGTCGGCGGCGGCGAAGTTGTTGACCTGGCGCGAGCAGTTGCCCCGACCGCGCAGTTCGACGGGAACGTCCGCGGCGGCCCCGTACCGTGCGGGCAGCCGCCGCTCGCAGCGCGCCCCGGCGAGCGCGAACCGGCCGCCGGCGGCGGAGCGGATCTCGGCGCGGGCGTCCCGCGGCAGGTACGCGAAGTCGGTGGCGGCCCCGAACACGCTGTCCCGTCCGCGCAGTTCGAACACCTGCCACTCCGGGCCGGCTGCGAGGGGACCCTCGCAGTGGACCTCGCAGCGGACCTCGCAGCCGCCGGTCAGCGGCAGCACGATCCACTCCGCGTCCCCGCAGGCGAACGCGTACGTCTCGGCCGGCGCGAGCTCCAGCACCCTCAGCCGGGTCAGATCCATGCCGTGCTCGGCAGTGACGGGCATCAGGCCAGCACCTCCTCCACCTCGGCGGGATACGGCATCGCACTCGAGCATGCCAGCCGCGAGGCCACGATCGCCCCCGCCGCGTTCGCGTACCGCATCACCCGTTCCAGCTCCCAGCCGGCCAGCAGGCCGTGGCACAGCGCGCCGCCGAACGCGTCCCCCGCGCCCAGCCCGTTGACCACCTCGACCTTCACCGGCGGGACCTCCGCCACCGTGCCGTCCCGGTGGACGGCGAGCACCCCCTCCGGGCCCCGTTTCACCACCGCCAGCTCCACCCCGGCCGCCAGCAGTGCACGGGCCGCCGCCCAGGGCTCGCGCTCGCCGGTGGCGATCTCGCACTCCTCCGCGTTGCCGACGGCCACCGTGGCCCGGGGCAGGGCCTGCGCATAGGCCTCGGCCGGGTCCTCCGACCACAGCACGGGCCGCCAGTCCAGGTCGAAGACGGTGATCCCGGAACCGGCCACAGCCCCGGCCCGCGCCTCCAGGGCGGCGAGCGTCGCCGCCCGGCTGGGTTCCGCGCTCAGCCCGGTGCCGGTCATCCAGAACACCCGCGCGGCGCGGACCGCCGCGAGGTCCAGCTCATCGGGGTGGATCTCCAGATCGGGGGCCTTGGGCTCGCGGCGGAAGTGGATCGGGAAGTGGTCCGGCGGGAAGATCTCGCAGAAGGTCAGCGGGGTGGGATAGGCGGCGACCTCGGCGACCCAGCGGTCGTCGACCCCGAAGGCCCGCAGCTCCGCCCGCAGATACGCGCCGAAGGGGTCCGCGCCGGTCCGGGTGATCAGCGCGGTGCGCCGGCCGAGGCGGGCCGCCGCGACCGCCACATTGGCCGCGGAGCCGCCGAGGAACCGGCCGAAGGTGTCCACTTCGGCGAGTGGTACTCCGGTCCGGAGCGGGTAGAGATCCACCCCGATACGGCCCATGGTGATCAGGTCGAAGCGGTCCCCCGGATCCGTCGGGTCGATCGGATCGGTCGGATCGGTCGTCACTGTCAAGTCCTCCAGTCTCCACGAGCGATGCAGCCTAAGGTGGCCGTTATGACGTCCTCCCCGCCCGCGTTGACCCGTATCCGTGTCGGTTCGGCACCGGACTCCTGGGGGGTGTGGTTCCCCGACGACCCGCAGCAGACCGGCTGGTCGCGCTTCCTCGACGAGGTCGCCGACGCAGGGTACGAGTGGATCGAGCTCGGCCCGTACGGCTATCTCCCCACCGATCCGGACCTGCTGGCGGAGGAGACGGCGAAGCGCGGGCTGAGGGTCTCGGCCGGCACCGTCTTCACCGGACTCCATCACGGTCCCGCCGTGTGGGAGCAGACCTGGGAGCACGTGTCGCGGGTGGCGGCGCTCACCCGGGCGGTGGGCGCGGAGCACCTGGTGGTGATCCCCTCCTTCTGGCGGGACGACAAGACGGGTGCCCTGCTGGAGGACCGCAAGCTGACCGTGGACCAGTGGCGGGACCTGACCCGGCAGACCGAGCGGCTGGGCCGCGAGGTGCGGGACCGGTACGGGCTGCGGATCGTGGTGCACCCGCACGCCGACACCCACATCGACACCCCGGAGAACGTCGGCCGTTTCCTGGACGCCACCGACCCGGAGGCGGTCGCGCTCTGCCTGGACACCGGCCACTACGCCTACTGCGGCGGGGACAGCGTGGAGCTGATCGAGACCTTCGGGGAGCGGATCGGCTATCTGCACCTCAAGCAGGTGGATCCGCGGATCCTCGCCGAGGTGGTGGCGGAGGAGGTGCCGTTCGGTCCGGCGGTGGCGCGCGGGGTGATGTGCGAGCCGCCCTCCGGGGTGCCCGCGCTGGAGCCGGTGCTGGCCGCCGCCCAGAAGCTGGGCACCGAGCTGTTCGCGATCGTGGAGCAGGACATGTACCCCTGCCCGCCGGACCGGCCGCTGCCCATCGCCCGGCGCACCCGGGCCTATCTGCGCTCCTGTGGCGCCCGTTGAGGAGGATCCGGTCGTGACCAGCACACTCGGCATAGCCGTCATCGGTACGGGGCGGATGGGCGCCGACCATGTCCGGCGGATCGGGCATTCGGTCGGCGGTGCCCGGGTGGTCGCCGTGGCCGACCCGGACGGCGACCGGGTCAAGGAGATCGCGGCCGGCCTGGAGGGGGCGAGCGCGCACACCGACCCGATGGCCGCACTGGCCGCGCCCGGGGTGGCGGCGGTGCTGATCGCCGCTCCGGGGCCGGCCCACGAGGAGCTCCTCCTCGCAGCGCTGGAGCGGGATCTTCCGGTGCTGTGCGAGAAGCCGCTGACCCCTGACCCGGCGGGCGCCCTGCGGGTCGTGGAGGCGGAGCAGCGGCTGGGCCGGCGCCGGATCCAGGTGGGGTTCATGCGCCGGTTCGACACCGAGTACGAGCGGCTGAAGGAACTGCTGGACGCGGGCGGAATCGGGCGACCGCTGTTCCTGCACTGCCGTCACCGCAATGCGTCCTCCCCGTCGTTCTTCACCAGCGACATGCTGATCAGCGACTCGGTGGTGCACGAGGTGGATGCCGCGCGCTGGCTGCTCGGGCAGGAGATCACGGCGGTGTCCGTGCTCTCCCCGGCCCCGAGCTCCGCCGCCCCGCGGGGGCTGGACGATCCGCAGTTGGTGCTGCTGGAGACCGCGGGCGGCGCGATCGTCGACGTGGAGATCTTCGTCAACTGCGGGTTCGGCTACCAGGTGCAGTGCGAGGCGGTCGGCGAGGCCGGCAGCGCCCGGATCGGTGACGGGCACGCGATGGTGGTGCAGTCCGCGGGCCGCCGCTACGGGGAGATCGTGCAGGACTTCACGGAGCGGTTCGCCGATGCCTACGACCGGCAGCTGCGGCGGTGGGTGGCCGCGGCTGCCCGAGGCGGGGTGGCGGGCCCGGACGCCTGGGACGGTTACGCGGCGGCGGCCGTGTCGGAGGCAGGGCTGACCGCCCGCCGCACCGGTACCCGGACCGCGGTCGACCTGGCCGAACGGCCTCCGCTGTACCGCTGACGCCCCGCCCGGCCCCTGTGCCGCTTCTGTCACAGGGGTCAGGGGTTCGTCACACATGTCCGCATCACGCGGGTCTTCCGTCACAGCCATTCGACAGCCCCTCCCCTGCCTTCACCGCGAATCGTTCTCCTGGCACAACGCGAGTGATCGTCAGCGTCCGCGCTCCGGCTCCCCCGACGGCCTCCCGGCCGCTCCTGGGGCGTGGACAAGGAGGTGTGCCATGATCGACCGGAAACTGTGGTCGTACAAGGAGATCGCCGCCCACATCCGGGTCCAGCCCGACACCGTGCGCTCCTACCGGAAGCACGGGCTGCTCCCCCCGCCCGACCATGTGGAGGGCGCCAAGCCCTATTGGTACGCCGACACGATCCGCGCCTGGGTGGCGCAGCGGCCCGGAAACCGGGGCCGCCGCGAGTGAACAGGCCGGGCCGGCCGAGGCGGGCCCGGCCGGTCCCGCCTCCGCCGCCCGCCTCCGTCACCCGACCCCGGCAGGGACCTTCGCCGGCTCCGCCGGTACCGCCGCCGGTTCTCCCTCGCTCAGTCCGAAGCGCTCGTGCAGCCGGCGCAGCGGCCCCGGCGCCCACCAGGTGGCCCGCCCGGTCAGCTTCATCACGGCCGGCACCAGCAGACTCCGCACCACCATCGCGTCCATCAGCACGGCCAGCGCGATCCCGAGCCCCAGCATCTTGGTGTTGGTCACCCGCGAGGTGCCGATGGCGACCATCACCACCGCCAGGATCACGGCCGCCGCGGTGATCAGCCCGCCCGTCCGGGCCAGTCCGGCACGGACCGCCCCTTCGTGGTCGCCGGTGCGGTCGTACTCCTCCTTGATGCGGGAGATGAGGAACACCCCGTAGTCCATGGAGAGGCCGAAGGCGATGCAGAACATCAGCACCGGCAGGGTGGTCTCGATGTCCCCGGTGGCGGTGAAGGAGAGGAATCCGGAGAGGTTGCCCTCCTGGAACACCCACACCACCGCGCCGAACATCGCCGTCAGGCTGAGTGCGTTCAGCAGCACCGCCTGCAGGGGTATGAGCACGCTCCCGGTGAGCAGGAAGACCAGCAGCAGGGTGGCCGCCACGATCAGGGCGAGCGCCCAGGGCAGTTTCTCCGCGATGGCGTCCTGGGCGTCGACGAGGACGGCGGCCTGTCCGGTCACCGCGGTGTCGAAGGGCGCCTCCACCCCGCGGACCTCTGCCACCAGGTCCTGTGTCTGGGGTCCGACGGCCTCGCCCTCGCCGAGGACGGTGAAGTACGCGTACTCCCCGGAGGTCACCGGCCCCTCGGCCCGGACCGCGCCCGGCAGGTCGGCCAGCCTGGCCCGGTATCCCTCGTACTCCGAGGTGCTCGCCTTGCCCTCGGCGAGGACCACCAGTCCGGCCCCGGGGCTGCCGGGGAAGCCGTCCCGGATCTCCTGTTGCACCAGGTGCGACGCGGCGGTCTTGGGCAGCTGACGGTCGTCGACGGTGCCGAACTTCACCCCGAGGAAGGGCAGTCCGAGCAGCAGCAGCCCGATGGTGGTGGCCAGGGCGAACAGCGGGGCCCGGCGCATCACCAGCGCGGCGGACCGGGCCCAGCCCCGCCCCTCCCCGCCGTCGGGCGCCCCGGCGGGCCGGCCGCGCCGCCACAGCCGCCGCAGCTCCAGGGAGTTGACCCGCTCCCCCAGCAGGACCAGTGCGGCCGGCAGCAGGACCAGCGCGGCGGCAGCCGCGATCAGGACGACCGCGATGCCCGCGTAGGCGAAGGAGCGCAGGAAGTACATCGGGAAGAGGAGCATCGCCGAGAGGGCGACCGCGACGGTCAGCGAGGAGAAGAGAACCGTCCGGCCGGCCGTCCGCAGGGTGGCCCCCACCGCCGCCACCGGCTCCCGGCCGGCCGCCAGCTCCTCCCGGAACCTGCGCACGATGAACAGGGCGTAGTCGATGGCCAGGCCGAGACCGAGCGCCGTGGTGAGGTTCATGGCGAAGACCGAGACCTCGGTGAACTCGGTGAGCCCGCGCAGGACCGCGTTGGTGCCCAGGATCGCGATGATGCCGACGCCGAGCGGCAGCAGGGCGGCGATCGCGCTGCCGAAGACCAGGACCAGCAGCACCAGGGTCACCGGCAGGGCGATCAGCTCGGCGCGCAGCAGGTCCTCCTGGATGGTGGTGGTGATCTCGCGCTGGACGGCCACCGGTCCGCCCAGGGACACCTCCACCGGTCCGTGCACGCCCTCGAACTGCGGGGCTATCCGGTCGAGGACCTCGGTGGCGGTCTTCTCGTCGCCCAGCACCCGGGCGGAGATCAGCGCCTGCCGGCCGTCTTCGGAGCGCAGCGCCGGCAGTTTGGTCTGCCAGTACGAACCGACTCCGGTGACCTGCACCTCGGCGGCGAGCCGCGCGGTCAGCCGGTCCGCCTCGGCCGTGACAGCCGGGTCGTCGACCCCGGCCCCGCCCACCTCCGGCCGGGCCTGAACCAGCAGCAGCAGGTTCGGCTGGGAGGCCGGGAACTCGCGCTCCAGCGCCCTCGCCGCATAGCCGGACCGGGCGTCCGGGTCCTCCCAGCCGCCGCTCCCCATCCGGTCGGCCACCCCGCTGCCCGCCACCACGGCCAGGGCCGTGACCAGCAGGGCGAGCAGCAGGGACAGGCGCGGCCGGGCGGTGACGAAGCGGGTGAAGGCGCCCTCCCCCGACCCCCTCGGCGTCTTCTTGACTTCAGGCATGACTCGGTGTCCCCTTCACCGTGATTGCCAGACGAAATACACTGGCAAACACGAGCAGTCGCTCGCGTTTCCCAAGAATGCGAGTGATGTCTCGCGTTTGTCAATCACCCTTGAGAAGGAGGGGATGCGCCGTGCGCCAGGAGCGCCAGGAGAAGCCGGCCGCCCGTACGTCCGCCACCCCGCGCCGCCAGGCCCGCGGGGAGCGCCGGATCGCCCAGCTCCTGGAGGCCGCGGCCGGGGTGTTCTGCAAGAACGGCTACGCCGCCGCCAGCACCAACTCGATCGCCAAGGAGGCCGGGGTCTCTCCGGGCACGCTCTACCAGTTCTTCCCGAACAAGGAGGCGATCGCCGTGGAGCTGGGCGGCCAGCTGCTCCAGCGGGCGAACGAGATGCACGGCCAGGCCTTCCTGCCGGAGAACCTCTGCAAGCCGCTGCCCGAACTGCTGGACGCCGTCCTCGACCCCGTCATCGCCTTCAACTGCGAGAACCCGGCCTTCTGGGCGCTGATGCACGGCTCTGGGGTCCCCGGCATCACCCAGGGCCACGAGGCCCTGCACGACGGCCTGCTGACCCGGGTTCAGGGCGTCCTGCGGACCTTCTGCCCGGACGCCACGAACGCCGAGCTGAACCTCACCTCCAACATGATCCTGGGCATCTTCAAGTCCTCGCTGGACCTGATCCTCGCAACCGAAGGCGCGGAACGCGCCGCCTACGTCGCCGAGCTGAAGAGCGTCCTGCTGCGCTACCTGGAGCCGATGGTCACCACGACTCCGACTGCTCCCTGACCCACCCCTCCGGCCGGGAACGGACACCCGCGCCCAGCCGAGCCGACGCCTGAGCCGACACCCGAACCGAATTCGACCGGGAATCGAGGAAGAAGATCCCCTTAATACCCCCTAGGGGTATACTCTGTGGGTGAAGGGAGGACCGTGGAGTGGCACCCGGTCCTGCCGGCCGATGGCACACGCCCCGAAGAGGAGAACGACATGACCGCCGAGACGGACACCCAGACCACCACCGTCTACCGGGTGACCGGCATGACCTGCGGGCACTGCGAGGGCGCGGTGACCGCCGAGATCTCCGCCCTCGCCGGCGTCAGCTCGGTCAAGGCCGTCGCCGCGACCGGCGAGGTCACCGTGGTCTCCGACGCCCCGCTCGCCGAGGACGACGTACGCGCGGCCGTCGACGAGGCCGGTTACGAGCTCGCCGCCGGCTGACCCCCTCCTCTTCCGCAGTACCCCGCCGGGCCGTGCCGGCCAGCTGACACTGGTCCCGCACGGCCCGGCCCTCTCTCTGGAGCCGGACCATGAGCAGCACCCTCGAGGTGGAGCTGACCATCGGCGGGATGACCTGCGCCTCGTGCGCGGCCCGTATCGAGAAGAAACTCAACCGGATGGACGGGGTCACCGCCTCGGTGAACTACGCCACCGAGAAGGCGAGGGTCTCCGTCACGGGGGACGTACAGGTCGCCGACCTGATCGCCACCGTGGTGAAGACCGGCTACACGGCCGCGGAGCCCCCGCCCCCGGCCGCCGAACCGGAACCGGCCTCCCCCTCCCCGGACCGGACCGATCCCGAGCTCGCCGCGCTCCGGCAGCGGCTGCTGGTCTCGGCGGTCCTCGCCGCCCCCGTCGTACTGCTCGCGATGGTGCCGGCCCTCCAGTTCGACAACTGGCAGTGGCTCTCCCTCACCCTGGCCGCCCCCGTGGTGGTGTGGGGCGGGCTGCCCTTCCACCGGGCCGCCTGGACCAATGCCCGGCACGGCGCCGCCACCATGGACACCCTGGTCTCCGTCGGCACCCTCGCCGCCTTCGCCTGGTCCCTCTGGGCGCTGTTCTTCGGCCACGCCGGAATGCCCGGGATGCGGCACGGCTTCGACTTCACCGCCGCCCCGGCGGACGGCACCGACGCCATCTACCTGGAGGTCGCGGCCGGGGTCGTCGTCTTCATCCTGCTCGGCCGCCTCCTGGAGGCCCGCTCCAAGCGGAAGGCGGGCGCGGCCCTCAGGGCCCTGCTGGAACTGGGCGCCAAGGACGTGGCGGTGCTGCGCGACGGCACCGAGGTGCGGATACCCGTGAACGCCCTCGCGGTCGGCGACCGGTTCGTGGTCCGCCCGGGCGAGAAGATCGCCACCGACGGCACCGTGGTCGAGGGCTCCTCCGCCGTGGACGTCTCCCTGCTCACCGGCGAGTCGGTACCCGTCGAGGTCACGGCCGGCGACCCGGTCACCGGCGCCACCGTCAACGCCTCCGGCCGGCTGGTCGTCGAGGCCACCCGGGTCGGCGCCGACACCCAGCTCGCCCGGATGGCCCACCTGGTGGAGGAGGCCCAGAACGGCAAGGCCGAGGTGCAGCGGCTGGCCGACCGGATCTCCGCCGTGTTCGTGCCCGTGGTGCTGCTGATCGCCCTCGGCACCTGGGTGGGCTGGCTGCTCGCCACCGACGACCCGGCCGCCTCGTTCACCGCCGCCGTGGCCGTCCTGATCATCGCCTGCCCCTGCGCCCTCGGCCTGGCCACCCCGACCGCCCTGCTGGTCGGCACCGGCCGCGGAGCCCAGCTCGGCATCCTGATCAAGGGCCCGGAGGTGCTGGAATCCACCCGCGCGGTGGACACCGTCGTCCTCGACAAGACCGGCACCGTCACCACCGGCCGGATGACCTTGCTCGCCGTGCACCCCGCCGACGGGGTGGCGGAGGAGGAACTGCTGCGACTGGCGGGTGCCCTGGAACACGCCTCCGAACACCCCATCGCCCGGGCCGTCGCCGCCGGCGCCGCCGACCGGGTCGGCGCGCTGCCCGCCGTGGCGGAGTTCAGCAGCCTCCCCGGAATCGGCGTGCAGGGCCGGGTCGAGGGCCACACCGTGCTGGCCGGGCGCGAGAAGCTGCTCGCCGAGCGGGGCGTCTCCCTCCCGCCGGAGCTCCTGACGGCCCGGCAGGCGGCGGAGGCCGCCGGCGCCACCGCCGTACTGGTGGCCTGGGACGGCACCGCGCGCGGCGTGCTGACCGTGGCCGACGCCATCAAGGAGACCAGCGCCGAAGCGGTCGTACGGCTGCGCGCCCTCGGTCTCACCCCGGTCCTGCTGACCGGTGACAACCAGGCCGTGGCCGACAGCGTGGCCCGCTCGGTGGGCATCGAGGAGGTCATTGCCGAGGTGCTGCCCCGGGACAAGGTGGCCGTGGTCGAGCGGCTGCAGGCGGAGGGCCGTACGGTCGCCATGGTCGGCGACGGGGTCAACGACGCCGCCGCCCTGGCCCAGGCGGATCTGGGCCTCGCCATGGGCACCGGCACCGACGCGGCCATCGAGGCCGCCGACCTGACCCTGGTCCGCGGGGACCTCCGGGTGGCCGCGGACGCGATCCGGCTCTCCCGGCGGACCCTCACCACCATCAAGGGCAACCTCTTCTGGGCCTTCGGCTACAACGTGGCCGCCCTGCCGCTGGCCGCCGCCGGCCTGCTCAATCCGATGATTGCGGGGGCCGCGATGGCCTTTTCCTCGGTCTTCGTGGTGACCAACAGCCTGCGGCTGCGCTCGTTCCGCTAGGGTCACCTCCTCCGGTTGCACACAGGTCCTTCACGGGAGACGCAGATCACATTGATGCCAACGTAACCATTCGGGGTCTTCGTGGGTCTAATGGGGCGATGCCAGGAACGTCTTGGGGGACGTTTGGCGGAGGTCTTGGGGGACATCCGGGCATCAGCCGGCCGGGGCACGTGCCCACGGGGAGCTTTGAGCGGCCCTCCTGACCCGTACGGGTCCCGGCAGACCACTGAACGCCTCGGTTCGGGTCCCGTGGGGGGAATCCGTTCCGGGGAACGGAAAGCGCCCCGCTCGCCGACCCGTGGGGGGATCGGCGGCGGGGCGCTTTTCTCTGTGCGGAGAGAGCCGCGGACCGTGGCCCGCGGGAGGTGAGACCCAGGCGGTGAGACCTAGCGGGCCTCGACCGGGACGAAGTCGCGCAGGACCTCGCCGGTGTAGATCTGGCGCGGGCGGCCGATGCGGGAACCCGGCTCCTTGATCATCTCGTGCCACTGGGCGATCCAGCCGGGCAGCCGGCCGAGCGCGAAGAGCACGGTGAACATCTCGGTCGGGAAGCCCATGGCCCGGTAGATCAGGCCGGTGTAGAAGTCCACGTTCGGGTAGAGGTTGCGCTCGACGAAGTACTCGTCGGCCAGCGCGTGCTCCTCCAGCTTGAGCGCGATGTCGAGCAGCTCGTCGGACTTGCCGAGGGCCGAGAGGACATCGTGCGCCGCCGCCTTGATGATCTTCGCCCGGGGGTCGAAGCTCTTGTAGACGCGGTGCCCGAAGCCCATCAGGCGGACGCCGTCTTCCTTGTTCTTCACCTTGCGGATGAAGCTGTCGACGTCGCCGCCGGAGGCCTGGATGCCCTCGAGCATCTCCAGCACCGACTGGTTGGCGCCACCGTGCAGCGGGCCCCACAGCGCGCTGATGCCGGCCGAGATCGAGGCGAACATGTTCGCCTGCGAGGAGCCGACCAGGCGGACGGTGGAGGTCGAGCAGTTCTGCTCGTGGTCCGCGTGCAGGATGAGCAGCTTGTCGAGCGCGTTGACCACGACCGGGTCGAGCTCGTACTCCTGCGCCGGCACGGAGAAGGTCATGCGCAGGAAGTTCTCGACGTAGCCGAGGTCGTTGCGCGGGTAGACCACCGGGTGGCCGACCGACTTCTTGTACGCGTACGCGGCGATGGTCGGGAGCTTGGCCAGCAGCCGGATCGTCGAGAGGTGGCGCTGCTTCTCGTCGAACGGGTTGTGGCTGTCCTGATAGAACGTGGACAGCGCGCTGACCACGGAGGACAGCATCGCCATCGGGTGCGCGTCGCGCGGGAAGCCGTCGTAGAACCGCTTGACGTCCTCGTGCAGCAGCGTGTGCTGGGTGATCTCGTTGCGGAACGACGCGAGCTGGTCGACGGTCGGCAGCTCCCCGTTGATCAGCAGGTAGGCGACCTCGATGAAGGTCGACCGCTCGGCCAGCTGCTCGATCGGGTAACCGCGGTAGCGCAGGATGCCCTGCTCGCCGTCGAGGTAGGTGATCGCGGATTTATAGGCGGCGGTGTTTCCGTAGCCGCTGTCCAGGGTGACCAGCCCGGTCTGAGCCCGGAGCTTCGAGATGTCGAAGCCCTTGTCACCGACGGTGCTCTCGACCACCGGGTAGGTGTATTCACCGTCCGCGTACCGCAGTACTACAGAGTTGTCGCTCACGTCATCCCTCACCGACGTAGTGCCTCTTCTTCGAGGTGCCCTGACTTCCTCTACCTTCCCCCATTTGGCGCAGGAGAGTGCACTCGGGGTCGGCCTTTGGTGCTTCTGACGGCACTGAGTGCCGCCAACCCGCCCATCCTGCCCCCTCCACGCCGCTGCCGAAACCCTAGATGATCGATCATCTAGGTGATGTTTCCCACCGGTATGCCGCCGGACAGTCTGGGAGCCACCGCCGTGTACCTCCTGCCTGCGGAAACCGTACGCACAGCCTGGCCAAGGGCTTTACGGGACCCGACGAGGACGACGAGTTTCTTCGCCCTGGTCACCGCCGTGTACAGCAGGTTCCGCTGGAGCATCATCCAAGCCCCGGTGGTGACCGGGATCACCACCGCCGGATATTCACTCCCCTGCGAACGGTGGATGGTGACGGCGTACGCGTGCGCCAGCTCGTCGAGCTCGGTGAACTCGTACGGCACCTCCTCGTCCTCGTCGGTGCGCACGGTCAGCCGCTGCTCGTCCAGGTCGAGCGCGGTGACCACCCCCACGGTGCCGTTGAAGACCCCGTTGGCCCCCTTCTCGTAGTTGTTGCGGATCTGCGTGACCTTGTCCCCCACCCGGAACACCCGCCCGCCGAGCCGCTTCTCCGGCAGCTCCGGCCGCGCCGGGGTGATGGCCTGCTGGAGCAGGCCGTTGAGGGTGCCGGCGCCGGCCGGGCCCCGGTGCATGGGGGCCAGGACCTGGATGTCCCGGCGCGGGTCCAGGCCGAATCTGGCCGGAATCCGGCGGGCGACGACATCCACCGTGAGCCGGCCTGCCTCCTCGGTGTCCTCCTCGGCGAACAGGAAGAAGTCCGGCAGCCCGTCGGTCAGCGGCGGCAGCCCGGTGTTGATGCGGTGGGCGTTGGTCACCACCCCGGACTGCTGGGCCTGCCGGAAGATCCGGGTGAGCCGCACCGCGGGCACCGGCCCGCCCTCGGCCAGCAGGTCCCGGAGCACCTCCCCGGCACCCACCGAGGGCAGCTGGTCCACATCGCCCACGAGCAGCAGGTGCGCACCCGGTGCCACCGCCTTGACCAGCTTGTTGGCCAGCAGCAGGTCCAGCATGGAGGCCTCGTCGACCACCACCAGGTCCGCGTCCAGCGGGCGGTCCCGGTCGTACGCCGCATCACCGCCCGGTTTGAGCTCCAGCAGCCGGTGCACGGTGGAGGCCTCCGCCCCGGTCAGCTCCGCCAGCCGTTTGGCGGCCCGCCCGGTGGGCGCGGCGAGCACCACCTTGGCCTTCTTGGCCCGCGCCAGCTCCACGATCGAGCGGACGGTGAAGGACTTCCCGCAGCCCGGCCCGCCGGTGAGCACCGCCACCCGGCGGGTCAGCGCCAGCTTCACCGCGTCCCGCTGCTCGGGGGCGAGCTGGGCCCCGGTCCGCCCGGCAAGCCAGCCCAGCGCCTTGTCCCAGTCCACGTCGCGGAAGGCCGGCATCCGGTCCTCCTCCGCGTGCAGCAGGCGGCGCAGCTGCCCGGTCAGCGACAGTTCGGCCCGGTGGAAGGGGACCAGGTACACCGCGGTGAGCGGCGGCCCGCCCTCCGGGTCGGGCACCGGCTCCCGGACCACTCCCTCCTCGTCCGAGGCGAGTTCGGCCAGGCATTCGATGACCAGCCCGGTATCCACCTGGAGCAGCTTCACCCCGTCGGCGATGAGCCGCTCCTCGGGCAGGAAGCAGTGGCCCTGGTCGGTGGACTGGGAGAGGGCGTACTGCAGGCCGGCCTTGACCCGCTCGGGGCTGTCGTGCGGGATCCCGACGGCCTGGGCGATCCGGTCCGCGGTGAGGAAGCCGATGCCCCAGACGTCGGCGGCGAGCCGGTAGGGCTGGTTCTTCACCACCGAGATGGAGGCATCCCCGTATTTCTTGTAGATGCGAACCGCGATGGAGGTGGAGACGCCGACCCCCTGGAGGAAGACCATGACCTCCTTGATGGCCTTCTGCTCCTCCCAGGCGGCGCCGATCAGCTTCGTCCGCTTGGGGCCGAGGCCGGGCACCTCGATGAGCCGTTTCGGCTCGGCCTCGATCACGTCCAGGGTGGCGGTGCCGAAGTGTTCGACGATCCGGTCGGCGATCTTCGGGCCGATGCCCTTGATCAGACCGGAGCCGAGGTACCGGCGGATGCCCTGGACGGTGGCCGGCAGCACGGTGCGGTAGTTCTCCACGGTGAACTGCCTGCCGTACTGCGGGTGGGAGCCCCAGCGGCCTTCCATCCGCAGCGATTCCCCCGGCTGCGCGCCGAGCAGCGCACCGACCACCGTGAGGAGGTCCGCACCGCCGCGGCCGGTGTCGACCCGGGCGACGGTGTAGCCGCTCTCCTCGTTGGCGTACGTGATCCGCTCGAGCACCCCTTCGAGCACTGCCATGTTGGACATGGCACGACGTTACCGTCGCGGGCCGACAGCCCGTCCTGCCTGTGGACAACACCAAGGGGGCCCGGCCTGATGGCCGGACCCCCTCACGGTTACCCCTCCCGTGCCGGACTTCCCGATCCCCCCGGATCCCTCCCCGGAAGTGCCGACGCAACATATGACCCACGACCCGGGCAGACGGTTGCACGCCGGTTCGGAGATTTATTTTTCCGTGACCCAAGGTGCCGCCAAAACCCCGCAGACGTCGCGTTTCCGCCCGTGACGTCCGCCGTACGGGCCGCCTAGAGTTGCCCCATGGCTGAGAAGGTGCTGCTCCGTGATCCGGAGCCCGGCGACCTGGGCTGGATCGTCCAGCGGCACGGCGCGCTGTATGCCGCCGAGTACGGCTGGAACACCGACTTCGAGGGCTTGGTCGCGCGGATCGTCGCCGACTTCGCCCAGGACCACGACCCGCACCTGGAGCGGGTGTGGATCGCCGAGCTCGACGGCCGGCCGGCCGGCTCGGTGATGTGCGTACGGGAGGACGGGGCGCCCGGCACGGCGCGGCTGCGCCTGCTGTTGGTGGAGCCGGAGGCCCGCGGCCACGGCATCGGCGCCCTGCTGGTGGACACGGTGGTGGAGTTCGCCCGCTCGGTCGGCTACCGCGAGCTGGTGCTGTGGACCAACGACGTGCTGGCCTCGGCCCGTTCCCTCTACCAGCGCGCCGGGTTCACCCTCATCGCCGAGAAGGAGCATCGCTCGTACGGAGTGACCCTGACCGGCCAGGACTGGCGGCTGCCGCTGCAGGAGGGCTCCCCGCGCTGACCCCCCGCACCCCGGCGGACCGTACGGGCCGTACGGGCGCCAGCGAGGTCAGCGCGACCCCGCCGACCAGCAGCACCGCCGCCGCCCAGCGCAGCCCGGACACCCCCTCGCCCAGCACCAGGGCCGCCGAGGACATCCCGAAGACCGGCACCAGCAGCGAGAACGGCGCCACCGAGGTGGCCGGGTAGCGGCGCAGCAGGTACCCCCAGGCGCCGAAGCCGAACACGGTGGAGATCCAGGCCACGTAGGCGATGACGCCCACCCCGGACCAGTCCAGGGCCCGCAGCGCGGCCAGGTCCCGGTCCGGCCCCTCCAGCAGCAGCGAGAGCCCGAGCAGCGGCAGCACCGGCACGGTGCACACCCAGACCATGAAGTTCAGCGCGTCCGGCGGGGCGGCCCTGCGGGTCAGCACGTTCGACACCCCCCAGCAGACGGCGGCGCCGACCACCAGGGTGAAGCCCAGCACCGGCCCGGACGCGC
Organism: Streptomyces sp. NPDC002054; assembly: GCF_040296685.1. Taxonomy (NCBI): domain Bacteria; kingdom Bacillati; phylum Actinomycetota; class Actinomycetes; order Kitasatosporales; family Streptomycetaceae; genus Streptomyces; species Streptomyces sp. NPDC002054. Next base: position 88,072 of record NZ_JBEOXT010000012.1, read on the forward strand.
CCTCGTCCACGGCGGCCACCCCGATCCCGGCCAGCGCCACCGCCATCCCGAGCACCCGCACCCGGCCGGGCCGCTCCCCGAGCACCACGGCGGCGAACACGGCCGTGAACACCGCCTGGACCTGCAGCACCAGGGAGGACAGGCCGGCCGGCATCCCGGCGTCCATGCCGGTGAAGAGCAGTCCGAACTTCGCGATCCCCAGCGCCAGGCCGACGCCCAGCACCCACTTCCAGGCCACCTTGGGGCGGCCGACGAAGAACACCGCGGGGAGGGCGGCGACCAGGAACCGGAGGGCGGACAGCAACAGGGGCGGAAAGTGGTCGAGTCCGATCTCGATGACGACGAAGTTGAAACCCCAGACGGCGGCGACGAGCACGGCGAGTGCGGTGTGTACGGGACGCATGGATCGAGCATCGGTCCGCGGACCATGTAGCACCAGCGCGAATCTCTTCGCTATTGGATGTAGTGCTGCTTATGAATTGTGGGAATCCTGCTTAGGCTGGCCGCATGCTCGACCTCTCCCGGCTGCGCGCCCTGCACGCCGTCGCCCTGCACGGTTCGGTCGCGGGCGCGGCGGCGGCCCTCGGCTACACCCCGTCCGCCGTCTCCCAGCAGATCGCCAAGCTGGAACGCGAGACCCGGACCACGCTGCTCGAGCGGCGCGGGCGCGGGATCGCGCTCACCGAGGAGGCGCAGCACCTGGCGGACACCGCGCAGGAGCTGCTGGCCATCATGGAGCGGGCCGAGACCACGCTGGAGGAACGGCGGGGGCAGCCGGGCGGGCTGCTGCGGGTGGCCGCCTTCGCGTCCGCCGCGCGGGGCCTGCTGCCGGGCGTGCTGGCCGAACTCGCCGTCCGGCACCCCGCGCTGGACGTCCGCCTGACCGAGGTGGATCCGCATCTGTCGGTGGACCTGGTGGCCCGGGGGGTGACGGATCTGGCGGTCGCGCACGACTGGGACATCGCCCCGCTGCCGGCCCCGGAGGGGGTGGAGCAGGTCTTCATCGGGGCGGAGCGGTGCGATCTGATCGTGCCGGAGGGGCATGCCTTTGCCGGGCGGGCGGCGGTCGGCCGGGAGGAGCTCGGCGGGCAGCGGTGGGTCTGCCAGCCGCCTGGGCGGGTCTGCCATGACTGGCTGGTGCGGACGCTGCGGTCGGCCGGGTTCGAGCCGGAGCTGGTGCATGTGGCGGAGGAGAACCACACGCTGATTGCGCTGGTGGCGGCGGGGTTGGGGGTGGCGGTGGTGCCGCGGCTGGGGACCGGGCCGTTGCCGGGCGGCGCGGTTGCCGTGCCGCTTGAGCCGGGGCCGGTGCGGAGGTTGTACGCGTTGTGGCGGGCGGGGGCTGCGCGGCGGCCCGCGATCACGGAGACGGTGCGCGTGCTCCAGTCCCACTGGCCCCCGCCGGGCTGCTGAACCGGGGTACGGGGCGGGGCCGCTGCGCGGAGCCTTCCCCCACCCCGCCCCTTCCCGAAACTGGGGCTCCGCCCCAGACCCCGCGCCTCAAACGCCGGCGGGGCTGAAAGTGCCGCTTCGCGCCGGGTGCGCTCAAACGCCGCGCGGGCTGGGGTTGCTGCGCATTCCAGCCCCGCCGGCGAGGCTGGAATGGCGCGTACGGGCGACCCCGCTTGTGTCCCCCGTACCCGGGAGGTACCCCGGCGGTAGCGTGCCACGGGTGCCGAAACTTGCGTCACGTCGCAGTCTGTTGGCCGCTGCCGCCGCTCTGGCCGCGGGGGCGGCAGCAGCCGGTGTTCCCCGCCGCGCGGCCGGGGAACCGCCCGTGGACGACGGCCGGAACGCGGAACCGGCGCGCCGGGCGGAGCAGCTGCTGGCCCGGATGACTCTGGCCGAGAAGGTCGGCCAGCTGTTCGTCAGCCGGGTGTACGGGCACACCGCGACCGATCCGGACCGGGCCGACGCCGAGGCCAATATGACCCACTTCGGGGTACGCACCGCCGCCGAACTCGTCGCCCGCTACCACCTCGGCGGGGTCATCTACTTCGCCTGGGCCCACAACACCCTGGCCCCGCCCCAGATCGCCGGACTCTCCGACGGCCTGCAGCGCGCCGCGCTGGCCGGCCCGGCCCGTATCCCGCTGCTGATCTCCACCGACCAGGAGCACGGAATCATCGCCCGGATCGGCAAGCCGGCCACCCTGCTGCCCGGGGCGATGGCCCTGGGTGCCGGGGGTTCCACGGCCGCCGCCCGCCGGGCCGCCCGGATCGCCGGCACCGAGCTGGCCGCCCTCGGCATCCGCCAGGACTACGCCCCGGTCGCCGATGTCAACGTCAACCCGGCCAACCCGGTCATCGGCGTACGGTCCTTCGGCTCGGACCCGCGCGCGGTGGCCGAGCTGGCCGCCGCCCAGGTGCGCGGCTACCAGGGGGCCGGCATCGCGGCCACCGCCAAGCACTTCCCGGGGCACGGGGACACTGCCACCGACAGCCACATCGGCCTGCCGGTGATGCACCACACCCGGGCCCAGTGGGAGGAGCTGGACGAGCCGCCGTTCCGGGCGGCCGTGCGGGCGGGCGTGGACGTGGTCATGACCGCGCATATCGTCGTACCGGCCCTGGATCCCTCCGGGGACCCGGCCACCCTCTCCCGGCCCATCCTGACCGGCATCCTCCGCGAACGCCTCGGCTTCCGCGGGGTGGTGGTCACGGACGCGCTCGACATGGCCGGCGTACGCCAGAAGTACGGGGACGACCGGGTCCCGGTGCTGGCCCTGCAGGCCGGCTGCGACCAGCTGCTCAACCCGCCGGACCTTCCGCTCGCGTACCGCAGTGTGCTGGCCGCGGTCGAATCGGGCGAGCTGACCGAACGGCGGATCGAGGAATCGGTCCTGCGCATCCTGGAACTCAAGGCCCGGCGCGGCCTGTTCACCGATCCGTACACCTCACCGGAGCGGGTGGCGGCCACGGTCGGCACCGCGGAGCACCTGGCCGCCGCCGACGAGATCGCGGCCGGTACGACCACCCTGCTGGCCAATCCCCGGGCGCTGCTGCCGCTCGACCCGGCCACCCGGCCCCTGGTGCTGGTCACCGGCGCCGACCCGGCCTCTCCCAGCGGCACCACCGGCCCGCCGACGGTCGTCCTGGCCCGTGAGCTGACCGCCCTGGGGTTCACCGCCACGGCGGTCCCCGCGGACCGGGCGGGGATCGTGGCGTCCGGCTACGACGCGCTGCTGGTCTGCACCCTCAATGTGCCGGAGGGCGAGAGTCCGCAGCGCACGCTGGTGACGGAGCTGATCTCGACCGGGGTTCCGGTGGTGGGCGTGGCGATCCGGAACCCGTACGACGTGGCCCGGCTGCCGGAGTGCGCGGCGAGCCTGGCCACGTACTCCTGGACCGATGTGGAACTGCGGGCCGCCGCCCGGGTGCTGGCCGGGACGGTCCGGCCGGCCGGGCGGCTCCCGGTCCCGGTGCCCGGCCGGTACGCGCTGGGCCACGGCCTCACATACGGAGACCGTGGCCCAGATAGCTGATAACAAAGCCGGAGCGGGTTACGGGCGGAGCTGCATCTCGCGCTCCAGCTCGTCGCGCCGGTCGAGCTGCGCGTCCGCCGAGGCCAGCGGCTGCGCCTTGCGCGCGTCGGCCTGGACGGCGGCGGGGGCGACCCCGGCCCATTCCAGGATCTTCGCGGTGGCGAGGGCCTTCTCGCCCTCCTGCAGCTTGGCGACGTTGGCCCCGTGGTTGGCGCCGGGGGCGGTCATCACGTAGCTGTCGCGCGCGCCGTAGCCGAGCCGGAACGGTTCGGCACCCCACGGGTCGTTCTGCCCGTAGACGAAGAGCATCCGCTGGGCGTTGTTCTGCACCCAGGTGTCCACGTCGCGCATCGCCCACGGCTGGAAGGTCATGGGGATCTCGCGGGGCACGAAGTTCCGCGGCGGCTGGTAGCCGTAGCGGCTCAGGTTGCCCAGGTGGGGCTGCTTGATGTCGGGCGAGCCGAGCTGGGTGCCGGCCTGGTAGTAGTACGGCGTGTACGTGTTCAGGCCCTGGTCGGTGTAGGCGGAGAAGCCGGAGATGGCGTCGATGCTGTCCCAGATCTCCTGGTCGGTGGCGGTGGCCGCGACCGGGATGGAACCGCAGTCGGAGACCAGGCTGTACTGCCAGAAGGCCCACACGTAGTCGAGGACCACGGCCTCGTAGGCCTTGTCGAGGTCTCCGACGGTGGTGAAGGTCCAGCCGTTCTCGGCCGCCGCGGCGGCGTACTTGGCCTCCAGCGGCTCACGGCGCACCAGCGCCTCGCGCTGGACGCCGTTCAGCTTGTCGCGGCACTCTTTGGTGCCGACCTTCTTGAAGAACCGGTCGTAGGCCGAGTCCTCGTTGTTGACCACGTCGTTGGGCGCGACGTACGCGACGACACCGTCCATGTCGCGCGGGTAGAAGCGCTCGTAGTACGTGGCGGTCATGCCGCCCTTGCTGCCGCCGGTGGAGAGCCACTTCTTGGAGTAGATCTTCTTCAGGGCGCCGAAGATGCGGTGCTGGTCGCTGGCGGCCTGCCAGATGTCCAGCTTGCCCCAGTCGGCCGGGTCGGCGGGCCGGGACGGCGTGAAGAATCGGTACTCCATCGACACCTGGTTGCCGTCGACGATGGTCGTCGGCTCACTGCGGCGCGGGCTGGTGTTGACGTTGTAGCCGGAGGTGAAGAAGACCGTCGGGCGGTTGGTGTCCTTGTGCAGCAGGGTGATCCGCTGCTTGAAGGTGCCCTGCGACGGCTTCCGGTGGTCGACCGGCTGCTCGTAGTTCAGTACGAAGAAGCGGTAGCCGGTGTACGGCTTCTCCTCGATCAGGCTCATCCCCGGTATCGCGAGGATCTGGTCCTTGATGTCCGGGCCGGTCGCGGGCCCCGCGGCGGTGGCCGCCGAGGCCGTGAAGCCGGCCGCGCCCACGGTGCCGATCAGCATCACGAGCGACAACAGCCATCTGAGCGCCTTGCGCATTCACCCTCCCCTTGAGTTCACTGCGGTCGCCGTGAACCTACGGGGTCAACCGGCCCGTGAACAGACCCGGTTGGGCCGCGGGGTGGGTTCAGCAGAGAATCCAGCCAGAGGAGACCGATCCGGACCCGACCTCGCCGCGAACGTACACGCAGCGGCTGAGCGCGTACACGGAGACCGGGCCGGCGAACCGGGTGAACCGGCCGCTGTCGCGGACCGGGACCCCGCCGCGGGGCTGGACGGAGACCGACATGTACTGCCGCACCCCGCTCTGGTACGGGACCGTGACCGCGCAGGCGTGGGTGCGGGTCTTGTAGACCCGCACCTCGCCGGTCGAGAACGGCAGGGTTTTGACGAGCCGTCCGGCGCAGCCGCCGGTGGCGGCCTGCGCGGGCGTCGCGGTGAACAGCCCGACGGCGGCCAGGCCCACGCCCGCCGCGCACACCCCCAGGGCCCTGGTCAGCCGGCCCGTCCTGCCCCACCCGTGGAACACGCTTACCCCCGTCGGTCGGTCGTACGTACAACCCATGTCCGTACGCACGTACGACGCACCGCCGGGCGGGATGGTTGCATCAGGCCGCGGCGTGCTCGTCCTCACCGATGAAAGTGCGCCACAGCTCGGCGTACTGTCCGCCGAGGGCCAGGAGTTCTGCGTGCGTGCCGTCCTCGACCACCCGGCCGCCGTCCATCACCACGACCCGGTCGGCACGGGCGGCGGTGGTGAGCCGGTGGGCCACCACCAGGGTGGTCCGCTTGCCGGCCAGCCGGTCGGTGGCCTGGTTGACCAGGGCCTCGGTCGCCAGGTCCAGGGCCGCGGTGGCCTCGTCGAGCAGCAGCACGTCCGGGTCGACGAGTTCGGCCCGGGCCAGTGCGATCAGCTGGCGCTGGCCGGCTGAAAGGTTCCTGCCCCGCTCGGTGACCGTGTGCAGGTAGCCGCCGTCCAGGGTGGCGATCATGTCGTGGGCGCCGACCGCGCGGGCGGCGGCCTCCACCTCGGCGTCGCTCGCGTCGGGCCGGCCGTACGCGATGGCGTCCCGGACCGTACCCGGGAAGAGGTACGACTCCTGGGGGACCACGCCCAGCCGGTGCCGGTAGGCCGTCAGGTCGAGCTCGCGCAGGTCGGTGCCGTCGGCGGTGACCCGGCCGGAAGTCGGGTCGTAGAACCGGGCGACCAGCTTGACCAGCGTGGACTTGCCGGCTCCGGTCTCGCCGACGAAGGCGACGGTCTGCCCGGCGGGGATCCGCAGGTCGATGCCGCCCAGCGCCTCGCCATTCTCCCCGCGCTCGTCGGCGGTCCCGTACCGGAACCGGACGTCTTCGAAGGCGATCTCGCCGCGGAGCTCGGCCGGCTCACGGGGCGCGGCAGGCAGCGGGGTGGTGGTGGGCTCCTGCAGCAGGCCCTGGATGCGGCCCAGCGAGACGGTGGCCTGCTGGTATCCGTCGAAGACCTGGGAGAGCTGCTGGACCGGGGCGAAGAACAGGTCGATGTAGAGGAGGTAGGCGACCAGCGCGCCGGTGGTCAGGGTGCCGGCCTCGACCCGGCCCGCGCCGACCACCAGGACGGCCGCCGCGGCGACCGAGGACAGCAGCTGGACGAAGGGGAAGTAGACGGATATCAGCCACTGGCCGCGGACCCGGGCCTGCCGGTAGGAGTCGCTGCGCTCGGCGAACCGGGCGGCCCCGGAGCGCTCGCGGCCGAAGGCCTGGACGATCCGCAGTCCGGAGACGGACTCCTGGAGGTCGGCGTTGACCAGGCTGACCCGGTCGCGGGCCAGCTCGTAGGCCTTGACGGACTTCCGGCGGAACACGATCGTGCCGACCACCAGCAGGGGCAGGGTGGCGAAGACGATCAGCGCGAGCTCGACGTCGAGGACGAGCAGGGCGATCAGGATCCCGAAGAAGGTGAAGACCGAGACCACCGCGGTGACCAGCCCGGTCTGCAGGAAGGTCGACAGGGCGTCCACATCGGTGGTCATCCGGGTCATGATCTTGCCGGTGAGTTCGCGCTCGTAGTAGTCCAGGCCGAGGCGCTGGAGCTGGGCGAAGATCTTGACGCGGAGCGCATAGAGGACGCGCTCGCCGGTCCGGCCGGTCATCCGGGTCTCGGCGAACTGGGCCACCCACTGGGAGAGGACCACGATCAGCGCGAGGCCGGCCGCGGCCCAGACCGCGCCGAGTGCGGCCTGCTCCACGCCGTCGTCGATGCCGTGCCGGATCAGGATGGGCAGCAGCAGGCCGGCGCCGGCGTCGATGGCGACCAGGCCGAGGCTGATGGCGAGCGGCGCCCAGAAGCCGCGCAGCAGTCGGCGCAGGCCGTAGCTCTCCTCCGGGGCGACGGCCTGCTGCTCGTCGACCTCGGGGCTGTCGGTGGCCGGCGGCAGCGCGGCGACCTGCGCGAGGAGTTCGGGGGTGGCCGGCATTCCGGCCACGGCGCCCGCCATGGAGTGGCCGGGGCCGGGGCCGGAGCCGGGCGCTCCGGAGCCGGCCTCGGTGCCGGGGGCGGTGCCGGGGCCGGGGCCCGGCTCCTGCCGTCGCCACAGTTCGGGGGTGACCCCGTCCACCAGCCTGCGCTTGGCGCTGACCGGCTCGGAGTCGATCTCCGCCTCGATCTCCAGATCGCGTTCGAGGAGCTCGCGCTCCAGGCCGGCGAGGACCGCGGCCTCGGTCTCGGGGGTGCGCGGGGATCCGGCGGCGAGCGCGTCGGGGTCGGTGAGCAGCCGGCGGAACAGCGCGGAGTCCCGCTCGAGTTCCTCGTACGTACCGAGGGCGTCGAGCCGGCCGTTGTCGAGTACGGCGATCCGGTCGGCGAGGGCCAGGGTGGAGCGGCGGTGGGCGATGAGGAGGGTGGTCCGGCCCGCCATCACCGAGCGCAGGGCCTCGTGGATCTCGTGTTCGACGCGGGCGTCGACGGCGGAGGTGGCGTCGTCGAGGAGCAGCAGGCGGGGGTCGGTCAGGATGGCGCGGGCCAGCGCGATCCGCTGCCGCTGGCCGCCGGAGAGGGTGAGTCCGTGCTCGCCGACCTTGGTGTCGTAGCCGGCCGGCAGGGCCTCGATGAACCCCTCGGCCTGGGCGGCGCGGGCGGCGGCCCGGATCTGCTCCTCGGTGGCTTCCGCGTGCCCGTAGGCGATGTTGGCGCGGACGGAGTCGGAGAACAGGAAGGAGTCCTCGGGGACCAGTCCGATGGCCGCCCGCAGGGAGGCGTGGGTGAGCTCGCGGACGTCGTGGCCGCCGACCCGGACGGTGCCGTGGGTGGCGTCGTAGAACCGGGGCAGGAGCAGCGAGACGGTGGACTTGCCGCTGCCGGAGGCGCCGACGACGGCGACGGTCTCGCCGGGCGCGATGCGCAGGGAGAAGCCGTCGAGGACGGGCCGCTCGGGGTCGTAGCCGAAGGAGACCTCGTCGAACTCGACGGTGGCGGGTGCGTCGGCGGGGAGTTCGACGGTGCCGTCCTGCATGGTCGGCTCGGTGTCGATGAGCTCCAGGACGCGCTCGACGCCGGCCCGGGCCTGCTGGCCGATGGTGAGGACCATGGCGAGCATCCGGACCGGGCCGACGAGCTGGGCGAGGTAGGTCGAGAAGGCGACGAAGGTGCCGAGGGTGACCTGGCCGCGGGTGGCCATCCAGCCGCCGAGGGCCAGCATGGCGACCTGGGCGAGGGCGGGCACGGCCTGGAGGGCGGGGGTGTAGCGGGAGTTGAGCCGGATGGTCCGCAGCCGGCCGGCGAACAGCCGGCGGCCGGCCTCGCGGAGCTTGCCGGTCTCCTGCTCCTCCTGGCCGAAGCCCTTGACCACGCGGACGCCGGTGACGGCGCCGTCCACCACGGTGGCGACGGCGGCGGCCTGGCCCTGGGCGTACCAGGTGGCGGGGAAGAGCTTCTTGCGGCTGCGTTTGGCGATGAACCAGAGGGCGGGGGCCATCAGCAGGGCGATGAGGGTCAGCAGCGGCGAGAGCCACAGCATGATCCCGAGGGATATCCCGAAGAGCAGGAAGTTGCCGATGGTCATCGGCAGCATGAAGAGCAGGCCCTGGATGAGCTGGAGGTCGCTGGTGGCCCGGCCGACGACCTGTCCGGTGGACAGCTCGTCCTGCCGCCGGCCGTCGAGCCGGGTGAGGGTGGCGTACATCTCGGTGCGGAGGTCGTGCTGCACGTCGAGGGCGAGCCGGCCGCCGTAGTACCTGCGGATGTACGTCAGGACGTACACGGCTATCGCGGCGGCTATGAGCATGCCGGCCCAGGGGCCCATGGGCTTGCTGCGGTCCCCGATGACATCGTCGATGATCACCTTGGTGACCAGGGGCACCACGGCCATCACGGCCATTCCGGCGAGCGAGGATCCGAGCGCGAGCAGTACGTTCGCCTTGTACCGCCAGGCATAGGCGGCCAGCCGCCTCCCCCAGCCCTGCCCTGTCCCGGCTGTCTCTGCCGCCGTCACGTGATGCCTCCCCGTCGGTCCAGTCCTGCCGGAAGCGCCAACACGGGCGGGGCCGGTTTTCATCCCGCTGCAACAATCGAACGGTTTGCTGCCGTCATGCCGCAACGGTTGTTCACCCCTTCGGGGGCTTTCCACCCATTCGGCCCAGCCATACACTGAGATGGCTATACGTTCCGCTATATGGACGAGCCATTCGACATCGAGATCGAGCCGGAGGTCCGGCTGTGGTTGATGAACCTCTCGGACGCCGACTACCTGGTGGCCGAGCATGTGGTCGGGCTGCTGCTCGACAGTCCCACCACTCTCGCCGAGCCGTATTCACGGCATCTGGGGAACGGGGTCCGTGAACTCCGGTTCGACCTGGGGCACGATCGTGCCGCTGTACGCATCTCGTACTGGCTCGCCCCCGGACGACGGATCGTCCTCCTGACGGTCTTCCGCAAGACGAAGCAGCGCGAGGAGGCCGAGGTGGCACGGGCGAAACTGGCCAAGGAACACTGCAAGGCCGAGCACGGTCACGCAACTGACGTCTACATCCGTGACACCAAGGACGGAGCGCTGTAATGGTCAGCCACGCTCAGTGGAAGCTCACCCGTGACAGGAAGATCGCTGAGGGGCTCACCGAAAGCCCCGAGGTGACCAGGCACCGCGAGGAGATCCGACTCGCGTTCGACCTCGGGCAGGCCGTCTACGACCGGCGGACCGAGCTCGGGATCTCACAGACCGAGCTGGCCCGGCGGGCCGGGATGACGCAGCCGCAGGTCTCCAAGCTGGAGCTCGGCGGCACCGTGCCGACCGTGCCGCTGCTCGCCCGGCTCGCCCGAGCCATGGAGTCCGAGCTGAACCTCAAACTGGTCGGCGAAACCTCCCAGGTGGAGTTCACCGCCGTCGAGCACGAAGCGGCCTGAGCCCGCTCACACGTGCGTGGGGGCAAACATCCGGAGGGTGGTCGGGAGGACCAGGAGGGAGGGGCCCGGGGTGGTGAGGGCGTGGGTGAGGTCGGCGGCCAGGGTGTCCGGGGTGGTGGTGGCGGCCGGGACGCCGAAGGAGGCCGCCAGGGCGACGAAGTCCGGGCGGGTGAGCTCGGTCGCGGTGGGCCGGCCGTACGCGTCGGTCATGTACTCGCGCAGGATGCCGTAGCCGCCGTCGTCCACGATCAGCCAGGTGATGTCCAGATCGTGCTGCTTCGCGGTGGCCAGTTCCGCGATCGAGTACATCGCACCGCCGTCGCCGGAGACCGCCAGGACCGGCGTGCCCGGTTCGGCGACGCACGCGCCCAGCGCGGCCGGGAAGGCGTAGCCCAGCCCGCCCGCGCCCTGCGCAGAGTGCATGGTGTTGGGGTGGCGCGCGTCGAAGGCCGACCAGGCCCAGTACGACAGGATCGTCATGTCCCAGAAGGACGGGGAGCGGGGCGGCAGCGCCGACCGGATCGAGGTCAGGAGCTGCTGCTCCAGCGCGAGGTCCTGGCCGGCGAGGCGGTCCCGGATCTCGGCGAGGACCAGCCGGACCCGCTCCGGCGCGTGCGGGTCCTCACGCTCGCCGGCCGTCTCCAGCAGCGCCTGCAGGGCAAGGCGCGCATCGGCGTGGATGCCCAGCGCGGGGTGGTTGGACTCCAGCTTGCCGAGGTCCGCCTCGATCTGGATCACCCGGCCGCCGGGGAAGAAAGTGTGGTAGTTCGAGGACAGTTCGCCCAGGCCCGAGCCGACCACCAGCAGAACGTCCGCGTCCTCCAGGAAGTCGGTCATATGGCGGTCCTCCAGCCAGGACTGGAGAGACAGCGGGTGGGTCCACGGGAAAGCGCCCTTGCCGCCGAAGGTGGTCACCACCGGAGCGTTGAGCCGTTCCGCCAGCTGCCGCAGCTTCTTCGCCGCATCGGAGCGGATGACACCGCCGCCCGCGATGATCACCGGGCGGGCCGCCGTCTGAAGCCAGTGCGCGGCCAGGGCAGTCAGCTCGGGGCGCGGGGCGAGCTCGTGCGGGGTCGCGTCCCCGACCGTGACCTGCGGGATTACGGTCTCCGCCCGCAGCACGTCCTCGGGGATCTCCACCCAGACCGGGCCGTGCGGGGCGGTGAGCGCGGACTCCCAGGCCTCGGTGATCACCGAGGGGATCTGGGACTGGGACCGGGCGATGTGGACCGACTTCACCACCTCGCGGAAGGAGGCCGCCTGGTCCCGCAGCTCGTGCAGATGGCCGCGCCGGCCGCCGCCCAGGCCGGCCGTCGGCACCTGGGAGGAGATGGCCAGTACGGGCGCGGAGGCGGCAGCCGCCTCCGCGAGGGCCGGCAGGGCGGTCAGCGCGCCCGGCCCGGTGGACAGCAGCAGCGGGGTCGCCTCGCCGGTGAGCCGCCCGTACGCATCGGCCGCGAACCCGGCGTTGTTCTCCACCCGCAGGGTGATCAGGCGCAGGTCGGAGCGGCCGACGGCGTCGAAGACGGCGAGCGCGTGCTGCCCGGGGATGCCGAACACGGTGGTCGCGCCCAGGCCGCGCAGCGTTTCCACGACCAGGTCTCCGCCGGTCCGGCCCGGCGGCGGCGCGAGCGCCGCCGCCCGCTGGGCCTCGGTGGGACGGAGTACCAGGTCGTGGTCGTGGGTCACGCGCGTGTCAGCCCTTCGGGTTCGCCTTCGCAGCCGCGATCTGCCGCGACATGATCGTCGTCAGCTCGTACGCGGTGTGCGAGGCCGCGACCGAGGTGATCTCGGCGTGATCGTACGCCGGGGCCACCTCCACGACGTCCGCGGAAACCAGGTTGCAGGAGGACAGACCGCGGATGATCTCCAGCAGCTCGCGGGAGGTCATACCGCCGGCCTCCGGCGTGCCGGTGCCGGGCGCGTGGGCCGGGTCGAGCACGTCGATGTCGATGGAGATGTACAGCGGGCGGTCGCCGATGCGCTGGCGCAGCTGGTCGGCGACCTCGTCGGCGCCACGGCGGTAGACATCGGCCGAGGTCACGATGCCGAAGCCCATCTTGGCGTCGTCGTCGAGGTCCTGCTTGCCGTAGAGCGGACCTCGGGTGCCGACGTGGGACAGCGCCTCGGTGTCGAGGATGCCCTCCTCCACGGCGCGCCGGAACGGGGTGCCGTGGGTGTACTCGGCGCCGAAGTAGGTGTCCCAGGTGTCCAGGTGGGCGTCGAAGTGGAGCAGGGCCACCGGGCCGTGCTTCTTCGCCACCGAGCGGAGCAGGGGCAGCGCGATGGTGTGGTCGCCGCCGAGGGTCATCAGGCGGGAGCCGGCGTTCAGCAGGTCGTCGGCGGCGGCCTCGACCGTCTCGACGGCCTCGTTGATGTTGAAGGGGTTCACCGCGATGTCACCGGCGTCGGCGACCTGCGCCAGGGCGAAGGGGGAGGCGTCCTGGGCCGGGTTGTACGGGCGCAGCAGGCGGGAGGCCTCGCGGATGGCGTTGCCGCCGAAGCGGGCGCCGGGGCGGTAGGAAACGCCGGAGTCGAAGGGCACGCCGACCACGGCGACATCGGCGGAGCCGACCTCGTCGAGGCGGGGCAGCCGGGCGAAGGTGGCCGGCCCGGCGTACCGCGGGATGCGGGAGGAATCGACGGGGCCGCGCGGCTGCGTGCTCATGGGGGTGCCTTCTTCCTGACGGTGCTGCGGTGATGCGGGTGGTGCGGTCTTTCGAGCGTAAGCGGCCCGGACGGGGCCGCGAAGTGTACGTTTTATCTATTGCGCGGCACTGAAATGTACGGAGCATCCATGCGAAACCCGCCCGTCGAGCCTCCGGCCACGCCACCGACGCCGCCGGTGGGCCTGGGCGCGCTGCTCGGCGAGCGGGAGCTCGGGCTGCGGCTGGTCGCCGGGCCGCCGGAGGCTGCCGTGCATGGCGTGCACGCCTCCGAGATGGCCGACCCGACCCCGTACCTGCTGGGCGGCGAGCTGCTGCTCACGGCGGGCGCCTGGGCCGGGGACCCGGCGGAGTACGTGGCCCGGCTGGCCCGCGCCGGGGTCGCGGCGCTCGGCTTCGGCGTGACCCCGGTCCACGAACGGGTACCGGAACCGCTGCTCACCGCGTGCGGGGCGGCGGGGCTGCCGCTGGTGGAGGTGGAGCCGGGCACGCCGTTCACGGCGGTTGCCCGTACGGTGTGGCGGCTGATGGCGGAAGCCCGTACGCGGGAACTGCGCCGGGTGACGACGGCCCAGCAGTCCCTCGCCGCAGCCGCCGCCCGCCCGAACCCGGTCCCTGCGGTACTGACCCGCCTGGCGGCGGCACTGGGCGGCCACGCCGAACTCCTGCCGGGCGGGGCCCGACGGGAGGGGGCGCCGGTCGCGCCGGGCTCGGCCCAGTCGGCCGGGGGCCGGGCCGGGGAGGCTCCGGGCTCGGCCGAGCGGGGCGGCAACCGGCCCGAGAGGGCGCCGGGCCGGCCGGGCCGGGCGCCGGGCTCCGTCGCGGCGGCGCCCGGCGGGCGGGCTGGGGAGGCTCCGGGCGTAACCGGCCGGGCTGCAAGTGTGGCCGGGCGGGTGCCACCGCCGGAGGCGCGTGCCGCGCTTGCCGCGCTCGCGGTGCGGGTGGGTGGCTCCGGGCCGGCCACGGCCACGGACACCGCCGCGGGCTGGCACCTCTCCGCGTACGCCCTCACCCGCCGCCCGGAGGGCGCGGACGCCCCGGAGCCGCCGGGGCCCGGAGCCGGGCCGGTCGCCAGTCCCGTACTCGGGGTGGCCGTCCCCGGTGAGCGGCGGGCCGGGGACCGCACCATCGCCTCCATCGCCGCCGTGCTGCTGAGCCTGCTCACCGCCGAGCGGCCCGCCACGCCCGGCCCCGAGGCCGCCGCCCTGACCCGGGTCCTGCTCGGCGACCCCGGCGCCGGGGTCGGCGGGCTGCCCGGCTCCGGGCCTTGGACCGTCGTACACGCCTCCGGTGACGGGGACCCGACCGCCCTGGCCGCCTCCCTGGGCACCGCCCTGGTGGACCCGGGCCCCGGCCCCGGCGCCGTACGCCTGATCACCGACCGGGATCCGGCCCCGCAGCCGGGCTGGCGGCTCGGTGTCAGCGCGCCCGCCGGAGCCGGGGACCTGGTCTCGGCGGACGCCCAGGCGGCCGGCGCCCTGCGTCGCGCCGAGGCGGCCCGCGCCCCGCTGGCCCGCCACCACGAGGGCGGCCTCGCCTCCCTGGTCCCGGCCGCCGCGGCCGAGGCCCACGCCACCGCCCTGCTCGCCCCGCTCAACCCGGCCCTGCGCGAGACCCTGCGCGCCTGGCTGGCCCACCACGGCAGCTGGGACCGCACGGCCACCGCACTCGGCGTCCACCGCAACACCGTCCGCCAGCGCATCACCCGCTGCGCGGCCCTGCTGGCCCGCGACCTGGACGACCCGGACGTCCGGATGGAGCTGTGGTTCGCCCTGTCGCGCCGCCAAGGGCTTGCCGATCGGTAAGTCAGCAGAACTTGAAAGAGCTGATCTTGTTGTCGATCCACCCCGGCACAGTGGCCCACTGTTCCCACGGGCCGATCCTGAACTGGTTGCCGCCGTACCAGTTGTGCTCGTAGAAGCAGATGCTGCGCCCGGTGTTGTTCTTGATGGATGACGCGGTGTCCTGCATGCCGGCGCCCGCCTGAATTTTGCCCATGTCACCTATGTTCTGGTCCGACGCGATCCCCGGCCACCACGAACCGTCGTCCTGGTAGTTGGGGCTGGCCCACAGGCAGACGTAGTTCTGGTAGCACTGGCCAGGGCGGCCGACGTTCTTGAACACAGTGGCGCTCGCGGGTGTGGCCGTGATTCCGATGAAACCGATCAGTGCGGCAGCCCCGGCCGCGGACTGCAAAAAGAATCTACGCATAGCCATTTCCATTCCTTTTCGCTCGCCAACTCACCCCTGTCGGGATTTCATTTGTACGGCGGAGCGGACCGCAACGGTTGACTCTCCGCGCCCAGCCCTGTTCCAGGAGCGCAAGGCAAGGCTTAACGGTCGCCCCGGCTCACCGCGATCCTGTGCACATCGCGCAGCGCCTCGTTCATCCGGCCGGCCAGGAAGTGGAGTTGGTCGCGCGTGGCGCGCCGGTCGGCGAGCATGTCCTCGGCGTGCTCGATGAGACTCGCGGCCATGCCGAGCTGTACGAGCTCGATCTTGTCTGCGTACCGGGAGAGGAACCCGGCCCCGTCCCCGACGAGATAGCACGGCTTCTCGTCCGTCCCGGCCCACGGCAACAGCCTGCCGATTCCGTCCACGTCGCGGCTCCCTTTCTCCGTCTGTAACGATCCACTCACACAGTGAGACGGGGCGGAGTAGGCTCGCCAGGGGGTAGGGCGTGACATCACCGCCGTCACATGGGAGTTGGCAATGGGCAGCATCTACGGCGACTGGCTGAGGGCGCAGCGGGAGGCCGCGGGCCTGACGCAGCAGGAATTGGCCAACCGGGCGATCATGACGCGTTCGCACATCGCCCATATCGAGGGAGGCCGCCGCATCCCGTCCCGGGAGGACGCCAGCCGCCTGGACCGGGCGCTGGGCACGGGGGATGTGCTGGCCAGTTTCCTGCCGCAGGACGACGACACGATCGCGGACTACTTCGAACCAGCGCGGCAGCTGGAACAGCAGGCCGTGGAAATCCGAGAGTTCGCGCATTCCTACGTGCCGGGCATCCTCCAGACGGAGAGGTACGCGCGCTCGGTGATCGGTGCCGCGTTCCCCCCGAAGAGTGAAGCGGAGCGTGACAGGCACGTCGTCACACGGCTTGAACGGGCGAAGATCCTCGACGACCCGGTGACGCCCGTAATGTGGGTCCTGCTTGACGAAGCAGCACTGCGGCGCCCCATCGGCAGCCCACAAGTCATGGCCGAGCAGATCAGGTACCTCATTGAGTTGACCGAGAGGGACCGAATCCGCACACATGTGATTTCGCTGAGCGTCGGAACGTACCCACTTCTTCAGGGCATGCTCTCGCTGATGTGGTTCGAAGACCAGCCGCCCGCCGCCTACAGCGAAGGCATTTCCACTGGCAGGGTGCACGATTCACCAGAGCTGGTACGGCAGTTGCAAGCCAGATACTCTCTGGCCCTGGGTGACGCACTCCCTCTGCGGGAGTCCCTGGCCCTCATGAGGACGATCGCGGAGGAACACGAGCAGCATGAATGAGCACATCGTGCCGGACGCCAGCACCCTGACCGACTGGCGCAAGTCGTCCTACAGCGGGGAGGAATCCGGCAGCTGCATCGAAGTCAGCGACACCCACCCCACCGCCGTGCCCGTCCGGGACTCCAAGAACCCGAACGGGCCCGCCCTCCTCATCCCCGCCACCGCGTGGGTCGCGTTCGTCAACGCGCTGTAGCCCCCGCCCCGCCGAGCAATCGCATGCTCTCCCGCTCCACCGCCACCCGCCCGTACTTGTTGACCAGCGCGAGGTAGAACAGCCCCGGCGCGGTCGGTGACCACAGGCCGGACCGCTCGGGGTCGAAGATGAAGCGGATGACCGGCTCGATCTCGAAGTCGACGAGCTCGTGCCGGTCGTGCTCCCACTTGTCGGAGACCCCCCGCGAGCGCCGCTCGACGAACTCCCGCGAGGTGACCCGCCGCAGCTTGGCCAGGAACA
Source organism: Streptomyces sp. NPDC002054 (assembly GCF_040296685.1). Taxonomy (NCBI): domain Bacteria; kingdom Bacillati; phylum Actinomycetota; class Actinomycetes; order Kitasatosporales; family Streptomycetaceae; genus Streptomyces; species Streptomyces sp. NPDC002054. Next base: position 104,979 of record NZ_JBEOXT010000012.1, read on the forward strand.
GGGCGCCCCACTGGTGGGTGCTCTTGTCGATGGTCAGCGCCAGCATGCTCAGCCGGTACTCGTCCGCGCTCAGCGCCAGTTCCTCGCTGAGCCCGCGGCGGGCCACGCCGAAGATGCTGGGCGCCTGGCGGGCCGCGTTGTCGACCACCCGGGACAGCGCCTCGTTGGCCGAGGAGTTCCAGGTGCCCGGGTGCGAGCCCACCATCTGGCTGCGCCGCGAGACGATCAGCTTCTCGTCGCGCGTGATCACAGCCACGTTCGTCCCGAACGACGAGCTCATGAACGGCTCGACGTCCAGCGGGTCCTCGTGCGGGTCGATGTACCGGCTCTTCGGCGTGCTGCCGTCCCGGAACTGCCGGTCGAGCTGCTGGGTGGCCAGGAAGGTGTAGTAGTCGGAGTTCTGGAACTGGATGTAGATCTCCGGGGACTCGGTCTCGGCGACCCGCCCGATCGTGATCCGCTCGACCGCGTAATTCAGCCCGTTCCAGAAGTACGGCTTGCCCGCCGCCTTGAGCCCGTCCTGCTCCACCGCGATCTCGTCCCGCCATTCGGCGAGCTCGTCCGGCAGTTCCACGTCCTCGTCCACGGCCCGCACATGCAGGGAGGTCTCGGGGATGACGCTTTCCCCGTCCCCTTCCACGATGAGCAGGTCCGTCCGCATCGGCCCCCACGTGAAGGGCTCCCACGAGGCGCTCGACCCGGACGGGGAAGCCGCGGAAGCGCCCGGCGCGGCGGACACCGGGGCGGCCCCGGCCGCCGCGCCCGCCCGGTTGCGTACGAGGGCCAGCTGGCCGCCCAGCGCGTGGTTGTGCCGGTCCGGCTGGGGGAAGCCCTGCGCGACCAGGCCGCGGCTGACCCGATGGAAGATCGTGTCCATGTCCAGCACCTCGGCGGCACCCTCGATGCCCGTTTCGAGGGTGCGGACGAGCTCCCCGGTGAACGCGGTGTACTCCGCGCCCGTCGGTGCCTTCGCGAGCGGACGGCTCGGACTGGTGGCGGCCCACACCACCGTGCCCTGCACGTCGGTGTTCACCGACCCCATCACGCTCGCCGTGGTCTCGCTGGCGGCCCGCCCGCTGTAGCAGCAGTCGAGGACGATGATCCGCTGGGCGGCCTGCGCCTGCCCCATCAGCACGGCGCGGCGCACCCACTCGTAGTGGACGGCGTTGTACCGCTCGGAGCCGGGCCGGTGCCGGGTGCCGGTCAGGCCGAGGTAGAGGCCGTCCTCGTCGGCGAAGCCGTGGCCGGCGTAGTAGAAGATCAGGGTGTCCGTGGCCCGGTCGGCGGCCGATTCCAGCGCGGCCATCACCTCGTCCGCGTTGCCCGGGTCGCGTACGACCTGGCAGTGCGAGGGCGGCAGGCCCAGGTGGTCGGGGCTGACCAGGATCCGGTGCAGCGCCCTGAGGTTGCTCTCCACCGAGTCCAGGGCGGGGTGGTGGTCGTAGCGGGAGACGCCGACGAGTACCGCCCGTGAGCGCTCGACGTCGGGAAGCCTGGAGCTCATCGGCGCCCCTCCCCCGCGTCGACCCCTTCCTCGGCACCCTCCGCCGGCTCCGCCGACTCGAGCAGGGCCAAGACCTGGTCGGCGTCGGGGCGCTCGGGCAGTTCCCGCTCCCGGCCGCCGGAGCGGAGCGTGCGGGACCGGGCACGGGGGCGGGTGCCCAGCCAGGTGGCGAGGGAGACTGCGAAGCCGCCGAGGGCGGCGGCGTCCGCGATGACCACGTGGACGGCCTCGAGGACGCCTCCCATGGTCTCCGGCTCCTCCGCGTCCACCAGCCGGATGACCATGCCCCGTAGCTGGGGGTCCGCGCGCAGCCAGGCGCGTAACGCCCGCAGCTCGGCGTCGTCCCCCTGCCCGGCGCTCAAGATCTCGATTTCCATCTGTAACCCCACCCCCGTGGCCCCACGAGATCAAACCTGCCCGTGCCAGGATTCAAGCCGCCCGGACCACGGTCAATAGCCCGTCTGGCCACGACGTCGGCGGTGTCCCGGGCCCGCCGGACGGCCCCACCGCCCTACGATGCCCGATATGCCCGGTACGCCTAGCGCATGGAACCGCGCCCTCCGTGAGCGTGTGGCGCCGGCCGCCCGGCTGGTCGTGTGCGCCGCCGTCCCCTGGTACCTGTGCGTGTGGCTCGGCACGAGCACGGCGCCCGTGCCCGCCGCCCTGCCGGCCGTGCTGATCCTGCGCGCGGACCTGTTCGCCGCGCCCCGGCTGGCCCTGGAGCGCCTGGTGGGGGTGGTCGTGGGCGTGCTGCTCAGCGTGACCGTGCTGCACTGGCTGCCGGTGTCCTCGGCCTCGTTCATGCTCGTGCTGGTGTGCGGTACCGCCGGGATGTACCTGATGCGGCACGACGGCTCCCCCAACCAGCAGGTGCTGATCACCGCGCTGATGATCTACACCACCCCGGCGGCCGGCTACCCGCTGGCCCGCCTGGTGGAGAGCGCGGTCGGCATCGCCGTCGTGGCCCTCCTCGGCCCGCTGCTGTGGCCGCCCGACCCCTACCGGGAGGCGGCGGCGGGCCTGGAGGCGTACCGCACGGACCTCGCCGCCCGCCTGGAGCGGATCTCCGGACAGCTCCGCACGACCCCGGCCTCGACCTCGAGCCCGGCCCCTGGCGGGCGCGCCCCCGAGTCCTTCGCCCTGTGGCACCGCCCGTACGAGCTGTCCGCCGCCCTGGACGTCAGGGCGCGCCGCCTCCATCTGCCCGCCGCACCGCCGGACGGCCTGCGCGACCGGCTGCGGCTGGCCGGGCGTACGGCGCTCAGCCTCCAGTACTTCACCCGGGAACTGGAGGTCTGGCCGCCCGCCGCGGACCCCGGCGACCGGGCCGTGCGCGAGCTCGCACCGGTGCTGGAGGCCACCGCCCGGGCCCTGGACACGGCCCTGCGCGGCGGCGACCACTCGGCCGAGCTGCGCCGCGCCATGGAGCTGGAGGCCGCGCACCGGGCCGCCCACCCCGGGAGCGGTGACGCCCTCCTCCGCTCCGGGCTCCACCTCACCCACCAGGCCCTCGCCGGGCAGCCCCCCGCACCCGGCCCCTGAGGCACCCACGGCCCCCGGCTCTGGACACGCCCGACAACCCGCCGGTAACTTATGTATGAGCAAGCGCTTAGACATAAGCGGCGGACCGCCGCGACGAAGGGAGCCGGCCGTGCGCCGTACGGTATTCAACGAGGACCACGAGGCGTTCCGCGAGACGATCCGCGCCTTCATCGAGGCCGAGGTCGTCCCCGTCTACGACGAGTGGTTCGCGGCCGGCCAGGCGCCGCGCGACTTCTACTACAAGCTCGGCGAGCTGGGCGTCTTCGGCATCAACGTGCCCGAGGAGTTCGGCGGCGCGGGCCTGGACACGCACAAGTTCGAGGCCGTGCTCTACGAGGAGACCTCGCGCGCGGGCGTCAACTTCGGCGGCTCCGGCGTGCACGTCCTGCTCGCCCTGCCCTACATCAAGATGCTCGCCACCGACGAGCAGAAGAAGCGCTACCTGCCGAAGTTCGTCTCCGGCGAGGAGATGTGGGCCCTGGCCATGACCGAGCCGGGCACCGGCTCGGACGTCGCGGGCATGAAGACCACCGCCAAGCTCTCCGAGGACGGCACCCACTACGTCCTCAACGGCGCCAAGACCTTCATCACCGGCGGCGTGCACGCCGACCGCGTGATCGTCTGCGCCCGGACCTCCGCCCCGAGCGAGCAGGACCGCCGCTTCGGCATCTCCCTCTTCGCCGTGGACACCAAGTCCGAGGGCTACTCCATCGGCCGCAAGCTGGACAAGCTCGGCCTGCGCACCTCCGACACCGCCGAGCTGGCGTTCGTCGATGTGAAGGTGCCGGTCGAGGACCTGCTCGGCGAGGAGAACAAGGGCTTCTACTACCTCGGCGCCAACCTGCCCTCCGAGCGCTGGGGCATCGCCTTCGGCGCGTACGCGCAGGCCAAGGCCGCCATCCGGTTCGCCCAGCAGTACGTGACGGAGCGCACCGTCTTCGGCAAGCCGGTCGCGCACTTCCAGAACACCAAGTTCGAGCTGGCCGCCTGCCAGGCCGAGGTGGACGCCGCCGAGGCCGTCGCCGACCGCGCCCTGGAGGCCCTGGACGCCGGCGAGCTGACCGCCGCCGAGGCCGCCTCCGCGAAGCTGTTCTGCACCGAGGTCGCGCACCGGGTCATCGACAAGTGCCTCCAGCTGCACGGCGGCTACGGCTACATGAACGAGTACCCGATCGCCCGCCTCTACGCCGACAACCGCGTGAACCGCATCTACGGCGGCACCAGCGAGGTCATGAAGTCGATCATCGCCAAGTCGATGGGCCTGTAAGCAGCCTTGAACGCAGCACTCGGCGAACTCCTCGATCTGCTCGACCTCGAGCAGATCGAGGAGAACATCTTCCGCGGTACCAGCCGTTCGGCGCTGGTACCGCGGGTCTTCGGCGGTCAGGTCGCGGCCCAGGCACTGGTCGCGGCCGGCCGCACCGTGCCCGAGGACCGCACCGCGCACTCGCTGCACTCGTACTTCCTGCGCGCCGGGGACCCGGGCGCGCCCATCGTCTACTCGGTGGACCGGATCCGCGACGGGCGCTCCTTCACCACCCGCCGGGTGGTCGCGGTCCAGCACGGCCAGCCGATCTTCCACCTCTCCGCGTCCTTCCAGACGTACGAGGAGGGGCTGGACCACCAGGCCGCCATGCCGGCCGCGCCGGACCCGGAATCGCTGCCCACGGCCGCCGAGTCGTTGCCCCTCTACCGGGAGACCTTCCGGGATCCGGGCACGGTGGAGCGGCTGCTGGAGGCGCGGGGCGCGGTGGACCTGCGGTACGCCACCACCCCGCCGTGGGGCTCGGTCGGCGAACCGATCGAACCCCACACCCAGGTCTGGTTCCGTACGGCGGGCAAGCTCGCCGACGATCCGCTGCTGCACGTCTGCCTGGCCACCTACGTCTCGGACATGACCCTGCTCGACTCGGTACTGCTGGCCCACGGGCGGGGCGGCTGGGCGGTCGGCGACGTGGTCGGGGCCTCGCTGGACCACGCCATGTGGTTCCACCGGCCGTTCCGGGCCGACGAATGGCTGCTGTACGACCAGGAGTCGCCGTCCGCGCACGGCGGGCGGGGTCTGGGCCAGGCCCGCATCTACACCCAGGACGGGCAGCTGGCGATCACCGTCATCCAGGAGGGCGTGGTCCGCGTCCCGCGCTGACCCGGACCGCTCTGGCCCCGACCGCGCCGACCCTGACCGCGCTGACCCCCACGCAGCGCGGTCAGTCCCACCAGAAGGTCCACTCCCCGGTCCCCGGCAGTTCCTGCGCGTACTCCCGGAGGCTGCCGGCCCCCTGCCAGACCAGGTCGGGGCAGAAGGCGAAGTGCTCGGCGGCCACCGCGAGGGCCTCGGCGGAGGTGCGGGGCGGGGCCGCGACCGACAGCTCCAGCACGTCGTACCCGAGGGCGACCACGCGGGCGCCGTAGCGCTCCTCCCAGGACCGCAGGACCGCGCTGATCCTGGCGGTGTCGTTCTCGTGGTTGGTGGGACCGGTCCAGCCGATCGCGGCGGGTATGTCGGCGCTGCGGTCGGCCGGGACGAGCCCCAGCCGGGGATTGCGGAGCCGCCCCTCGGCGAGCAGCGCCTCCGCCGTCCCGGCCGCCACGGCCTCCGGCCCGGCGGCGCCGTCCGCGGCATCCGCTGCGTCTGCGGAGGGCACACCGGGCGCGGCCAGCCCCGCCCAGCTGCGGCCGAACGGGGCGATCAGCTCCGCGCCCTCCCCCTCCGGGTCCTCGTCCTCTTCCTCGTCCGGGACGACGGCCTCCCAATACTCGCGCAGCACCACCTCGACGTGGTGGTCGTCGGGGTCGGACATCCGGGCGGGGTACAACCGCTCCTCCCACCACCGCTCGGGTCCGTGGGTGTCGTGGAGCAGTACGGGCAGCAGCCCGGCCGGAACCGCCCCCGGGCGCCGGGACAGCGCCCAACTGCCGGGCCCGGGCGGCCCGTCGGACAGCCACAGCAGCGGTGTGCCGTCCTGCACGATCGGCGAGCCGGACGGCAGGGCGGACAGGGGATGCGAAGGCGTCGTCATGGCCCCGACCGTACCGACGGCCACTGACATCGCCGGACCGGTCAGGCGTCGGTCTCGGCGAGGCCGGCCGTGCCCAACAGGTAGGCGACGAGGGGGTCGTAGTAGCGGGGGTCGCGGACGTGGTCGTCCAGCGGGACGGCGACTTGGAGGGTGCCCTCCGCCTCGCCGAGGAACAGCGCCGGGTCATTGCAGTCCGCGTAGCCGACCGCGTCGAGGCCGCGCTGGGCGGCACAGCCCGCCCAGCCGTGGTCGGCGACGACCAGGTCCGGCTGGGGCCGGCCGGCCGCGGCCAGGCCGTCGAGGATCGCCGCCATCGGCTCCGGCGAATGGGTGTGCCACAGGGTCGCGCCGCGCTCCAGGACGGCCACGTCGGCGAACTGCCACACCGAGCCCTCGTCCGCGGTGAGCCCGGAGGGGATGACCACGATCTCGCAGCCGGCCGCTCGCAGAGCCGCGGCGGTGGCCCGGTGGACGTCCAGCAGGCCGCCCGGGTGGCCGGTGGCCAGCAGAACGCTCTGCTGGTCCAGCGCCGCCTTCCGCAGCCGGGCCGCCATCCGGTCCAGCCCGTCCACGGTCAGCTCGGGGTCGATGGTGTCCTGCCCGAACCGGTGGGCCGGGTCGTCGACCACGCCGACGCGCTCGGCCATCACGGCGAGCACGTCCTGCTCGTCGGTCCAGCGGTCGCCCAGTTCCAGCCCCAGCCAGTAGTGGCGGTCGCCGTTGGCGAGCTTGCGGTAGTGGGAGAGGTTGTTCTCCCGGGGCGTCGCCACATGGCCCGCGATACGGGTCCGGACGAGGTGGTCGATGAGTTCCGCGCGGCTGGGTATCGGCATGACCCCCATTCTGCCGCCGCCCACCCGGACCCGTACGTTCCGTCCCGCCAACCGGGACGCGCCGCGCAACCGGCCCGTCCCCTCCGGACCCCGGCAGCACCCCAGCCGGGCCCGGTCCGGCACCCGCGGCGGCCTCAGCCGACCTCGGAGCGCCCCAGCCGGCCCCCAACCGCCCGGACGACCAGACGGCCTACGCGGCCCCGGGCGATGAGCTGTCCTGATACGGCCGAAGCAGCCCCAGGCCATCGGGACGGGCCTCAGACAGCCGGGACGGCCCCAGGCCGTCGGAGCGGCCCCGGGTGACAGGGCGGCCTCAAGCGGCCGATGCGGCCCCAAGCGGTCGGCGAGGCGCCAGGCGCCGGCACGGCCCCAGGTGATCGAGCGGCCCCGGGCGGCCGACGAGGCCCCAGCCAAGCGGCGCGGGCTCAGGCGGTCGGCGAGGCGCCAGGCGGCCGGGACGGCCCCAGGCCGTCGGAGCGGCCCCGGGCAGCCGCCCGGGCTCAGGCGGTCGGAGCCGCGCTCAGTGCGGCAAATGCGCCGTTGGCCAGGCGGCGGAGGAGGGATTCGGTGGCTTCGCGGCCGAGGGAGCCGAGGTGGGGGGTTGAGTTCAGGAGGCCGAAGACCGCGTGGACGGCCACCCGGGCTTCCGCCTCCGGTGCGTCCGGGTGGAGTTCCCGCACAACGGCCACCCACAGCTCGACGTACTGCCGCTGGAGCTGCCGCACCAGCTTGCGGTCCGCCTCGCGCAGCCGGTCCAGCTCGCGGTCGTGGACGGTGATCAGCGCGCGGTCGTCGAGGGCGAAGTCGATGTGGCCGTCGACCAGGGAGGCCAGGACCTCCTCCGGACGGCCGGCCGCCTCGGCGACCCGGTGCCGGCCGCCGGTGAGCAGCCGCTCGCTGATGCCCACCAGCAGCTCGGCCAGCATCGCGTCCTTGCCGGCGAAGTGCCGGTAGAGGCCGGGGCCGCTGATGCCCACGGCCGCGCCTATCTCGTCGACGCCGACTCCGTGGAATCCGCGCTCGGCGAAGAGGCGAGCGGCCTCGTTGAGGATCTGCTCGCGACGGGTGGGGACGGCCGCTGATGTGGTCATGGGAATCCATTCTAGACAGGGGCCGTTAGCGCTCGTTAACCTAAGCAGGTCATGCGTTAACGCTCATTAACCGAGGGCAAGGGAGCTCACGGGATGCAGCAGGCACCAGTGCTTCACAGCGCCGCCGATCCGGCGTCCGAAGCCTGGCGGACCAACGAGGCCGCCCACCGCACACTCGCGGAGGGCCTCCGGACCCGCCTGGAGACCGCCCGCCTCGGCGGCGGCGAGAAGGCCCGCGCCCGGCACACCGCCCGCGGGAAGCTCCTCCCCCGGGACCGGGTGGACACCCTCCTGGACCCGGGCTCCCCCTTCCTGGAGCTGGCCCCGCTGGCCGCCGAGGGCATGTACGGCGGTGCGGCCCCCGCCGCGGGGGTGATCGCGGGCATCGGGCGGGTCAGCGGCCGGGAGTGCGTGGTCGTCGCCAACGACGCCACCGTCAAGGGCGGCACGTACTACCCGATGACCGTCAAGAAGCACCTGCGCGCCCAGGAGGTGGCACTGGAGAATCGTCTCCCCTGCGTCTACCTGGTCGACTCCGGCGGCGCCTTCCTGCCCATGCAGGACGAGGTGTTCCCGGACCGCGAGCACTTCGGCCGGATCTTCTACAACCAGGCCCGGATGTCCGGTGCCGGCATCCCGCAGATCGCCGCCGTGCTCGGTTCCTGCACGGCCGGCGGGGCGTATGTGCCGGCGATGAGCGACGAAGCGGTCATCGTGCGCGGCCAGGGCACGATCTTCCTGGGCGGCCCGCCGCTGGTGAAGGCCGCGACCGGCGAGGTCGTCACCGCCGAGGAGCTGGGCGGCGGCGAGGTCCACTCCCGGATCTCGGGCGTGACCGACCACCTCGCGGAGGACGACGCGCACGCGCTGCGGATCGTCCGGAACATCGTGGCCACCCTGCCCGAGCGCGGCCCGCTGCCCTGGCCGGTCGAGCCGGCCGAGGAGCCGAAGGTGGACCCGTACGGCCTGTACGGCGCGGTGCCGGTGGACTCCCGCACCCCGTACGACGCCCGCGAGGTCATCGCCCGGATCGTGGACGGCTCCCGCTTCCAGGAGTTCAAGGCCGAGTTCGGCACCACCCTGGTCACCGGCTTCGCCCGGATCCACGGCCACCCGGTCGGGATCGTCGCCAACAACGGCATCCTGTTCTCCGAGTCCGCCCAGAAGGGCGCCCACTTCATCGAGCTGTGCGACCAGCGCGGCATCCCGCTGCTGTTCCTGCAGAACATCTCGGGCTTCATGGTCGGCCGCGACTACGAGGCCGGCGGTATCGCCAAGCACGGCGCGAAGATGGTGACGGCCGTGGCCTGCACCCGGGTCCCCAAGCTGACGGTGGTCGTCGGCGGCAGCTACGGCGCCGGCAACTACTCGATGTGCGGCCGGGCCTACTCCCCCCGGTTCCTGTGGATGTGGCCCAACGCCAAGATCTCGGTGATGGGCGGCGAGCAGGCCGCCTCCGTGCTGGCCACGGTCAAGCGGGACCAGATCGAGGGCGCGGGCCAGGAGTGGCCGGCCGAGGACGAGGACGCCTTCAAGGCGCCCATCCGCGCCCAGTACGAGGAGCAGGGCAACGCGTACTACGCCACCGCCCGGCTCTGGGACGACGGGGTCATCGACCCGCTGGAGACCCGGCAGGTGCTGGGTCTGGCTCTGACCGCGTGTGCCAACGCCCCGCTGGGCGAGCCCGGCTTCGGCATCTTCCGAATGTGAGGACTTCTTCCATGTTCAGCACGGTCCTTGTGGCGAACCGGGGCGAGATCGCAGTCCGCGTCATCCGCACCCTGCGGGAGCTGGGCGTGCGTTCGGTGGCCGTCTTCAGCGACGCGGATGCCGATGCGCGGCACGTACGGGAGGCCGACACGGCCGTCCGGATCGGCCCGGCGGCAGCCGCGGAAAGCTACCTGTCGGTGGCGAAGCTGATCGACGCGGCCCGGCGCACCGGCGCGGAGGCGGTCCATCCCGGCTACGGGTTCCTCGCGGAGAACGCGGCGTTCGCGGCGGCCTGCGCGGAGGCCGGACTGGCCTTCATCGGCCCGCCCGCCGCCGCGATCTCCCTGATGGGAGACAAGATCCGGGCCAAGGAGACGGTGAAGGCGGCCGGCGTGCCGGTGGTGCCGGGCTCCTCCGGCAGTGGCCTGTCCGATGCCGAACTGACCGCGGCGGCGCGGGAGATCGGTATGCCGGTGCTGCTCAAGCCCTCGGCGGGCGGCGGCGGCAAGGGCATGCGGCTGGTCCGGGACGTGGCGGTGCTCGGCGAGGAGATCGCGGCGGCCCGCCGCGAGGCCCGGTCCTCCTTCGGCGACGACACGCTGCTGGTGGAGCGGTGGATCGACCGGCCCCGGCACATCGAGATCCAGGTCCTGGCGGACGGCCACGGCAACGTGGTCCACCTCGGCGAGCGCGAGTGCTCCCTGCAGCGCCGCCACCAGAAGATCATCGAGGAGGCGCCGTCCGTCCTGCTGGACGAGAAGACCCGGGCGGCGATGGGCGAGGCCGCGGTGAACGCGGCGCGCTCCTGCGGGTACGTGGGCGCGGGCACGGTCGAGTTCATCGTGCCGGGCACGGACCCGTCGGCGTACTACTTCATGGAGATGAACACCCGGCTCCAGGTCGAGCACCCGGTGACGGAGCTGATCACGGGCCTGGACCTGGTCGAGCAGCAGCTGCGGGTCGCGGCCGGCGAGGAGCTGGCCTTCGGCCAGGACGAGGTCCGGCTGACCGGGCACGCGATCGAGGCGCGGGTCTGCGCGGAGGACCCGGCGCGCGGGTTCCTGCCGTCGGGCGGCACGGTGCTGGCGCTGTCGGAGCCGTCCTCGTCGGTGGTCCGTACGGACTCCGGACTCACGGCGGGCGTGCCGGTGGGGTCGACGTACGACCCGATGCTGTCGAAGGTGATCGCGTACGGTCCGGACCGCGCGGCTGCGCTGCGGACGCTGCGGGCGGCGCTGGCGGACACGGTGATCCTGGGGGTCCAGACGAACGCGGGGTTCCTGCGGCGGCTGCTGGCCCACCCGTCCGTCGTCACGGGCGACCTTGACACCGGGCTGGTGGAGCGGGACCTCGCCTCGCTCCTGCCGGAGGGCGTCCCGGCGGAGGTGTACGCGGTGGCGGCGCTGCTGGCGGCCGGGGGCTCTTTCCCCCACCCCGCCCCTTCCCGTAACTGGGGGCTCCGCCCCCAGACCCCCGCGTCGGCTGCGGCGCAGCCGACCGGCTGGGTCGACCCCTTCGGGGTCGCCGACGGCTGGCGCCTGGGCGGCACCCCCGCCTGGACCGTCCACCACTTCCGGCTCCCGGGCCAGGACCCGGTCGAGATCCGCACCCGGGTGACCGGGGCCGGCCACGAGGTGCTCCTCCCGGGTCCCGGGGGCGCAGCCGCGGTCCCCGCCCGGATCGTTCTGCTCGGCAGCGACCGGGTCACCGTAGAACTCGACGGGGTCACCCACACCTTCGCGTACGCCCCCTCCCCGGACGGGGTCTGGCTCAGCCGCGACGGCGAGACCTGGCACGTCCAGGCCCACGACCCGGTCGAGGCGAGCCTCACCGGCGGCGGCCGGGCCGGCGCCGACACCCTCGCCGCCCCCATGCCCGGCACCGTCACCGTGGTGAAGGTGGCGGTCGGCGACACCGTGGCCGCCGGCCAGAGCCTGCTGGTCGTCGAGGCGATGAAGATGGAGCACGTCATCTCCGCCCCGCACGCCGGCACCGTCACCGAGCTCGACGTGAGCCCCGGCAGCACCGTCGCCATGGACCAGGTGCTCGCCGTCGTCACCCCGGACCCGGACCAGGACCCGGACCAGGAGGAGGGCCGATGACCGCACCGGGACTGCCCATGCCCGTGCCGGACCCCGGCCTCCCCGCCGCGGTGCGGATCCACGAGGTCGGTGCCCGCGACGGCCTGCAGAACGAGCCGTCGGCCGTGCCGACCGAGGTGAAGGCCGAGTTCATCCACCGGCTGGCCGCGGCCGGGCTGACCACCGTCGAGGCCACCAGCTTCGTGCACCCCAAGTGGGTGCCGCAGCTGGCCGACGCCGAGGAGCTGTTCCCGAAGCTCGCGGACCTCGGCGGGGTCGCCCTGCCCGTCCTCGTCCCCAACGAGCGCGGACTGGACCGGGCCCTGCAGCTCGGCGCCCGCCGGATCGCCGTCTTCGGATCCGCCACCGAGACCTTCGCCTCCCGCAACCTCAACCGGACCGTCGCCGAGTCCCTCGCCATGTTCGAGCCGGTGGTGGCCCGGGCCAAGCAGGAGAAGGTGCACGTCCGCGGCTATCTCTCCATGTGCTTCGGCGACCCCTGGGAGGGCCCGGTCCCGGTCCCCCAGGTGGTCCGGGTCGCCAAGGCACTGCTCGACCTCGGGTGTGACGAGCTGAGCCTGGGCGACACCATCGGCGTCGCCACCCCCGGCCACGTCCGGGAACTGCTCGGCAGCCTCAACGAGGCGGGCGTCGGCACCGACCGGATCGGCGTGCACTTCCACGACACCTACGGCCAGGCCCTGTCCAACACCCTCGCCGCCCTCCAGCACGGCGTCACCACCGTCGACGCCTCCGCCGGCGGCCTCGGCGGCTGCCCGTACGCGAAGAGCGCCACCGGCAACCTCGCCACCGAGGACCTGGTGTGGATGCTCCACGGCCTCGGCATCGAGACCGGGGTCGACCTGGCCGCCCTCACCGCCACGAGCGTGTGGATGGCCGAACAGCTGGGACGCCCCAGCCCCTCCCGTACCGTCCGCGCCCTCTCCCACAAGGAGTAGTCACACCATGTCCCTCGACCACCGGCTCACCCCTGAGCACGAGGAACTCCGCCGCACCGTCGAGGCGTTCGCGCACGACGTGATCGCGCCGAAGATCGGCGACCTGTACGAGCGCCACGAGTTCCCGTACGAGATCGTCGCCGAGATGGGCCGCATGGGCCTGTTCGGCCTGCCCTTCCCCGAGGAGTACGGCGGCATGGGCGGCGACTACCTCGCCCTCGGCATCGCCCTGGAGGAGCTGGCCCGCGTCGACTCCTCGGTCGCCATCACCCTGGAGGCCGGTGTCTCGCTCGGCGCCATGCCGATCTACCTCTTCGGCTCCGAGGAGCAGAAGCGGCAGTGGCTGCCGAAGATGTGCTCCGGCGAGATCCTGGGCGCCTTCGGCCTGACCGAGCCGGGCGCGGGCAGCGACGCCGGCGGCACCCGCACCACGGCCGTCCGGGACGGCGACGAGTGGGTGATCAACGGCTCCAAGTGCTTCATCACCAACTCCGGTACGGACATCACCGGCCTGGTCACGGTCACCGCCGTGACCGGCCGCAAGGTGGACGGCCGCCCGGAGATCTCCTCGATCATCGTCCCGTCCGGCACCCCGGGCTTCACGGTGGCCGCGCCCTACTCCAAGGTCGGCTGGAACGCCTCCGACACCCGCGAGCTGTCCTTCGACGGCGTCCGGGTGCCGCTCGCCAACCTGGTGGGCGAGGAGGGCCGCGGCTACGCGCAGTTCCTGCGGATCCTGGACGAGGGCCGGATCGCCATCTCCGCGCTCGCGACCGGCCTGGCCCAGGGCTGCGTGGACGAGTCGGTGAAGTACGCGAAGGAGCGGCACGCCTTCGGCAAGGCGATCGGCGACAACCAGGCCATCCAGTTCAAGCTGGCGGACATGGAGATGCGCGCCCACATGGCCCGGATCGGCTGGCGCGATGCCGCGTCCCGGCTGGTGGCCGGGGAGCCGTTCAAGAAGGAGGCGGCGATCGCGAAGCTGTACTCCTCGACGGTGGCCGTGGACAACGCCCGGGAGGCCACGCAGATCCACGGCGGGTACGGGTTCATGAACGAGTACCCGGTGGCCCGGATGTGGCGGGACTCCAAGATCCTGGAGATCGGTGAGGGAACCAGCGAGGTGCAGCGCATGCTGATCGCCCGCGAGCTGGGCTTCGCCGGCTGAGTGTGCCGGGGCCGGCCGGACCGGCCCCCCTCGCCCGTCGGGAGTGAGGTTAGGCTAACCTCACTCCCGACGGCGGCCGGCGGTCGCCGCGAGCCGCACCGCACGAAAGCAGACACAGCCATGCCCAAGTCCCGAGCCGCTCACCTCACCCGCCGCGGGGTCCTCGCCGCCGGCAGCGCCCTCTGCCTCGGCGCCGTCCTGGTCGGGTGCGGCTCAGGGAGCGCCGACGACAAGGGCGGGGCCTGGTCCTTCAAGGACGACCGCGGCCAGACCGCGAGCACCAAGGGCACCCCGAAGAACGTCGTGGCCTACGTCGGCACCGCCGCCGCGCTCCACGACTTCGGCGTCGAGGTCAAGGGCGTGTTCGGCCCGACCAAGACCGCCGACGGCAAGGCCGATGTCCAGGCCGGCTCGCTCGACGTCAACAAGGTCGAGATCCTCGGCAACACCTTCGGCGAGTTCAACATCGAGAAGTACGCGGCCCTCAAGCCCGATCTGCTCGTCTCCAACGTGTGGGAGAAGGACGTCCTCTGGTACGTCCCGGAGGAGTCCAAGGACAAGATCGGCAAGCTGGCGCCCAGCGTCGGCCTCTTCGCCGGCCCCGACACCACCCTCCCCAAGGCCATCGCCCGCAACGCCGAGCTCGCCGAGGCGCTGGGCGCCGACCTGAAGACCAAGAAGACCACCGACGCCAAGGCCCGCTTCGAGAAGGCCTCCGAGCGGCTGCGCCAGGCCGCCAAGGCCAACCCGGGCATCAAGGTGCTGATCGGCTCCGGCGACCCCGACCACTTCTACGTCTCGGTGCCGGACAAGTCCGCCGACACCAAGTACTTCAAGGAGCTCGGGGTCGAGTTCGTCGAGCCGCAGAACCCCGACGCGGCCGGCTTCTTCGAGCCGCTGTCCTGGGAGAACGCCGGCAAGTACCAGGCCGACCTGATCATCCTGGACAACCGCACCGGCACGCTCCAGGACAAGGACCTGCGCGCGGGCAAGCCCACCTGGGCGGGCCTGCCGGCGGTCAAGGCCAACCAGGTCGCCCCGCGGGTCACCGAGCCGGTCTTCTCCTACGAGGCCTGCGCCAAGCTCATCGAGGACCTGGCCGCCACCCTGGAGAAGGCCAAGAAGACCAGCTGACCCGGGACACCGGCGCCGCGGGCTCGACCGGCCCGCGGCGCGCGCCCCGCGTCCGTACGACCGAACCACTCCCGGGGGGATCCACCGCATGACCGAGGCCGAGGCGGCCGTCGCCCACTTCCGCTTCTTCGCGCTCGAGGTGCTGCGCACCCGCCGTCTGGGCCGCTCCTTCCTGCGGGTCACCTTCGGCGGCGCCTCCCTCGCGGACTTCCGCTCGGGCGGCCACGACCAGAGCCTGTCGCTCTTCCTCCCGCCCCCGCACCGGGAACACACGGAGCTCCCGTCCACCGACGAGCAGACCTGGTTCGCGGCTTGGCGGGACATGCCGGACGAGGAGCGGCCGGTGATGCGCTCGTACACGGTGCGCGAGCAGCGGCGCACCGCCGGGGGCGTGGACGAGCTCGACATCGACTTCGTCCTGCACGGGGACTCCTCCCCCGCCTCGCACTGGGCGGGGCGCGCCGTGACCGGCCGCCGGATCCTGGCCATCGGCCCCGCCGTCGCCGAGAACAAGTCGGTCCGCTTCCGGCTGCCGGCCGGTACGGACACGATCTGGATGTACGCCGACGAGACCGCGCTGCCGGCCGCCGCGGCCATCCTCGAGGCGCTGCCCGCGGACCTCCCGGTCGCGGCCTTCCTCGAAGTGCCGCACGCCGACGACCGGCTCGCCCTCGCCGCCCCGGCCGGCGCCCGCATCACCTGGATCGTCCGGCAGGGCACCAGCCCCGAGCGCACCGAGCAGGTGCTCGGGGTGCTGCGCGGGGCCGGGTTCCCCGAGGCGAAGGCCCCGTACGCGTGGATCGCGGGCGAGTCCGGCACCGTACGGGCGGTCCGCCGGCACCTGGTGCAGGAACGTTCCGTCGACCGCCGCGCGGTCCGCTTCACCGGCTACTGGCGGCTGGGCGTCGGCGAGGAACAGCTGCTGGCCGAGGCCTACGCCGGCCAGGCCCCCAGCGAGGAGCCCGAAGCGGCCCTGTAGCCGTCGGCCCCCTGATTGTCCGGGCGCGCGTCGATACGGTCCCTCGACGCGCGCCCGGCTTCTTTGCAGGCCCTAAGGCCCTAAGGTCCTACGGCCAGGGGACGTCCGGGGCCCGGAAGTAGCCGATGTCCTGGGCGTCCAGGCGCGGGCCGTGGGAGGCCAGGCGCTGGGAGTACGCGGCCCAGTCCAGCTTCGCCGCCGGGGACCAGCCCAGTTCCGCAATGCCCAGCACCCGCGGGAAGGCCATGAGCTCCAGGTCGGCCCGGGTGGCGATGGTCTCCGTCCACAGCGGGGCCTCCACCCCCAGCACCGCGGACTCGGGGACTCCGGCGAGATGGCTCCCCGGGTTCCAGGCGTAGGACCGCTGCACCGGGACGTGGCCCGCCCAGGCCAGCCCCAGCGCGGTGTCCTTGTCGTACTTCATGTCCAGGTAGGCGTGGTCGGCCGGGGAGAGGATCAGCTGGTGGCCCGCCTTCGCGGCGGCCACCACCCGCTCCCGCTCGGCGGCCGTGGTCTTGTCGTGGCCCCACCACTGGAGCACCGCGCCCGGCGCCGGCTCCGCCGCCGCCAGCTGGTGCCAGGCCACCACCGTCTTGCCCTGGCCGGCCACCGCCTCCTGGGCCCGCTCCATGAAGGCCGCGTAGTCCGCCGCCGGTGTCGCATGGGCCTCGTCGCCGCCGATGTGCAGGTACCGGCCCGGGGTGAGCGCGGCGAGTTCCCGCAGCACGTCCTCGACGAACTCGTAGGTGACCTCCTTGGACACGCACAGGGAGCTGAAGCCGACCTTGATCCCGGTGTAGCGGGCCGGGGCCTTCCCGTCGCAGTTCAGCTCCGGGTAGGAGGCGAGGGCCGCGTTGGTGTGGCCGGGCATGTCGATCTCCGGGACCACCTCCACATACCGCTCGGCCGCGTACTCCACGAGCTCGCGGTAGTCGCCCTTGGTCCAGTGGCCGCCCGGGCCGCCGCCGACCCCGCCCACCCCGCCGTACTCGGCGAGCCGCGGCCAGGAGTCGACGGCCAGCCGCCAGCCCTGGTCGTCGGTGAGGTGGACGTGCAGTTTGTTGATCTTGTACTGGGCGAGCTGGTCGAGGTACCGCTTCACCTGCGGGACCGTGAAGTAGTGCCGGGCGATGTCGATCATCGCGCCGCGGTAGGCGAAGCGCGGGCGGTCGGTGACGGTGCCGCCGGGGACCTCCCCGGCCCCGGAGGCCGGCACCAGCTGGCGCAGCGTCTGTCCGGCGTAGAACAGCCCGGCCGGGGTGCGGGCGGTCAGGGTCACGGCGGCGGCGGTGGACTCCAGGCGGTAGCCCTCCTCCCCGAGCTCCGCCGCGGACTCGTCCAGCCGTAGCAGGATCCCGTCGGCCGTCGTACCGCCGTCCACCACGGGCAGCGGCAGCCCGCTGGGGCCGCGCAGCTGTTCGGCGAGCCGCTCGCCGATCTGCCGCGCCTCTTCGGATCGGGTGCCGGTACGGATCACCGTGCCCGGGACGAGGCGGTAGCCGGAGCCGCCGGGGCGGGCGTCGGCGGGGGCGGGCAGGATGCGTTCGTACGGCGGGGGCTCGGCGTGGCGGAGGAGCTCCCCGGATTTCGCGTCGTCGGCGCCGCTGGACTCCGTACAGGAGACCGCCGCCGTGAGGATCAGCAGGACACCGAGTGCGCACAGGACCCGTCTCATGGGCCCAGGTATAGGCCAACTCCCTTGCCCTGGACGATGGGAGAATCGCCGGATGGCGGAAATCATCCAAAAGGACGGCACATGGACTTTCGACGGGGACGCAATACGCATCGTGCCCGGCCGGGACAAGGGGACCGGACTGCTGCGGCAGACGCTCGGCGAGGTGACCGTGCCGCTGCAGGCACTGGCGGGGATCTCCTATGAGCCCGGCCGCAAGGCGGGCCGGCTGCGGCTGCGCCTGCGCGACGGGGCCGACCCGCTGCTCCACGTGACGGCCGGGCGGCTGCCCGAGGCCTCCGACCCGTACCGGCTGACCGTGGAGGCGGACCGGACGGGGGTCGCCGAGTACTTCGTGGACGAGGTGCGCAACGCCCTGCTGCTGGACGAGGTCGACCCCGGCCCGGCGGACGGATGGCTGCTGCCGGGGCCGGCCCTGCCGATCACGGTGGGGGCGGGTGACGGTACGGCCTCCTTCGACGGGACGCGGGTGTCCCTGGAGTGGAACTGGAAGACGGAGGACGCCAAGGCCTCCGGCGGGACCCGGTCCTTTGCGGTGGCGGACATCGGCGCGGTGGATTGGTACCCGGCGGCAGGGCTGGAGAACGGCTGGCTCCGGTTCACCCTGGCCGGGAGCGGCTCGAAGGCACCGGAACCCAAGTACGACCCGCACGCCGTGGAGCTCTTCGGCTTCAAGAAGGATCCGCTGATGGCGCTGGTGGGGGCCGCGGTGCTGGCCCGGATGCCGCACCCGTCGGCCCCACGGGACGCGATACCGCCGGCCGCACCTGTCGCACCTTCTGCGGACGCCGCCGAAGATCACGACGCACTGCTGCGGCGGCTCCGCGAGCTGGGTGAACTGCACCAGGCAGGGGTCCTCACCCCGGAGGAGTTCGCCGCGGCCAAGGCGGCGGTACTGAGCCGCTTCTAGCCTCCTCAACAGGTCTGGACAGGTCTGGACCTTTAAGATCCTGCCCGAATTCGGGCAGGATCTTTGCGTTCCGAGGCGTGAGACGTCAGTATCTACGGGTGCTCGACCGCCGCCCGTCGCATGACGATCTTGTCGACCACCTGGTGCGCAGCACCGCGCTCCAGCGCGGGGAGGCGGCCCGGGTGGTGCTCGACGTGCTGGCGTACTTCGACGAGACGACCGAGGAATTCGTCCGCCGTCGCCACCGCGAGCTCCAGTCCGGTGGTGCGGTGAACGCGGAGATCTTCGATCGGATCGCGGCCGAACTGCCGCACCGCGCCGTGGCGCCGCCGGAGCTCTCGCTCCGGCAGCTGCGCCGGATCGTCTACGGCTGAGGCCAAGGCTGAGGCTTAGGCCGAGCACACACACCGGAACTTCAGGAGGGGCACAACCACATGTGCGGAATCGTCGGTTACATCGGCAAGCGTGACGTGGCACCACTGCTGCTGGAAGGTCTGCAGCGGCTCGAGTACCGCGGCTACGACTCCGCGGGCATCGTCGTCAACAGCCCGAAGGCCGGCGCGCTCAAGATGGTCAAGGCCAAGGGCCGGGTCCGGGACCTGGAGGCGCGCGTCCCGAAGCGGTTCGCCGGCACCACCGGCATCGCCCACACCCGCTGGGCCACCCACGGTGCCCCGAGCGACATCAACTCGCACCCGCACCTGGACCCGGAGAACAAGGTCGCCGTCGTCCACAACGGCATCGTCGACAACGCCTCCGAGCTGCGCGCCAAGCTCGAGGCGGACGGCGTGGTCTTCGCCTCCGAGACCGACACCGAGGTGATCACCCACCTGATCGCCCGCTCCACCGCCGACTCCCTGGAGGAGAAGGTCCGCGAGGCGGTCAAGCTCATCGAGGGCACCTACGGCATCGCCGTCATGCACGCCGACTTCACCGACCGCATCGTGGTCGCCCGCAACGGCTCCCCGGTGATCCTCGGCATCGGCGAGAAGGAGATGCTCGTCGCCTCCGACGTGGCCGCGCTGATCGCCCACACCCGCCAGGTCGTCACCCTGAACGACGGCGAGATGGCCACCCTGAAGGCCGACGACTTCCGCACCTACACCACCAGCGGTACCAAGACCACCGCCACCCCGGAGACCGTGGAGTGGGAGGCCGCCTCCTACGACATGGGCGGCCACGACACCTACATGCACAAGGAGATCTCCGAGCAGCCCGACGCGGTCGACCGCGTGCTGCGCGGCCGGATCGACGACCGCTTCAACACCGTGCACCTGGGCGGCCTGAACCTGGACCCGCGCGAGGCGCGCGGCATCCGCCGGGTGAAGATCCTGGGCTGCGGCACCTCCTACCACGCGGGCCTGATCGGCGCCGGCCTGATCGAGGGCATGGCCCGGATCCCCGCCGACGCCGAGCCGGCCTCGGAGTTCCGCTACCGCAACCCGGTGGTGGACCCCGACACCCTGTACATCGCGGTCTCCCAGTCCGGTGAGACGTACGACGTGCTGGCGGCGGTGCAGGAGCTCAAGCGCAAGGGCGCGCGGGTGCTGGGCGTGGTCAACGTGGTCGGCTCCGCGATCGCCCGCGAGGCGGACGGCGGCGTGTACGTGCACGCCGGCCCGGAGGTCTGCGTGGTCTCCACCAAGTGCTTCACCAACACGGTCGTCGCCTTCGCGCTCCTGGCCGTCCACCTCGGCCGGATCCGCGACCTGTCGGTGACCGACGGCAAGCGGATCATCGAGGGCCTGCGCAAGCTCCCCGCCCAGATCCAGGAGATCCTGGAGGGCGAGGAGGACATCAAGAAGCTGGCGGCCGAGTACGCCGACGCCAAGTCGATGATGTTCATCGGCCGCGTGCGCGGCTACCCGGTGGCGCTGGAGGCCTCCCTCAAGCTGAAGGAGATCTCCTACATCCACGCCGAGGCCTACCCGGCCTCCGAGCTCAAGCACGGCCCGCTGGCGCTGATCGAGCCCTCGCTGCCGACGGTCGCGATCGTGCCGGACGACGACCTGCTGGAGAAGAACCGCGCGGCGCTGGAGGAGATCAAGGCCCGCAGCGGCCGGATCCTGGCGGTCGCCCACCGCGAGCAGGAGAAGGCCGACCACACCATCGTCGTCCCGAAGAACGAGGACGAGCTGGACCCGATCCTGATGGGCATCCCGCTCCAGCTCCTGGCGTACCACACGGCCCTGGCCCTGGGCCGTGACATCGACAAGCCGCGCAACCTGGCGAAGTCCGTCACCGTCGAGTAGCGGACCCGCTCCGCCCTGCGGGGCGGCTCCGCGCCAGAGGAAAGGCCCCGTGCACCCTGCACGGGGCCTTTCCCGTCGCGCCGAACCGGACCGGGCCGTCAGCTTGCGGCGACCGCGCCGCGGCTGGACCTGCCCAGGGCCATCGGCCAGTTGGCCAGCGCAGCAGTGGCGCCGTACCAGGCCAGCAGGCCCGAGACCGCGGCCACCCAGCCGCCGGCCTTGGCGAGGCCCCCGCTGTCCGCGAAGGCGCCGATGGCCAGAAGGAGCAGGGACAGGGTGAGCAGGGCGTACATGCCCTGGCCGAACAAGCCGCTCGAGGCGGCGACCGTAAGGCTCAGCGCGAGCAGCGCGAAGAGCACCAGAAACGTTCCGCCTGCTTCCGCGGAGACCTCTGCCCCGGCCCCCTTGGCCCAGGTGAACCAGAAGATGCCCAGGCCCGCGAACGCGGTGCCGTTGAATCCGTTGCCGCCGCGGTACTCCAGGAGTCCGAGGAGGAAGAGGGCGGCGCCGCCGACGTACATGGCGAGGAGTACGGAGTCGGCCGCGGAGACACCGTCGATCACCGAGGTGTGGCCGATTCCGAATGCGAGAAGGGTGAGACCCAGGACCAGGTGTCCCAGGGTCGAAGTCGTGGCCGTGCTTCCCGCAGAGACGTCATTGTCCACGGCGGGGCTCCCTTCGATCTGCAGTTTTGTGCTGCTACCCAGCGAGTTTTATCTACCCTTCACACCGGGTCACAACCGCACAATGCGCAGTCGAGCCGTCACGGAGCGATTACGGAATGACAACGACGGGCCGCTGGGCGCGCTTGGCCAGCCGGCCGGCCACGGAGCCGAAAATCCGCCCCACGATGCCGTGCGTGGAACCGACCACGATCGCGTCGGCCGAGTACTCCCGGCCGACCTCCTCCAGCTCGTGGCAGATGTCCCCGCCCCGCTCGACCAGGATCCACGGCACCTCGGCCAGATAGTCGGCGCAGGCCAGCTCCAGCCCCAGCACCTCGGTGCGGTGGTCCGGCACGTCCACGAAGACCGGTGGCTCGCAGCCGGCCCACACGGTGGTGGGCAGCCGGTTGGCCACATGCACGATGATCAGACCGGAACCGGACCGGCGGGCCATCCCGATCGCATACGCAAGGGCCCGTTCACTGGAGGTGGAGCCATCGAATCCCACCACGACGCCGTGCCGGAAGGCCGGATCGCAGGGGTGGGGGCGGGTGTCCTCCGCAGCGCGCAGGTCGGCCGACGCGGCGTCGGAGACGCGCTTGCGCTTGCGGTCCGCGGGTTCGGGGAATTCTTGACCGGCCATGAATGTCTCGGCGTTGGATCCTCGGGAATCAACGGGCGGATTGGCGACGCAGGGTGACGGAGCTCTGTCCGGGAAGCATCTTCCCAAGCCCTTACCCACCAGGGTACGGCGACACTCCTGTCCTGGACAGGGCTTGCCGCCCTTGGAGAGCGTCCCAGGGAGCATGCCGGAGGCGGACCTCCTTGGCAATGGCGGATGGTCCCTACAGGCAGTGACGAGCCACCCGGACGCGCAGTGACCGAGCCCCGCCGGACGGCGTTGGACAAGAGACCGAGCCGTCAGGAAGCGCCCGCAGGGAGTACAACCGTGTCAGGCCGTCCGGTTCACCCCGTCCAGTCCGCCGAGCCGCCCGCGCCGCCCGCCCGCGAGGACCCGGCGGGGGACGTGGTGCGCTGGGCGACGTTCAGCTGTCTGCTCGTACCGGTGGTCCTCGTCGTCTACGGGACCTCGCTCGGCGGGGCCGTGGTGGCGACCCTCGGCCTGGCCGCCGTCACGGCGGCGTGCCGGGTGATGCTGCGCCACGCGGAGCGGATGCAGCGGGCCACGGCCCGGGTGCTCGTCCATCGCGGCCGGCACTCGCGGACCGGAGCGGGCGCCCACCGTGGCTGTCGTGCGACGGGCGGCGGCTCCCCGCGCGACTGACCGGTTCGCACACCCGCGCCCGCATGTTTTCAGCCAACTTCACATCCGGACGCATCCCTTGCCGGAATGTCCTCCCAACCGCCCCACCATCAGCAACAACCGTGTACGGGGGGCGCGAAGACCCTATGGGTACTGGCCACGCACAGACGTCCGGCTTCCCCCCAAGGTCGCGGAGTGGAACGCTTCCTGATCGAATGCTTTTCGCCAAGTTGCCAAGTCGACATAGCGCTGCGTGCTGAACTTGTCACGCCGACACCACGGGACGCAGTAGATTCGATCATGTATTTACGGCGGGGGATCACGTGCAAGGCCGAGGGGAAACGTGCAGGTGCGACCAGACCAAGGAGTCGCGACACCCAAGGGGGGCTTAGCGCCATGAGCCAGGACTCCACCGCCGTCGTCGCGGACGCCGGCCGGAAGCTCGCGGGGCGCCGCCGCAGGGAAATCGTCGCGGTGCTGCTCTTCAGCGGCGGTCCGATCTTCGAGAGTTCCATTCCACTTTCCGTGTTCGGCATTGACCGGCAGGACGCGGGAGTTCCACGCTATCGACTGCTCGTGTGCGCCGGGGAGGACGGTCCGCTGCGGACCACCGGCGGACTCGAACTGACGGCACCATACGGGCTGGAGGCGATCGCCCGGGCAGGCACCGTCGTCGTTCCGGCCTGGCGGTCCATCACATCGCCACCACCTCCCGAGGCGCTCGACGCACTGCGTCTGGCCCACGAGGAAGGGGCCCGGATCGTCGGACTGTGCACGGGAGCCTTCGTGCTCGCCGCCGCCGGTCTGCTGGACGGCCGGCCCGCGACGACGCACTGGATGTACGCGCCGACGCTGGCCAAGCGGTACCCGTCCGTCCATGTCGATCCGCGCGAGCTGTTCGTCGACGACGGCGATGTGCTGACGTCCGCGGGCACCGCGGCCGGAATCGACCTGTGCCTCCACATCGTGCGCACCGACCACGGCAGTGAGGCCGCCGGGGCCCTGGCCCGCCGGCTGGTCGTACCGCCACGGCGCACCGGGGGCCAGGAACGCTATCTCGACCGGTCGCTGCCGGAGGAGATCGGCGCCGACCCGCTGGCCGAGGTCGTGGCCTGGGCACTGGAGCACCTCCACGAGCAGTTCGACGTGGAGACGCTCGCCGCCCGGGCGTACATGAGCCGGCGCACCTTCGACCGCCGGTTCCGGTCGCTGACCGGCAGCGCTCCGCTCCAGTGGCTGATCACCCAGCGGGTGCTCCAGGCCCAGCGGCTGCTGGAGACCTCCGACTACTCGGTCGACGAGGTCGCCGGCCGCTGCGGGTTCCGCTCGCCGGTCGCCCTGCGCGGGCACTTCCGGCGGCAGCTGGGGTCCTCCCCCGCGGCCTACCGGTCCGCGTACCGGGCCCGCCGCCCGCAGGTGGACGTCCAGCCGGTGAGCCAGCTCTCCGACGGTCCCGTTCCGCACCAGCGCACCCCGCAGCCGCAGCGCGCGGCGGCGGCGCTGGCGGCCAGCGGCCCCTCGGTGACCGAGCTGTACGCCCCGGGGCGGGCACTGCGCGAGCACGCGTAGCCCCTCGCCCGGGCATCCCCGGGCATCGCACGACGGAGGTCCCCGGATCGGTCCATGACCGATCCGGGGACCTTCCGCATAAGGTGAGACACATGAACGATCGCATGGTGTGGATCGACTGCGAGATGACCGGGCTCTCGCTGACGGACGACGCACTTATCGAGGTGGCCGCACTGGTCACCGACTCGGAGCTCAACGTGCTCGGCGAAGGCGTGGACATTGTGATCCGCCCGCCGGACGCGGCCCTGGAAACCATGCCCGACGTGGTGCGCGAGATGCACACCGCGTCCGGCCTGCTCGAGGAGCTGGCCGGCGGCACCACCCTCGCCGACGCCGAAGCGCAGGTGCTGGCGTACGTACGCCAGCACGTCAAGGAACCCGGCAAGGCCCCGCTCTGCGGAAACTCGGTCGGAACCGACCGCGGCTTCCTGCTGCGCGACATGCCCACGCTGGAGGACTACCTGCACTACCGGATCGTGGACGTGTCCTCGATCAAGGAGCTGGCGCGCCGCTGGTACCCGCGGGCCTACTTCAACAGCCCCCCGAAGAACGGCAATCACCGGGCGCTGGCGGACATCAAGGAGTCCATCGCGGAACTGCGCTACTACCGGGAGGCGGTGTTCGTGGCACAGCCCGGACCCGACTCGGACACGGCGCGGACCATCGCCGCGAAGTACGTCCTGCCCGCCGAATAACCGCCCCGGAGTAAGGGAGGCGATAAGGGGGGAGCGAGCACCCCTGAAGACCCTGTACCCTTTTCTTCGGCCGGTCGGAATTCCGACCGGACATGGTGGGTGTAGCTCAGCTGGTAGAGCACCTGGTTGTGGTCCAGGTGGCCGCGGGTTCGAGTCCCGTCACTCACCCTGTAGGAGGGCCCCGGTCCGCGCAAGCGGACCGGGGCCTTCTGCGTTGGCAAGGTCAGCGATGAGGAAGGACGGGGACGACCATGGGCGCCGAGTCACGGATGCGCATGTCGGTGTACGCCATCGCCGAACGGGAGGGCCGACTGCTGCTCACCCGGCTCACCGAGGACTCGCCGGTGTTCGCGCCGGGTGCCTGGCACCTCCCGGGCGGCGGTATCGACCCCGGGGAGCAGCCGCTGGAGGCCCTCGCCCGGGAACTCCACGAGGAGACCGGCCTGACCCTGCTCGACGCCCGGCTGCTGGACGCCCGCTCCTACCGGACCCACCGCAACGGCATCGACTGGGACCTGGTGGCGATCTTCTACGCCGTCGAGCTCGGCGAGGGCACCGCGCGGGTCGTGGAGGCGGCGGGTTCCACCGACGCCGCGGCCTGGGTCCAGCTGCCCGACCTGGCAGACGTTCCGCTCTCCCCGCCGGCGGCCGACGCGGTGGCCGGCCTGCGCTGACCTCCGTAGGCCCTGTCCTAGTGGCCGCCCCAGGAGCCCGGCCCGCCGGCCCCCTGGATGTGGAAGTTGAAGTCGGTGTGCCCGAGGCTGCCCATCAGGCGGAGCCACAGCGGCAGCAGCATCTCCGTACCCCGGGCGCTCTCGATGCCGCCCAGGTCGAGGATGCCGCCCTCCGGCCAGCCGAAGGTGTGCAGCAGCTCGCGCACCGCCTTCTTGGCGTCCGCGTCGTCCCCGGCCATGAACACGTGGTGCTCACCGGCGACCCGGCTGGGATCGACCATCACCGCACAGTTCATGGTGTTGAGGGTCTTGACCACCCGCAGCCCGGGGAAGGTGCGCTGGATCAGCTCGCCCAGGCTGTCCCGGTCCACCGGGTCGAGGCCGGGCGGGAACCCGCGCGAGAAGTCCAGCGGGTTGGCCACGTCGATCAGCAGCTTGCCGTCCGATCGCCCGGCTTCCGCCTCGGTCAGGGCGGCGATGCTGACCAGCCCGGCGGTGGCGTTGACGAGCGCCTCGCCGGCCCGGGCGGCCTCGGCGAAGCCGGCGAGCCGGACCCCGGGGTGGTCCGCCTGCCAGGTGGCGTAGGGCGGGGTGCCCATGGGGCTGGCTTCGGTCCGGGCCAGGGTGGCCTCGGGGTCCCGGGTGCCGATCACCACCTCGTGGCCGAGGCCGGAGAGCCGGCCGGCCAGGGTCCGTCCGACGATTCCGGTGCCGAGAACTGCGTAGCGCATAGGGGTTCGCCCCTTCGTGGATGACGGCGGGTGGTGCGGCCCGTTCCTCTGACACAACCACGATCCACGATCCGCGCTCCCCCGGCAGCGGGGCCGGTTCAGCCATTCGGACTGCCGGACCGCCCCCCTGCGGCTCAGCCCCTGCGACTCAGCCCTTGCGCTTGCGCCGGCCCGGCCGCCCGCGGCGCCCCCGCCCGGCCTCCGCCTCGCCCCGGGCCCGGTCGTCCAGCCCGATCCACACCCGGACCTCGGTCCCCCCGAGCACCGAACGTCCCAGCCGCAGGTCCCCGCCCGTGGACTCGGCGACCCTCCGTACGATGTCCAGCCCCAGGCCGGTGGAGCCGGTCCGGCCGCCGTCGTTGCCGCGCCGCAGCGCCGCATCCGGGTCGGCGATGCCCGGTCCCGCATCCGAGACCAGCACGATCACCGCGTCGCCCGCGTCGTGCACGTCCACCGCGAACGGAGTGCCCTCGGGGGTGTGCCGGAAGACGTTGCCCAGCATCGCGTCCAGCGCGGCGGCCAGCTCCGGCCGCGCCACCGGGATCCGTACGGTCCGGTCGACCCCTGCGAGCCGCACCTCCCGGCCCTCGTCCTCGGCCAGCGCCGACCAGAACCCCATCCGCTCCCGGATGACCTCCGAGGCGTCACAGCCGGCCGCCACGGCGGCCGACTGCGGCGACCGCTGCTCCCGGGCGGTCCGGATGATGGTGTCCACCTCGTGCTCCAGCTGTTCCACGGCCGCCCGGGTCTGCTCGGCCGCCGGACCGTCGCCCAGGGAGGCCGCGTTGAGCCGGAGCACGGTCAGCGGGGTGCGCAGCCGGTGCGAGAGGTCGGCGGCCAGCTCCCGCTCGTTGGCGAGGAGTTCGACCACCTGGTCGGCCATCGAGTTGAACGCCACCGCCGCCGACTGGAGTTCCTTGGGCCCGTCCTCCGGGACTCGGGCCCCGAGCCGGCCCTCGCCGAGCTGCTGGGCGGCGTACGCGAGCCGCTGCGCGGGGCGGATCATACGGGCGCCGAGCCGGTCCGCGACCGCCACCGAGCCCACGATGAGGGCGAAGCCGACTCCGGCGAGCACCACCCAGGCGGTGGTGACCCCGTTGCTCACCTCGCTCTCCGGGACGAGGATCTCGACCACGGCGATGTCCCCGGAACCGATGGCGGTGGGCTGCAGCAGGGCCGAGCCCCCGCCCGCCACCCTGGCCGTCCGGGCCGAGCCCTCCTGCCGGGTCTGCTCCACCGCCCGGGCGCCCGCCCAGCCGGGCTCCCCGACGGTCACGGCGGGATGGCCGTCCACGGCGGGGACGTGCACCGCCATCCGCCGGACCGCGCCCATGTCGGTGCTCTCCACAGCCCGGCGCAACTGCTGTCCGTCGGTGGTGATGGAGAGGGTGGGGCCGATGGTGGCGGCCTGCCGTTCGGCGTTGGAGAAGGCCCGGTCGCGGGCCATCTCCTGGACGACCATGCCCAGCGGCACGGCGAAGGCCACGACCACCATCACGGTGACCGCGAGGCACACCTTGACCAGGGCCCACCTCACGCCGGCGGCTCCAGCTTCACCCCGACCCCGCGGAGGGTGTGCAGGTAGCGGGGGTTCGCGGCCGTCTCCCCAAGCTTGCGGCGCAGCCAGGACAGGTGGACGTCGATGGTCTGGTCGTCTCCGTAGGACTGCTGCCAGACCTCAGCGAGGAGTTCACGCCGGGCCACCACCACACCGGGCCGCCCGGCCAGGAAGGCCAGCAGGTCGAACTCCCGCCGGGTGAGGTCCAGTACGGTTCCGTCGAGCTCGGCCTGGCGGCGCAGCGGGTCGATGGCCAGGCCGCCGACGCGCAGCACCCGGGAGGGGGGTTCGGCCCCGGCGGCCGAGCGGGCGCGGCGCAGTACGGCGGCCATCCGGGCGGACAGGTGCTCCACGGAGAAGGGCTTGGTGAGGTAGTCGTCGGCGCCGTCGTTGAGCAGCCGGACGATCTCGGCCTCGTCGTCCCGGGCCGTGGCGATGATCACGGGGACGTCGGTGATGCCGCGCAGCATCTTCAGCGCTTCCGAGCCGTCCAGGTCGGGCAGCCCGAGATCGAGGATCACCACGTCGAAGCGGAAGTGCGCGACCTCCCGCAGGGCCTCCAGAGCCGTCCCGACGCTCCGCACGGTGTGCGAGGCCTCGGTGAGGTGCCGGATCAAAGCGGAACGTACGAACTGGTCGTCCTCGACCACGAGCACACTTGCCATGGGCGGCACCGTAGCCCATTCGGGGGAGTGGCCGGGGTGGCAGGCCGGGGTTGGGGGAGGTGGTGCAGTATGTGGGCTGATGCAACGAGGACTTGTCCATGGGCTGGCCTGGACGCTGGCGACCGGGGCGGCGGTGACGCTGTCCTGGTGGGGCGTGCACTCGGTCATGTCCGGTACGGCCTACGACCGGCCGAAGGCGATACCGCTGACCTCCGGAGCCCTGTCCTCGTCGACGCACAGCACGGAACCGCCACCCCCGCCGCCCTCCCCCACACCCTCCGCCCCTTCGTCGGCGCCGTCGGCCTCGTCCACCCCGGCCGCCTCTCCGTCCCCGAAGCCGCCGAAGAAGTCCCCGCCGGGCACCCGCCCCCGGCAGCAGCCGGACGGCAAGGCTTCCGGCACGGTGAAGGGGTACACGGTGGACGGCGGCCGGGTGGTCTTCGACCTGGGCGAGTCCTCGGCCGAGCTGGTCTCGGCGACTCCGGCGGCCGGCTGGCAGATGCAGGTGTGGAAGCAGCCGAAGTGGATCCGGGTGACCTTCACCCGGGACGGCCGTGAGGTGTCGGTGTTCTGCGTCTGGAACGACCACCCGCCGAGGGTGGACGTCTGGGACGCCTGACTGTATTGATCCAGAACGCACTCGGAGGTCAGATCGTGCCCATCTCCGCGAACGCTGCCCGGCAGGAGACCGTCTATCTGCTGCGCTCGCCGCGCAACGCCCGGATTCTGATGGAATCCGTCGCGGATCTGGACGCCGGTCACGGGCAGGCCAGGGAGCTGATCGGCGCCGAAGGCGAAGAAGGTGCCACCGCGTGAAAGGCTGAACCCCCACGCCCCCGCTCCGGTTCAGCGGAACACGGACGGCGGGGGTGCCGGGGAGGGGGAGGCCGAGGCGTCGGCCACCGGGGTTGCGCCGCCGGCGAAGTCCGCGAGGGACCGGCCGTGCTCGACCCGGCCCGGGTGGGGGTCGCTCGCCACCCGGCGGGTGAACTCGGCCAGCGGGAGTTCCCGGTCGGCAGCCACCAGCACCGCATTGCCGAATCGTTTCCCCCGCCAGACCACCGGATCCGCGGCCATCGCCAGCTGCCCGAACCGGGACGCGGCGGTGGCGATCTGCCCGCGCAGGTGGGCGAGCGGCGGTCCGTCGGCGAGGTTGGCCACGTACCAGCCGGTGGGCGACAGGGCCCGCCGTACCTCGTCCAGGAATTCGGCGCTGGTCAGGTGCGCCGGGGTGCGGGCCGCGCTGAACACGTCCGCGATCACCAGGTCCGCCCAGCCGTCCGGCACCTTGGCCAGGCCGGCCCGCGCATCCACCGCCCGGACCCGGACCCTGGCCTGCGGGTCCAGCGGCAGGTGCTCCCGTACGAAGGCCACCAGGCCCGCATCGATCTCCACGATCTGCTGACCGGAGCGGGGGCGGGTGGCGGCGGTGTACCGGGCGAGGGTGAAGGCCCCGCCGCCCAGGTGGAGCACGTTGAGGGGCTGCCGGGCCGGCGCGGCCAGGTCGATGAGGTGGCCGATCCGCCGCTGGTAGGCGAAGTCGAGGTGGGTCGGCTCGTCCAGGTCCACATGGGACTGCGGAGCGCCGTCGATCAGCAGGGTCCAGGCGTTGGCCCGCTCGCGGTCCGGGGCCAGTTCGGCGAGACCGCCGTCCACCTGCCCGCTGACCGCCGCGGAAGCCTCTCGGCCGCTCTTTCGCCTGCTCTTTGCCACGCCCTCATTATGGGTGCCCCATCACGACTGCCATCACGGCTGCCCCATTGTCGCTGGTCAGCGGCAGTTGTCGGCGGCCTCGATCAGCCGGGCCGCCTCGCCGAGGGCCGCCCTCAGGACCTCCGGATCGGTCACCGGGTCACCCGCTTCCGGAGGGAGCAGCCAGCCGGTGCTCGGGCTGCTCCCGGCGGGCGGCTCGCCGAACCGCATCCCGCGGCCGTTGGTCTGCGTACAGGCACTGCCCGGCAGGTCCCAGGCATCGGCGGTGCCGGGCGGGACCAGGAAGCCGAGGGTGTCGCCCGAGCCGTCGTGCAGGACCGGACCGACCCCGGCCGCGGAGACCGCGGCCCGGCGGATGATGTCGACGGCCTCCAGGCCCTGCCGGGTGGGCACGGTCACGAGATCCGGGGCGGCACCCCGCCCGGATGCGGTGCCCAGTGTGCTGTTCTCCATGCCGGCCTCCAACAAGGGAACCCCTCCTCCTGTGCTCCTTGACCACTCCTCAAGGTTCAACGCTCGGGAGCGTCAACGGTGGCGGTGACAGGCCGCCGCAAAGGATGGCAGTTCATGGCGGATCGCGGGTGAGATATCCGTTTTGTAGCCAAACGCCGTGTGGGGGACAGCCGACTGGCGGTACGTTCATGCGCGCCGGTACCCCACCAGCAACCGGCAGATACGTCTCGCCAGAGAGGCCACGTGGATGACGGCGTCCCCCATCGCGCTCACGCCCAACACATCCTTCCGGCGGCTGCGCGGCCGGCACTCCCCCGCCGAGTTCGCGGCCCTGGTGCGCCGGGCGGCCCGGGACATCGGAGAAACGGTTTCCTGCGACGCGCGCTACATCGGCCGGGTCGAATCCGGCGAGATCCGCTGCCCCAACTACGCCTACGAGCGCGTGTTCCTGCACATGTTCCCCGGCCGCACCCTGGCCGACCTCGGCTTCTC
Source organism: Streptomyces sp. NPDC002054 (assembly GCF_040296685.1). NCBI lineage: Bacteria > Bacillati > Actinomycetota > Actinomycetes > Kitasatosporales > Streptomycetaceae > Streptomyces > Streptomyces sp. NPDC002054. Next base: position 136,334 of record NZ_JBEOXT010000012.1, read on the forward strand.
CCCGCGCGAAGCGGTCCGCGGCCGGGACCGTCGGGATCGCCAGGCCCGGCAGGCCCGGCAGGCCCGGCAGGAGCACAGCCGACTTCTCCCCGTCCCCACCACCCCCTCCGAGGAGAGCGACGTGCTGCGTCGCGCGTTCATGGCCGGCGGCTCGGCCACGGTGGCCGCCGCCACCCTCAACCTCGGCCTGCTCGGCGACCACCGCAGGGTGTCCGGCCGGGCCGGCGCGTCCGAGGCCGCCGCCGTCGAGGAAGCCGTACGCCAGATCCGGCTGCTGGACGACCGGCACGGCGCGGACACCCTGTACCGGCGGGCCGCCGAGCCGCTGCGCACCGCCTACGCCCTGCTGGACGCCGGGGCGACCCGCCAGTCCACCGAGGACCGGCTGCACGCGGGCGCGGGGGAACTGGCCCTCTCGGTGGGCTGGCTGGCGCACGATTCGGGCCGGCTCGACGACGCCCGCTCGCACTACGCCGAAGCCCTGGCCACCTCCCGGGTCTCGGGCAATGCGGCCCTCGAAGCGCACGCCTTCAGCAACACCGCCTTCCTGGCCCGGGACTGCGGGCGCCCGCGGGAGGCGGTCCGGGCCGCCCAGGCGGGGCTGCGGGCGGCCCGCACCCTGGGGTCGGCGCGGCTGCTGTCCCTGCTCTCCCTCCGGGAGGCGGGCGGCTGGGCCGGCCTGGCGGACCGCCGGGCCTGCGAGGAGGCGCTGACCCGGGCGCACACCCACTTCTCCCGCGGTCCGGCCGCGGCCGACCCCGAGTGGATGTCCTTCTTCGGGGAGGCCGAGCTGGAGTCCCTGGAGTCCCGCTGCTGGGCCGCGCTCGGCGAATACGGCCGGGCCGCCCGGCACGCCCGCCGCGCGGCCGACCTCCAGGACCCGCACTTCGCCCGGAACCTGGCCCTCTACACCGCCGAACTGGCCGCGGACCTGGCCCGGGCGGGCGCCCCCGACGAGGCCGCCTGGGCCGGCCAGCGGGTCCTGGACCACCTCGCCGAGGTCCGCTCCACCCGGATCAGCTCCATGCTGTCGGCCACCGCCCGCACCCTGATCCCCCACCAACGCTCCCCCCGCGTCGGCGCCTTCCTGACCCGCCAGGCAGAGGCCTGACCCGGAGCGGGGGCGCCTCGTAGGCTCGCGGGCATGGCCCGTCACACCCCGCCGCCGCCGGTGGACGTGGAGGAGCTCTTCCCGGAGCTGATCCCGTACCGCCGCGAAACCGTCCGGCTGCACCCGCGCACAGGCACCCCGTCCTGCCGGGAAAGCTCGGTGGGTGGCCCGCTGCTGTGGCCGGCGGAGGAGCCGTGGCCGGTCTGCGAGGAGGACGGGCAGCCGCTCGTGCCGGTCGCCCAGCTGTTCCGGGCCGACCTGCCCGACACGGCCGGGGTGGCTTACCCAGAGGGCTGCGATCTGCTCCAGGTGCTGTGGTGCGCCCTGCTTCACAAGGACACGCACTGGCCGGAGTCACCGCACGTCCGCTGGCGGGACTCGGCCGCGGTGGGCGCGGTGCTGCCCACCCCCGTTCCGCCGGCCGGGGCCCTTTCCGGCAACGTGCCGCAGCCCTGCGCGGTGCACCCCGAGACGGTGGCGGAGTACGCCGCCTGGAACCTTCCCCAGGAGCTGTTCGACCGGCTGGACGCCCGCTTCCTCGCACTGGAGGAGGCGACCGGTGTGTCGTACGAGTACCACCTGGCGGAGGCCCCCGGCATCAAGGCGGGCGGCTGGCCCGGCTGGTGCCAGGACCCCCGCTGGCCGGACTGCCGCGGCTGCCGGCGGCCCATGGCGCATCTGATGACGGTGGCCGCCTGGGAGTTCGACGCCGAGTCCTGGCGCACCTGGCTGCCCCGGGAGGACCGCGGCGAGGACGGGCCGGACCGCAGCGCCCAGAACGCGACGGGACTCGGGCTCGGCGGCGGTGGCGGGGTGTACCTGTTCGAGTGCCCCGCCTGCCCCGGCCGGCCCGTCGCCCACTGCTACGACCGCTGAGCCGCCCGTCTCGCAGCCTGCGCGGGCGAGTGAGCCGAAGGGGCGCGCCGTGCTCTCAGGGCGGGCGCCCGGAGGAAACCCGAGGGACGAGGGTTTCTGAGGACGCCCGCCCTGAGAGCACGGCAGAAGCGCCCCGGAGGCGAACCGAGCCCCAAAAAGAGTCAGTCCAGGTGGCCGGTGTCGTTCCAGCGTTCCAGGGCCGGGGCGCCGTATGCCCAGCCCAGGATCGACAGGGAGGTCGGGTCGAGGCGGATGCGGGCGCCGAAGGAGGCGTCCAGGCCGAGCCAGCGGGCGGCCAGGGTGCGCAGGATGTGGCCGTGGGCGAAAACCAGGACGTCGCGTTCGGCCGAACGGGCCCAGGCGACCACCTCGTCGGCGCGGGCGGAGGCGTCGGCGATGGATTCGCCGCCCTGCGCACCGTCGCGCCAGAGCAGCCAGCCGGGGCGGACCGCGTGGATCTCGGCCGGGGTCATGCCCTCGTAGTCGCCGTAGTCCCACTCCATCAGGGCGTCCCAGGGTTCGGCCTGCAGGCCGAAACCTGCCAGGTCGCAGGTTTCGCTGGCGCGGGCCAGCGGGCTGGTGCGGACCTCCAGGCCGGGCAGGCCCGACCACGGCTCGCGGGCCAGGCGTTCGCCGAGCAGTTTGGCGCCGCGCTTCCCCTCTTCGAGCAGCGGGATGTCCGTGCGGCCCGTGTGCTTGCCGGACAGCGACCAGGCCGTCTGTCCGTGACGGACCAGCAGGATGCGCGGGGCCATGTCTGTTTCTCCCGGGTTCGTGCATGTTGGGTCGTCCGACCATCATCCAATACGTGAACCGCGGGCAACCCAACCGCTCATACATTCGTCTTACGCCGTATGACTGAACGGCACCGGCCCACCCGTTGGTGGGCCGAACTGCTGCTGCTGGGCCTCCTCTACGGCGCGTACTCCGGCGGCAGACTCCTCGCGCGCGGCGACGTACAGCTCGCCGTCGACCACGGCCTCGCCATCCTGCACTACGAGCACGTGCTCGGCATGGACTTCGAACGGCCCCTCAACCGGCTGTTCACCGCCCAGACCTGGGTCGGCGTCCCCGCGGACTTCATCTACGCCTCGCTGCACTACCTGGTCACCCCGGCGGTGCTGATCTGGCTGTGGTTCCGCCGGCCGGCCCACTACCGGGCCGCGCGCACCTGGCTGGCCCTTTCCACCCTGCTGGGCCTGGCCGGCTTCACGCTGATGCCGACCTGTCCGCCGCGGCTGCTGGACGCCGCGCAGGGGTTCACCGACACGATGGCGCAGTACAGCGCGTACGGCTGGTGGGGCGCGGAGGCCAGTGCGCCGCGCGGAATGGGTTCCTTCACCAACCAGTACGCCGCCATGCCGAGCCTGCACGTGGGCTGGGCCCTGTGGTGCGGGGTCATGCTGTGGATGCACGGCAGGAAGCCCCTCACCAAGGCGGCCGGCATCGTGTATCCGCTGGTCACGACGGTGGTCGTGATGGGGACGGCCAACCACTACTTCCTCGACGCGGTGGCCGGTGCAGCCGTGATGGGGGCGGGCTTCCTCCTTGCCCGCAGAGTCACGGGAAGAGTCCCGTGGATCTCGGGGAGAGTCGTTTTCCGCCGCCGGGCCCCGATTGTCAGTGGCGGATGGGACACTTCCGCGGGTGAGCTCCTACCCGCCCAGCGGCCCTCCGCAGACGACGACTCTCCGGCAGCGGCTCGCTGACCTGCGCGGCCCCGCCGTGCCGCCCCGCCCGCTGGACGCCCGCGCGCTGGCGGCCCTGGCGGCCAACCCCGGCTGCGGCAGACGCGCCCTGCTGGACGGTGCCGGCGTGGACAAGACCGCGCTCGCCACGGCGCTCGGCACCCCGGCCGCGTTCGGCCAGTCGCAGTTCGCGATCGTCCGCGGGAATTCCTTCGAGGCGAAGGTCAAGGGCGACGGCGGGACCGAGCTGCTGCGGCTGCTGTACGAGCGGCTCGGCGCGGGCGGCGAGCCGCCGGCCGGGCAGATCCGGGTCCCCGACCTCACCGCGGCCGGCCCCGACGGCCGGGCCGGCCGTACGGCGCTGGCCCTGCGCGAGGCCACCGCAGCCGCCGCGGCGGAGCGGGCCTGGACCTTCCTGGACCATCCGATGCTGGTTCTGGAGGTCGCCGGCACCCCCGCCTACCTGGAGCCGGACGCGATCGTGGTGCATCCCGACGGCCGCTGGACGGTCGTCGAGATCAAGTCCTTCCCGATGATCGACGGCTCGGCGGACGCGGCCAAGGTCGGCGCCGCCGCCCGCCAGGCGGCGGTGTACCTGCTCGCCCTGGAGCGGACGGCCGACCGGGTGGCGGGGGCCGCCGTCGGCCACCAGGCGCTGCTGGTCTGTCCGAAGGACTTCTCCAACCTGCCCACCGCCGCCGTGCTCGACCTGCGCAAGCAGCGCGCGGTCACCCGGCGCCAGCTGGACCGGCTCACCCGGGTGGAGGAGCTGGCCGCCGCCCTCCCCGAGGGCCTGAGCTTCGACCCCGGCCGGCCCGCCGAGGAGCTGGCCGAGGCGGTCGACGCGGTCGATGCGGCGTACGCACCGGACTGTCTGGCCGCCTGTGAACTGGCCTTCCACTGCCGGCAGCGGGCCCGGGAGGCCGGCACGGTGACGGTCCTCGGCCGGTCCGTACGGGGCGAGCTCGGCATGCTCGGCACGGTCGACCGGGCCCTGGCGGCGGCCGACGGCGGCCCGGTCCCCGACGGCGTGGTCCCCGGCGGCGAGGCCGAGGACCCGACCACCGCCGAAGCCCTGCGGCGGGCGGCCCGGCTGCGGGCCGAGGCCCTGGAGTCCGCCGCCGTGCTGCCGTACCAGCGAACCCGACCGGAGGCCCCGGAATGCCCCTGCTGAGCACCCTGGCCCGGCTGGAGGCGGTCCGCGCCGGGCGGGCCCGGCCGCTGACGACCATGCGGCACCGGCACCTGAGCGAGCAGCCGATGATCTTCGTCCCGCTGACCACGGCCGGCGAGGCGGGCGCCCCGCTCGGCGCGATGGTCGGCACCGACCGGGACGACCCGCGGATCCTCGTCATACCGCAGCCGCGCGACCGCGACCTGCGCTGGGAGTTCCTGGCCGAGCTGGCGACGCACCTGATGCCCTACCTCGAGGCCCGTGCGGACGTGGTGGAGCCGGCCGAGCGGACCGAGACCGACCCGGAGTCCGGGAAGCGGGTGAAGGTCGAGACCGAGCTGTGCACGGACGCCCCGCAGCTGATCGTGCCCAGCCGCGCGGGCATCGAGTACGTACGGCTGCTGGGCCGGTCCATGCGGTTCCGCCGGACCGCGGAGGAGGACCCGGAGGCCGCGTATCCGGTCCCGTCCCAGGTCCCGCTGCTGGGCCGGTGGTTCACCCACCTGGCCGAGCGGTCCCGGGTGCCGGGGTCCTCGATGCTGCTGTCGGCGACGGACCTGCTGTCCCGGCACTGGGCCACCGGCCAGAGCAGCCTGGAGGACCAGCACCTGGCCGCCCTGCTGGCCTGGATCGACCCGCCGGAGGGCCGTTCGGGGGCCGAGGAGGCGCTGCGGGCGGAGCTGGCCCGGGACGCGGAGGGGCAGCTGCTGGTCCCGCCGGCCGGACCGGCCACCGACCCGGCCTTCGACAACAGGCTGCTGGCCCCGGCGATGGCGAAGTTCGACGCGGCGCGGGCGGAGGGCCGGCCTCGGCAGGCGGAACAGGCCGAACAGGCGGTCCGGCAGCTGGTGGCGGAGCAGATGTCCGCCACCTGGCGGTCGGTCTGGCAGGCCGTCGACCTGCTGCGGGAGCTGCCGCCGGGCGGGCGTACGGAGGAGCGCTGGACCCGGGACCGCTGGTCGTTCACCGCTCACCGGGACCGGGTGCGGGCGGGCGAACCCCCGCAGCCGCGCCGCGACGACGCGGTGACGGCGGCCCAGAAGCTGGCCGCCCGGGAGACCGAGCAGGTCCGGCTGGACGCGCAGGAGGCCCTGGACGACCCGCTGGTCATGGCCGGCCGCCGGCTGGCGGGCGAGGCCTTCGCGGGCGAGGTCACCGAGGTGGTGATGGCGTGGACGGAGTCGAAGCGGCCGAGCCCGCGCCCGCTGGTGACGGTGGCGACCGAGGACCGGCCGCAGCTGCCGGAGGGCGGCGGCGGGAAGGTGTACCGCTCGCTGGACGGCCGCCCGCAGACGGCCGAGTTCGTGCGCGCGGAGGAGGGCGGTCTGCTGGTCCTGCGGCTCCTGGACAAGATGGGCCGGGGCCGGGACCCGGAGCCCGGTTCGGTGCCGGAGAAGGGCGACCGGGTGTGCTGGACCCTGTTCGAGCACGATGCGCGCGGCGGCCCGAAGCTGCCCGATCCGGAGCACACCCCGTGGACCCATGGCGGGCCGCCCGGATCCGCGACCGCCCCGCTGCCCGATGCCGTGACCGACGAGGACCTCCTGTGAGCGCGACCGTGTCCGACCCGGGGGCGGCTGCCGCCCGGGCCACCGAGGCGATCCTGCACGACACCCTGCACAGCCCCCGGCGGGGCGTGGTCGTCGACTCCCCTCCCGGGGCCGGGAAGTCCACCCTGGTGGTCCGGGCGGCCCGCGAGCTGGCCGGGGCCGGGCGCCGGCTGATGATCGTGGCGCAGACCAACGCCCAGGTGGACGACCTGGTGCTGCGGCTGGCCGAGGCGGACCCGGAGCTGCCGGTCGGCCGGCTGCACAGCAGCGACGGCGACGCCTACGACCCGGCCCTGCGCGAGCTCCCCTCGGTGACCCTGTCCGCGAAGCCCGGGGACCTGGCCGAGCTCCCGGTCGCCATCTCCACGGCGGCGAAGTGGGCGTACGTCCAGGGCGTGGAGCCCTGGGAGCACGCGATCGTGGACGAGGCCTACCAGATGCGCTCGGATGCGCTGCTGGCCGTGGCCGGGCTGTTCGAGCGGGCGCTGTTCGTGGGCGACCCGGGGCAGCTGGACCCGTTCAGCGTGGTCGGAGCCGAGCAGTGGGCGGGGCTGTCGTACGACCCGTCCGCCTCGGCGGTCTCCACCCTGCTGGCCCACAACCCGGAACTGCCGCAGCACCGGCTGCCGGTGTCCTGGCGGCTGCCGGCCTCCGCGGCCCCGCTGGTCTCCCGCGCGTTCTACCCGTACACGCCGTTCCGCAGCGGCACCGGCCACGGCGACCGGCGGCTGTCCTTCGGGGTGGCCTCGGACGGCTCCGGACCGGACCGGGTCCTGGACGAGGCGGCCGAGGCCGGGTGGGGGCTCCTGGAACTGCCCGCCCGGCACACCCCGCGCACCGATCCGGAGGCGGTCCGCGCGGTGGCCCTGGTGGTCCGCCGCGCCCTGGACCGCGGCACGGTCACCACGGACGAGCGCACGCCCGCCCCGCAGCCGCTCTCCGCGGACCGGATCGCGGTGGGCACGGCCCACCGGGACCAGGCGAGCGCGGTGCGCGCGGCGCTGGCCGAGCTCGGCGTCCAGGGGGTCACGGTGGACACCGCGAACCGCCTCCAGGGACGCGAGTACGACCTGACGGTCGTGCTGCACCCGCTGTCCGGCCGCCCGGACGCAACGGCCTTCCACCTGGAGACGGGCCGCCTCTGCGTCCTGGCCTCCCGCCACCGCCACGCCTGCGTGGTGGTGGCCCGCGCCGGCATCGCCGACCTCCTGGACGCCCATCCGTCGACGGAACCGGTCCAGCTGGGCGTCACGGTGAAGTTTCCGGACGGGTGGGAGGCAATGATGACCACCTGGGACCTCTGGTCCAACCACCGCATCTCCTGGCGGCCGTAGCCCCGGCCCGGCAAGCACGCCCCGCCGCCGGACGGAGTCCGGCACCCCGCCGGAGGCGGGCCAGGGATACAGCCCGGACGGGTGGGAGGCGAACCATGCGGTGCTCCAGCAGCTGGCCGAGCACCGGGTGCTCTGGCGGGCTTAGGCGGGTTCGGGGCGGGTTCGGGGCGGTCTTGCGCGGCGTTGGACAATGGAAGGTGGCCCGGAAAAGCAGGTACGGGACGGCGAACCGGCGGACAGCGAGCGCAGGAGGACACGTATGGCAGAGCCCGAGCGGACCGAGCGAAGGCTGCGGCCCGCACCGCTGCTCTTCGAGCCCTCGGAGGCCGCCGCGGACCCGGAGCACTTCTTCGACCTGGAGTCCATCGAGGACCCGCGCGAGCTGCTGGCCCGTGCCACCGAGCTGACCCTGGCGTTCCGGGCGGCGCAGGACCGGGCGATGGAGTTCCAGGCGGTGGCCGCGGCCCAGCTGGCCGACCCGCGGCGGTTCGACCGGCTGTCGCCGGCTGACATCGCGGCGCGGGCGGAGTGGACCGAGGACTACGCCGAGAAAATGATCGAGTTCGGCCACGACCTGCTGCGCGGCGCACCGGAGCACCCCTAGGGGTGAGAGGCCGGGCCGCCGGCACCGGGCGGGCGCCGCGCTCCGGCGGCTTCGGCGGCTTCGGCGCCCGTACGGCTCAGCCCAGCGCAGCGGCATGGCATATGCGGGGCGCAAGATACTCCACGCGACCGGCCCCTGTCCCCGTTTCCCGTAACCCGGCGGAACGGGACGGGCACAGCCGGTACATGTGGTGGCATGACGACGACGCTCACGACGAAAGCCACGGGAGTCGCGGGGGCCGCGCAGCCCGCGCACACCCCCTCGGCCGCCCAGGTCACCCCGCAGGGAGCTGCCTGGCTCGCGTCCGCGTCGGCGCATCCGCGGAGCACCCTCGCCCTGTGGCAGGGGCAGCCCGGCTCGCCCGCCGTACTGCCCTGCGGGACCGTCTTCGACATCGTCAACGTGCCCGTCGTGTTCGGGCGGCGCATGCTCGGCCTGCTCTGGGGCGAAGGGCCGGGCTCCGGGCCGGTCGCCGTGCACCGGGGCCGGATGCTGCTCTTCGCCGCGCCCGGGACCGCCCAGCGGCTGCCCTCGCTGCTGGACTGGGAAGAGTGGGGGGACACCGTGCCCGCGCCGCTGTGCCACGGGCGGGGGGACGCCGTCACCGTCCCGGCCCTGACCTCCGGGCCAGGCCCGTCCCGCTGGCTGGTCGCGCCGGACAGCCGGCTGCCCTGGCTGCCCGGGGCCGAGGCGCTGCTGTGGGCGTGCGTGCGGGCGGCCCGCTCCGCCGCCACGGCGGACCTGCGGGTATCGATTTTTCCAACGGCGGATCCTGGTGCTAATGTCTACGACGTCAGCAGGCGCCGCTAGCTCAGTTGGTTAGAGCAGCTGACTCTTAATCAGCGGGTCCGGGGTTCGAGTCCCTGGCGGCGCACAGACGGAAGAAGGCCTCCACTCGCGAGAGTGGGGGCCTTCTTCGTGCTCTCACTCACTACGTGGTGATTTTTACCGTGTACGCGCCGGACTGGGTGCGGTCCGCCACCTCGATGGTGATCCGCTCCCCCGGCACCGTGTACGCCTCCCCCACCTCCAGCGGCGCGTCCGCCAGCGGCGGGTAGACCGACCGGTCCCAGCAGGCCTCGGTGTCCGGGTGGGCGTCCAGCACCTCGATCGGGCCGCCGCCGGAGGCCGCCTCGTTGCGGACCCGGTAGACCAGCACCCCTTCCGTGCAGGTGTCCCCGTCGTTGCCGGCCGACCCGCGCGCCTCCACCGCGATGGCACTGCCCGGGCCGGTACGGACCACCGCCAGCCGGGTGCCGCCGGTGCTGCCCCGCGGCACTGCCTCGGCGAGCGGCTGCAGGGTGTGCAGGGAGGTGCCGCTCTGCACACAGTCCACCTGGTCGGTCTTCAGCCAGCCCAGCTTCCACTTGTGCCAGGCGAAAAGGTCGGGGGCCATGCCGAACTGGCTGCCCATGACGTCCCAGTCGCCGACGTAGGTGTCCCAGTCGCCCTTGCCGTCGGTTGGCCGGTGGTAGAGGTCCGGCAGGTCGAAGACATGGCCGGTCTCGTGCGCGAGCACATTCCGGTCCGGCGGGTGCTGCTCGAAGACGGTGACGATCCGGCGGAGCTCGGTCCCGTCCGCCCGGATCGGCCGGTCGAAGTTGACGACCTTGGTGGCGTCCGAGTCCACCCCGGGGGCGTCCGGGTCGGCCACGAAGTACACGATGTCGTACGCCGAGAAGTCCACCGACCGGTCGGCGGTGACCACTGCGTCCCGCAGGTAGGCGGCCCGGTCGTCCGGGTCCCAGTCGCGCTGTATCCCGTACTCGGTGGAGGTCTTCGGCATCTGCACCCATTCCTTCTGCGGGTGCGGGACCAGCCGGAACCTGCCGTAGGAGGCCCGCTCGAAGAAGTCGCTGGTGACCGGGAAGTAGTCGGCGGTCAGTTCCTCCGGGGTGGTCTTCGGGCGGGCATCGGGGAAGGACAGGAAGACCATGACCGCATTGAGGCGGCGCTCCGGCTTGGGGTAGGCGCGGTTCCAGGTGTCCACGCCCAGGGAGTGGTGCGCAGCCGTGCGGCTGAGGGCGCACGGGCCGGCGGTGATGTCGGCAGCCGCAGGTCCCGCGACGAGAGACATGGCGGCGAGGGCCGTCAGCGAGGTGAGGGACGCCGCCGCGCTGCGCATCCGACGGTCCACTCCCCCGGGTGTCTGCTGTCGCGGCACATCGACCTCCGGTGGGTGGATTCGACCTATACCCTCCACCTTGCGGCGATTGTCCTATGTATGCCCTGTTCCGGTGCCCCACATGAGTGAGCACCCCCCACCGGCCATCTCGCACACGTCCGAACGGAACATTACGAAGCGTCACGACCGATCACGGGGATGACCACTGCGTTCACAGCCGCGCAGAAGCGATCGAGCGCGAGGCGGTGCGCCTGCCGTCAGCACGCCGAAGTACCGTGTCCAGGACGGCGACGCCGCTGGATAGGCCCTCCCGGCTGCCTCTATGATCGGCACACTTTCCTGCGCGGACATCACGAGCACTGCGGGAGCGAACGGTGAGCGGAACCTCAGAAGGAACCGGTTCGGCGGCCGACAGCATCCGATCGGCCACTACAGAGCGTGAACTGCGCGACTACCGAGCGGCTTTCAACGCGGCCCATCTGGCGATGGCCGTCGTCGACCGGGACGGCTTCGTCGTTGCCGCGAACGACGCTTTCGGCGGGCTGCTCGGCACCGAGCCGCACGCCCTGATCGAACAGTCGGCGGCCGATCTGGTGGACCTGGCCGCCGAGGCCCGGACCTGGCAGGCCTACCGGGAGGTACTGCGCGGCCGGCAGGCCCGGCTGCGCTGCACCCGCCGGCTCAAACACCCGGACGGGCACACGCTGTGGACGGAGGTCACCCTGGGCCCCGTACCGGGCACCCGGGACGTCCTGCTGTCCGTCGCCGACATCAGCGACCGGCGCGATCTCCAGGCCCGGCTCCGGCATCTGCAGATGCACGATCCGGTCACCCGGCTGCCCAACCGGGCGCTGTTCTTCGAGCGGCTGTCGGCCGCCCTGGAGGCCTCCTCCTACGAACACGGCGGCACCGGCCGGATCGGCCTCTGCTACCTGGACCTGGACGGGTTCAAGGCGGTCAACGACACCCTGGGGCACCGGGTCGGCGACCGGCTGCTGACGGCGGTGGCGGCCCGGCTCTCCCAGTGCGCGGACCAGTCCGGGTACGGGCGGACCGGCGGGCATCTGGTGGCCCGGCTCGGCGGCGACGAGTTCGCCGTACTGGTGGAGGACTCCACGGGCACCGAGGAGCTGGTCGACCTGGCCCGGTCCGTACTGGCCGCCGTACAGGAGCCGTTCGACCTGTCCGGGCAGCGGCTGTCGGTGTCGGCGTCCATCGGGGTGGTCGAGCGGGCCGCCGCAGGCACCTCGGCGACCGGGCTGATGCAGGCCGCCGACACCACGCTGTACTGGGCGAAGGCGGACGGCAAGGCCCGCTGGACGCTGTTCGATCCGGAGCGCAACGCGCACCGGATGACACGGCAGGCGCTCTCGAGCACCCTCCGCCCGGCGGTGGAGCGGGGCGAGTTCGAGCTGGAGTACCAGCCGCTGGTCGATCTGGAGAGCGGGGTCGTGCGCGGGGTCGAGGCGCTGGTCCGGTGGAATCACCCGCAGTTCGGCCTGCTGACGCCGAATCGGTTCATCGGAATTGCGGAAGAGGACGGCTCCATCGTCCAGCTCGGCCAGTGGGTGCTGCGTACGGCCTGCCGGCAGGCCCGGCGCTGGCAGATCGAGCGGCCCGACGACTGCACGCATGCTCCGGTGTTCGTGTCCGTCAATGTGGCGGTGCGGCAGGTGTGGGACTCCGACCTGGTCGGGGACGTGGCCGAGATCCTCGCCGAGACCGGGCTGGCCCCGCAGCTGCTGCAACTGGAGCTGACCGAATCGGCGGTGATGGGCTCGGCGGGACGCCCGCTCCAGGCCCTGCAGGCGCTCAGCGACATGGGCGTACGGATCGCCATCGACGATTTCGGCACCGGCTACTCGAACCTCGCCTATCTGAGCCGGCTGCCGGTGTCCGTGTTGAAGCTGGACGGCTCCTTCGTACGCGGTTTCCGCTACGACGAGGGCACCCACCCCAATCCGGCGGACGAGACGATCGTGGAGGCACTGGTACAGCTCGCGCACCGGCTGGGCCTGACGGTGACGGCGGAATGCGTGGAGACAGCCGGCCAGGCCGCCCGGCTGCGGCGGGTCGGCTGCGACACCGGCCAGGGCTGGCTGTACTCCCGGGCGGTGGCCCCGGAACGCATCGCCGAAATGATCACCACGCGCCCCGCGCCCGGGGCATGGTGACCCTGCCGCACACCACCGCCCCCTGCCTGGTCGGGGCAGGGGGCGGTGGGTCGCTCGGCGCGAGGTGGGGGGATCAGCAGGCGCCGAGGTCCTTCCAGACACCCCACTCACCGGTCGTGCCCGGCGTCTCGTTCTGGGTCCACCACTGGGCCTTGTACTTGCGGCCGTTGTGGGAGACCTCGCTGCCGCCGGTGTAGACGGTGCCTGCGACATAGGCCGGGAGCGAACCGCAGCCGGTGGTCGGCGGCGTGGTCGGAGGCGTCGTCGGCGGGGTGGTGGGCGGGGTGGTGGGCGGCGTCGTCGGGGGCTGGGTGGTGCCGCCGAGGGCGTCGTTGATCTGGTTCAGCAGCGTGGTGTTGTTGTCCAGGCCGAGGAGCGAGTACATCATCGCGCCGGCCAGGCCGCGCTGCTTGCCGTAGTCCACCCGGGCCTGGATGGACTTCTGGTTCAGGCCGGTGAAGAACTCGCCGTCCTTGTAGAAGTACGAGGCCTTGGCGGCGTCGTCCCAGTAGGTGGTCGCCGGGTTGTCGACGATCCCGCCGAGCTCCTTGTAGTGGGCGATGCCGGCCTGCTGGCTGACCGGGCGGACGGCCGAGGCGCCGGTGGCGGGCTGGGCGAGGCCGCCTGCGGTGCCCGCCGGGACGCCCTTCCAGCCGCGGTAGTAGAACTCGTAGCCCAGGGTCAGCTTGTTGGCGGGGAAGCCGCCCGCGATGCCGTAGGCCGGGTTGCCGTCGATCCAGGAGTCGATGGCGTTGTCGATGCTGTACTTCTCGGTGCCCGGCGCGATCGGGTCGGTCGGGTCGGCCGCGGAGGGGTACAGCGGGGACTGGTGGTACGTCGGCCCGTCGCCGTCCCAGGCGCCGTGCATGTCGTACGTCATGATGTTCGCGTAGTCGAGGTACGCGCCGATCTTGTCCGTCTCGATGTACTTGATCTTGTCCTGGCCGGCCGGGAGGGCAGCGGTCAGCAGGTACTTCTTGCCGCCGTTGGCCGCGCCTTCGGCGTCGAGCTGCTTGCGGAACTCCTGGAGCAGCAGGGTGAAGTTCTGCTTGTCCTCGGGGCCGTAGTGGTTGCCCAGGTGGCCGCCGGAGGAGCCGGGGTACTCCCAGTCGATGTCGATGCCGTCGAAGATGCCGGCCGCGGTGCCGGGGCCGCCGAAGCCGCCCTCCACCGGGAGGTCGCCCTTGATGTACTGCTTGATGCAGGAGGCGACGAACTTCTTGCGGGAGGCGTCGGTCTTGGCCGCGTCGTGGAAGTACTTGGAGTACGTCCAGCCGCCCAGCGAGATGTTGATCTTCAGGTGCGGGTACTTCGCCTTCAGTTCCTTGAACTGGTTGAAGACGCCCACGATCGGCTGGTCCCACTTGTCGGCGACCCCGTCGACGCTGTCGGCCGCGGCGAAGGACTTCTGGTAGTCGGCGTAGCTGTCGCCCGCGCCGTCACCGGCGTTGGGGTTGTTGTCGTCACCGGCCGCCTTGTTCGCCTCGAAACAGGTGAGCTCGGTGGGGTGGATGTTGCCGAACGAGTAGTTGATGACGTCCAGCTTGCTCGCTATGCCCCGGGTGTCGAGGTGCTTGGGGTAGAAGGCGTTGCCGTACACGCTCCACTGGTCGTAGTACGCGATGCTCACGCCCCCGGCGGAGGCGGTGGTGGTGGTGGAGGTGTCTGCGGCCTGGGCGGTGCCGAGGCTCGCGAAGGTGGCCAGCGCTCCGGCGGCAAGCGCCGCGGTGGTCGCAGCCGCGACGAGGGGTTTACGGATGTGCATGAACAGCCTCCGGAGGTGGGAGGGGAGGATGTGACGGCCCGGGTGGGAGAAGAGATAGCGATCACGACAAGGCTGCGTCAATGGTTTGAGCCAAACCCCAAAGAAAGAAGGACTAGACCAGTTGAGGCACACTTTCCCAAGTCAGAGGGCTGAGGGAACATCAGAAATCGCTCGCCACCCCCGGTGACGAGCGACTTAAGGCTCCCTTGAGGAGGCGCTGGCGCAAGGTTGCTGCAATAGACCAGCCAAACTCCGTTCATCTCCCGTCAGTCGAGCGGAACTTCCTCCTCCGGCATCCCGTACGCATCTGCGACGAGCGCGTACGAGCGCAGCCGGGCGGCCCCGCCGTGTGCGTTGGCGGTCAGCATCAGCTCGTCCGCGCCGGTCCGTGCCACCAGCGCGTCGAGTCCCGCCCGGACCTCCTCCGGGGTGCCGTGGACCACGTTGGCCAGCCAGCCGTCCACGAACTCCCGCTCCGCCGCGGAGAAGGGGTACCCGGCGGCCTCCTCCGGGGTCGGGATCAGCCCCGGCCGCCCGGTGCGCAGCCGCAGCATCGACAGGGCGCCGGTCAGCACCTGGGCCCGGGCCTCCGCGGGGTCCTCGGCGGCCAGCGCGGACACCCCGATGACGGTGTAGGGGGCGTCGAGCACCGCCGAGGGCCGGAAGCTCTCCCGGTACAGCCGGAGCGCGGGCAGGGTGCCGGCCGCCGAGAAGTGGTGGGCGTACGCGAAGGGCAGGCCGAGCTCCCCGGCAAGGCGGGCGCTGAAGCCGGAGGAGCCGAGCAGCCAGAGCGGCGGCCGGGCCGCCGGGCCCTGAACCGGGCCGGGCACGGCGTGCACGCGGGCGTACGGATGCCCGTCGGGGAAGTCGTCGTCGAGGAACCGGGTCAGCTCGGCGAGCTGCCGGGGGAAGTCCGCCGCCTCGGCATCGGGCCGGCCGGTGCCGCGGAGCGCGGCGGCGGTGCGGCCGTCGGTCCCGGGGGCGCGGCCGAGCCCGAGGTCGATCCGCCCCGGCGCCAGCGCCTCCAGGGTGCCGAACTGCTCGGCGATGGCCAGCGGGGCGTGATTGGGCAGCATCACCCCGCCGGAGCCGAGCCGGATGCGCCGGGTGTGGGCGGCGAGGTGGGCGAGGATCACGGCCGGGGAGGAGCTGGCGACCCCGGGCATGGAGTGGTGTTCGGCCACCCAGTGGCGGTGGTAGCCGCGGGATTCGGCGAGTCGGGCCAGCTCGACGCTGGTCCGCAGGGAGTCGTGGGCCGTACTGCCGCTGCCGACGGTGGCCAGATCCAGCACCGACAGGGGGACCGGCGCGGTCCCGCGGGCGGTCCCGCGGATCGCGTCCCGCACGTCACTCATCGTTGCTCCCGTCTCGGTTCCTACACGGTTTCCGGTCTGCCCCTACCGTCCGGTAGGGCGTACGAAGGTGTCGAACAGGAGGTGACCGCCGGGCATTCCCGGCACACGGGACAGTGGGCGTGACCTTGGCATATGCCAGTGGAGTAGATCCCGGCCAGAGGGCCTGATTGAGCCATCAATCTCTTCAACAGGCGCTCCGCGCGGGCCCCTTGATGGCTATCGTGGTAGGGCAAGCGGTAACAACCTGGTAGGGGGAAACCGTGGCGCTGAAGCCCGAGCCGACCGCGCCGTTCCACTCGGTGCAGTACGCCCTGCGCGTGCTGGAAACGATCGGACGGCACCACAGTGGCGTGACCGATACGCAGATCGCCCGCGAAACGGGCCTGCCGGCCGCCCACCTCGCCCCCATGCTGCTCATGCTGCGCCGCGAGGGCTATGTCCTCCAGGTGTCCGACGGCGCGTATGCAATAGGCGACTCGCTGGTGCTCCTCGGCTCCGGGGTCGACCGCCAGCAGGCGCTGCAGGCCAAACTGCAGGAGACCCTGGACCGGCTGCGCGACTCCGTCGGCGCAGCCGTCTACATCAGCCGGTATGTGGACGGCGAGGTCCGGATCACCCAGTTCGCGGACAGCCCCCGCACTCCGAAGGTGCACGAATGGGTCGACTTCCGCTCGGCAGCGCATGCGAGCGCCGTGGGGAAGTGCCTGCTCACCCAGCTGGACGTGAACGGCCGGCGCGACCACCTCTCCCGGCACAAGATCGCCCGGCTCACCTCGAAGACGATCACGAGCGAGCGCATCCTCTTCTCGAAGCTGGACAGCCAGCCGGCCACCGTGCCGGTGCTGGACCTCCAGGAGTACGCGGTGGGCACGGTCTGCGCGGCGGTGCCGATCACGGCGGGCGCCTCGGTGGGCTGCCTGGCACTGTCCCTGCCGGTGGAGCACGCGCACCGGCTGCGGGCCGCGGCGGACGCGCTGAACCGGAAGGCCGCGCCACTGCTGCTGTCGCTGACCCTCTGAGGGCCCTCTGAGCCTCCGGCCTGCGAGGTGTCCGTTCCGGGGTGGTCGGAAGCACTCCTCGGGACCGGGTAGTATTTTCTCTGTCAGCAGGCGCCGCTAGCTCAGTTGGTTAGAGCAGCTGACTCTTAATCAGCGGGTCCGGGGTTCGAGTCCCTGGCGGCGCACCTGATCTCAGGGCGGTTCCGGTTCACCGGAACCGCCCTGAGTGTTTTCACCAGCGGTTTTTCAGCCCCGCAGGTAGGCGAGGACGGCCAGGACCCGCCGGTGCGTCTCCTCGGCGGGCGGCAGGTCCAGCTTCGCCAGGATGTTCCCGATGTGCTTGCCCACGGCGGCCTCCGAGACCACCAGCTCCCGGGCGATGGCCCCGTTCGACTTCCCCTCCGCCACCAGCCCCAGCACCTCCCGCTCCCGCGGGGTCAGCGCCTCCAGCGGATCGCGGCGCCGGCGCAGCAGCTGCCGTACGACCTCGGGGTCGACCACGGTGCCGCCGCTCGCGACGGTGACCACCGCGTCCCGGAACTGCTCCACCTGCCCGACCCGGTCCTTCAGCAGGTAGCCGACCGCACTGCCGTCGCCGGAGTCCAGCAGGTCCGCGGCGTAGGAGCGCTGCACGTACTGGCTGAGGACCAGGACCGGCAGCCCCGGCCGGGCCGCCCGCAGCTCCACCGCGGCCCGCAGCCCGTCGTCTGCCAGGCCCGGCGGCATCCGGACGTCGGTCACCACGATGTCCGGGGTGTGCTCGGTGACGGCGGCGCGCAGTGCGTCCGCGTCCCCCACGGCGGCGGAGACCCGGTGGCCGAACCGCTCCAGCAGCCCCACCAGGCCCTCCCGCAGCAGCACGCCGTCCTCGGCGAGGACCACGTTCAGGGGCTGCTGCTGCTCGCTGGCGCGCACGGGATCTCCAGGCTCAGGACGGTCGGCCCGCCGGGCGGGCTGGTGATCGTCAGTGTGCCATCGAGGACGGCGAGGCGGTCGGCCAGTCCGGTCAGGCCGGAGCCGGCGGCCGGGTCGGCGCCGCCGCGCCCGTCGTCCCGTATCTCGATCAGCAGGGCGGAGCCGTCGTACCGGGCGGCGACGGAGGCCCGGGCGGCGCCGCTGTGCCGGCCGATGTTGGCGAGCGCCTCCGCGCAGGCGAAGTACGCGGCGGCCTCGACCGGCGCGGGCAGCCGGGGCAGCCCGTCGGCGATCTCCGTCCCGACCGGTACGACGGACCGCTCGGCGGCGTCGGCGAGGGCGCCGGGGAGCCCGTAGTCGGTGAGCACCTGCGGGTGGATGCCGTGGATCAGCTCGCGCAGCTCGGTGAGGACCCGGCCGGCCTCCTCGTGCGCGCGGGCCAGCTGGTCGGCGAGCGGGCCGGGCGGGGCGTCGAGGCGGGCCAGCCCGAGGGACATGGTCAGCGCGACGAGTCGCTGCTGGGCCCCGTCGTGCAGGTCCCGCTCGATGCGGCGCCGCTCGGCCTCGAAGGCCTCGACCAGCCGGGCCCGGGACCGGGTGACCTCGCCGAGCCGGTCGCGGAGCTCGCTCTCGCGGGGCGCGAGCAGTGCCCGGGTGAGGGCGGCGCGGGCCGCCGCGAGCGCGCCGAGCGGATACAGCAGCACGGGCAGCAGCACCAGGCCGGCCGCGGCGAGGGCGAAGGCGGCCGGGTAGGAGGTGACCAGCCACAGCTTGACGATCCGCGCCTCTTCGCCGCCGGTCAGGGCGAGCTGGAGCGGGGCGCCGATCATGCCGAGCGGAAGCCCGAGGAGGAGGGCGACCGCGGCGAGGTCCAGCCACCACAGGAGGAAGCCGTGCAGCACGGCGTAGGCGAGCTCGCGCCAGGTGGCCTGCTCGCGGAACCGGAGCCGGCCCCAGGCGAGCAGGCCGGGCTCGGTGGGGGTGCGGTGCGGGCTGGGCGCGGGGGCGGGGTCGATCAGGTGGAGCCGGCGGCGCTCGACGGCGGCGGTCGGCAGGCCGGCCAGGCAGAGCAGGGCGAGCAGGGGCAGCCCCACGAGGAAGATCCCGAGGGCGCCGCCGGTGCCGGCCAGCAGGACGATGCCGAGGAGTACGGGAATCCCGGTGACGGCGGACCCGGCGAGGTACCCGGCGGCGCGCCAGGGGGCGGGGCCGCGGAGGTAGCCGGGGCGGGCGAGGGCCTGCCAGGGGGTGGGTGCGTCGTCCATGCGGGCGAGGCTATGCGGCGGGGCCGCGGCCGGGCGATGGGCCCAGGCGGTGTCCGCGGGGCGGGGTCCGCACTACCCGCGCAGGGGCGGCGGGGCGGACGGTGCGGGCGGGTAAGGAGCGGCGGCGGCCGGGCGATGGGCCCGGGCGGTGTCCCCGGGTGGGGCGCGCACTACCCCGGGGGCGGGGTGGGCGCTGCGGTCGGGGGCGGCATGGCGGGCGGGGCCGGTGTGTCGGGTGCGGCGGGCGGGGGCGGCGCGGCCGGCGGGGGTGGGGGGCGGAGGGCGGTGCGGATGGACCAGATGACGGAGACGAGCGGGACCGCCACCACCGCTCCCACGATCCCCGCCGCGGTCGCCCCGGCCAGCACCGAGATCGCCACCACCAGCGGGTGCAGCCGTACCGCCCAGCTCATCACCAGCGGATGCAGCAGGTGCCCCTCGATCTGCCCGATGATCACGATCAGTCCGACCACGACGGCCGCGACGAGCGGCCCCTTCGCCGCGAGGGCGACCACCGCAGCCACGGCCAGCGCAACCGGCGACCCCACCAGCGGGACGAACGCGGCGAAGAACTCCAGCAGCGCCAGCGGCACGGCGAGCGGCACGCCCAGGAAGTACAGCGCCACCCCGACCAGGACCGCGTTGATGGCGGCCACCAGCACAATGCCATGGGTGTAGCCGGTGAAGGTGCGCCAGGCCGCGCGGCCCGCCGTGTCCCAGCGGCTGCGCTCCGGGCCGGGCAGCTGTTCGCAGAACCAGGACCACTGGCGGTGCCCGGAGTGGATGAAGAAGACGGCGGTGAACAGGGCCAGGGCCAGCACGGTCAGGACGTGCACCAGGTGGCCGGCGCCGCTGACCGCCGTACTGACCACGGTCGAGCGGTGGCTGGAGAGGTACTGGCCGATCCGGGACTGGATGTCGGTCAGCACCTCCGGATTCAGCCGGAACGGCGGCCGTTCCAGCCACTCCTCGATGCTGTCCAGGCCCTCCCGGAACTCCCGGGTCAGCGTGGTGGTCTGGCCGGCCACCGCCTCGCCGACCAGCGCCAGCACGGCCAGGACCAGGGCGATGCCGCCGAGCAGGGTGACGGCGACCGCGAGCCCGCGCGGTACGCCGCCCCGGGTCACCAGATCGGCGACCGGCCGGAGCAGGGCCGTGACCACGAGGCCGAGGAAGATCCCGACGCCGATCTCGTGGAAGCGGCCCAGGACGGCGAACCCCGCGTATACGGCCGCGCCGACGACAAGCAGCCGCCATGCCTGCGCGGCGGCAGTGCGGAGCAGGGGCGGGACATGCGGCCGGGCATCCGGTCGGGCAGGCGGTCCGGCCTGCGGGCCGGCAGGCGGCGGGTCGTGCGGGGGCCGGGGCTGCATGTCCTTCCCCGTACCACCGGCGGTCCGTGCGGCCACGGCGCATGGCGCACATTCGCCCGACCGGGGTGCCGCGCCCCGGCGTGCGGTGGGCGCCGGGCCCGGTCAGGATCGGCCCATGGGCTTCGTAGTGCCGGTCCTCGCCGCGCTGTTCGCCGCGTGCAGCAATGCGCTGGCCACGGTGCTGCAGCGGCGGGCCGCACTGACGGTGCCCCAGAGCCGCGGGTTCCGGCCGGGACTCGTGCTGGACCTGCTGCGCCGCCCGGTGTGGCTGGTGGGGATGTTCGCGGTGGTGGCCGCCGGAGCGGGCCAGGCGGTGGCGCTGGCGACCGGCCCGCTGTCGCTCGTACAGCCGCTGTTCGTGCTGGAGCTGCCGCTGGCGCTGCTGATCGCCTCGCTGTTCGCGCGGCGGCATCTGCCGCGGGCTCAGTGGCTGGCGGTGGCCGCCGTGGTGGCCGGGCTGGGGGTGGCGCTGGTGGCGCTGGCGCCCACCGGGAACCGGACGGACGTGCCGCTGGACCGGTGGGTTCCCACGCTGGCCGCGGGCGGCGGTGCGGTGGTGGCGCTGGCCGCGGCCGGGCTGCGCCGCCCGCCGGGCCGGATGCGGGCGGCCTGCCTGGGTCTGGCCACCGCGCTCTGTTACGCGCTGACGGCCGCGCTGATGAAGTCGGCGGTGCACGCCCTCGACGAGGGCGGGCCGGAGGCGTTCCTGACCGCCTGGGAGACGTACGGCCTGGTGGTGACGGGCATCGCGGCGCTGCTGCTGTTCGAGCACGCCATGCAGGGCGGCCCGCTGGTCGCGTCCCAGCCGGCCCTGACGCTGGGCGATGCGGGGACCGGCCTGCTGCTGGGTGTGCTGCTGTACGAGGAACACGTACGGACGGGCTGGTGGCTGCTGCCCGCCCTGCTGGGGGTGGCGCTGATCACGGCCGGGGTGTTCACCCTGGCCCGCGGCGCTCCGCCGGAGGGGGTGGACTGAGCAGGCCGGTCCGGCCGTGCGCCGCGTAGGCGGCGAGCAGGGCGGAGCGGGCCGGGGCGTCGAGCGGGGTGTACGCGGGTGCGCCGGGCGGGCGGTGCCAGACCGGGTCGGGGGCGCAGTCGAAGCCGGCCCGGCGCAGGGCGGCGCGGTGGACCTTGTTGGTGGCGGTGACGGGCATGGCCGGGACGATGCGGACGTAGCGGGGGGCCATCTTGGTGCCGAGGTCGGGCTGGGCGGCGAGGAAGGCGGCGAAGCCGGCGGGGCCGAAGACCGCCCCGGGCCGGAGCGCGAGCGCGGCCATCACCTGGTCCCCCGCCGCTTCGTCGGGGACCGCGTACACGGCGACCGCCGCGGCGTCCGCCCACCGGGCGAGGATGTTCTCGATCATCGCGGCGGCCAGGTTCTCGCTGTCCACCCGCAGCCGGTCGTCGGTGCGGCCGGCGAAGTAGAGGAAGCCTGCCGGGTCGCGGAAGAAGAGGTCCCCGGTCCAGTACCAGCCGTCCCGGGTGCGCGCGGCCTCCGCCTCCGGATTGCGCCAGTAGCCCTCGAAGAGGCTGCGGCCCCGGTTGACCAGCTCGCCGATGGCCTGTTCGCCGTTGAGGAGCCGGCCGGCCCCGTCCAGGTGGGCGGGCGGGCATTCGGCGCCGGTGTCCGGGTCGATGACCGCCAAGTCCTCGCCGGGGGCGGGCCGGCCGAGCGCGGCGGCCGGGGTGTCGGGGCTGCGCTGGAGGGAGGCGCCGCCCTCGGTCGCGCCGTAGCCCTCCACCAGCCGGACCCCGAACCGCTCGGCGAACCGGGCGGCGTCCACCGCGCCCGCCTCGGTGCCGAAGCCGAGACGGAGCGGGTTGTCCCGGTCGTCCGGGCGGGGCGGGGTGGCGAGCAGGTACTGGACGGCCCGCCCGACGTAGGTGAAGTAGGTGGCCCCGTGGGCGCGTACGTCGTCCAGGAACGCGGAGGCGGAGAAGCGGCGGCGGAGCGCCACCCCGGCCCCGGCGGCCAGCGCGGGCAGCCAGTCCGCGATCACGGCGTTGCCGTGGAACATCGGCATGCAGATGTAGTGGACGTCGTCCGGGGTGACGGAGAAGTGCCGGGCCAGGGAGGTACCGGCGGCGGCGAGCCGACCCTGGGTGCAGAGGGCGGCCTTGGGCGCGCCGGTGGACCCGGAGGTGAAGTAGAGGAGCAGCAGGTCCCCGGGGGCCGGGGCCCGGCCGTGGACCGTCGCCGCGCCCGGTTCGGCGCCCGCGTACGGGGCGAGGAGGTCGGCGTACTCCTCGCTGTCCGTCACCAGGATGCGTACGCCGGGCAGGTCGAGGCCGCGGAGCAGGGGCAGGTGGGCGCGTTCGGTGACGAGGATCCGGCAGTCGGTGTGCAGGATGTCGCGGGCCAGTTCGGGGCCGCGGCGGGTGGGGTTGATGCCGGCCGCGGCGGCCCCCGCGAGGGCCGCCGCGCCGAGCCAGAAGGGGAACTCGGGGGTGTTGTCGAGGAGCACTCCGATGTGCGGTTCCGCGCCCCTGGGGAGCAGGTCGGTGAGGAGCGCGGCGCGCGCGGCGGATTCCCGGGCGGTCCGGTGGTGGCTGAGGACGGTGGTCCCGTACCTCAGCCCGGGCCGGTGATCGCCCCACTGGCGTGCGATGAGCTCCGCCACGGTCGCTGCCTCTGCCCCTGTCCCTGTCCGCATGGGCGGAACGGTAACTGACGACTCGTCAGAACTGAACGTCGGAGCAGGCGTAGAAGGCGTTCGCGGTGTCGTTGATGGTCCAGACGGCGAGGATCAGATGCCGGCCCGACTTGCCGCCGGGCAGCTGGCCCTGGTGGGTGAAGGTCATCGGCGGGCGGGCGCCGTTGTAGGCCACGGTCAGGAAGGGCTGGGATTCGAGCGAGGCGCGGGTGAGGGGCTTGGTGGGGTCCCAGCCGTTCTTGGTGACGTAGTACTTGAAGTCGGTGGTGGAGTGGTTGGCGGTGAACTGCCACCGGAAGGTGTGGTTCTGACCACTGGTGAGGCTGGTGGCGGGCCAGCTGCCGCCGCGCGGGTTGTCGAGCTCGGCGAACTGGGGCAGGCCGGCGGAACAGATCTTGCCGTCGGCCGGGCCGGCCGCCGGGAAGCCCTTGAGGCCTTCGACGCTCTGCGGCTCCCACTGGATGGCGCCGCAGTCGGGGACGGTCTTGTTGGCGCAGAGCTTCTGGCGGCTGATGGGGTTGTCGGTGTAGCCGTGGCTGGTGGCATTGGGGGCCACGAGGAGGGAGACCCCGGCTATGACGCCGAGGCCGAGCGCGGCGACGCCGGCCCGTCTGGCGGTACGGGTACGGGTGTTACGCATGATGCTCCTTGAACGTGGGGGGAGTTCTGTGAGCGTGCGCACGCGTGGGGATGGATTCTCAGGTCTAGACCAAGTCCCAGATTATTGACGGGAGTTGGCCATGTCCAGACCAATCGGAGAACCGGGGGATTCCCCCGGCCGGCCCCGCGACGGCGCAGGGCCGTCGCGGGGCCGCCGCGGGGCCGGGGGTGCTACTCCCCCCGGCCGGTGTAGAAGGCGACGGTGAGGTCCTTGACCAGGGCCTTGCGCTCGTAGTCGTCGAGCTCGACCAGCCCGCGCGAGGTCAGCCGGTTCACGGTGTCGTCGACCGCGTCCACCACCGAAGTGAGCACGCTGTCCCGGTGCTTGGCATCGATCGCGGCGATCCGGCGGCGCCGCATGGCCGCCGCGACCTCCGCGGCGTACTCGATCCGGGTCGGCTGCGCCGAGAACACCTCGATCCCGACCGCCTCGGTCTCGGCCGCCAGCATCCGGGTCAGCGCGTCACCGACGGCCTCGGCATCGCGCAGGGTGGGGGCGTCCTCGTGGAAGGCGTCGGCCGGCAGCTGGGACAGCACCCGGGCCATGGCCGACTCGACCTGCTCGGCGAGGTAGTCGGTGTGGTCGGCGACGGCGAGGGCTGCCCGGGCGGTGTCCCGGACCTGCCATACGACCTGGACGACGACCTGGAGGGCGAGGCCGCCGGAGTCCACGGCGGGCAGCGGTTCGCTGCGCCAGTGCCGCAGGCGTACGTCGACCCGCCTGCGAAGCAGCAGTGGGCTGACCCAGACCAGGCCGGTGCGGCGGACGGTGCCCCGGTACCGGCCGAACAGGGTCAGCACCCAGGCGTGGCCGACCTTGCCGCGGCCGAGTCCGCCGAGGGCGAGCAGCGCGACGATGCCGAGGAAGGCGAGCGGGGGGTAGTCCTGGGCGCTGAGCCCCTGGTAGGGGCGGGGCGTCGCACCGAACGCGGCGACCAGAGCGCCGGGCAGGGCGCCGGTCCGCCAGAGCAGGGCCGCGCACCCGGCGAGCGCCAGGCCGCCGACCGCGGCGCCGGCCCAGCCGGGCAGTACGGGGCCACGGCGCTCCCGCAGCCGGTCGTCCCCGGGCGGCACCCGCCGCCCGGCGGGAGCCTGCGGCGGCCGGGGGCGGCGCGGGGCCTTGGCGGTGGCCGCCGGCTTCGCGGCCACCCGGCTGGCCGCCGCCTGCTCGCGGAACATCAGGTGCACCGGGATCTCGGTGGCGGCCACGGTCCGGCCCGGCCCGAGCCGGGGCAACTTCAGGGTGTCGTCGCCGTCCTCGCCCATGCCACGGGCGACTGCGTCGGCAACGATCACCTCGACACCGGGCCCGGGAATCCGACCCCGCCCATCGGTACCGGGCACCCCAATCGCCCGCACCCCCGCCACAGCCTGAGCCACCCCCGGCCCCGGCCCACCGGACCCGGCCCCGGCAAGGGAGGCGCCATGCGCCGGCCCGGCAGGCCCACCGGCGCCGACCCCGGTCGGGCCAGTACGCCCGGCCGCCGGCACCACAGCCCCGGCGACGGAGCCGGCCGGCCCTGCCTGGACAGCGAACCCGGCCGCAGGCCCGGCCGGCTCGCCGGGGCCCGCAAGCCCGAACGGCACCCGCCCGGCGAGAGCGGGCCCAGGCCCGGTGCCGGGGCCGGACTCCGGCCCGGCAGGGTCGGTGAGGCCGGGTGCGGGACCGGCGGCGGCAACTCCGGCCACAGGCCCGTGCGCAGACCCGGCAGAGCCGGCAAGCCGAGATTCCGACCGAGCGGGCCCGACCGCAGGCCCTGCCTGACCGGCGAGCCCGACCGGCGGCCCAAACTGCCTGGTGCCGGCCCCGGCAAGGGCAGGGCCGGTATGCCCGGACGGCATCCGCCCGGCGAGCCCGGACCCAGGCCCGGACGGCCCGTTGTCGGCCAGGCCATCCGCCGGCCCGGCAGGGCCCACACCCCCGGACGGCACCCGCCCGGCAAGACCGGCCGCAGGGCCGGTGGCGGGGCCCGCAGGACCGGTGAGGCCGGACTCCGGCCAGGCGGAGCCGGTCAGGCTGGGTGTAGGCGCGGCAACTCCGGCCGCAAGCCCGTGCTCGGGCCCGGCAGGGCCGGCAAGCCGGGGCTCCGGCCGGACGGGCCCGACCGCAGGCCCGGACGGCCCGTTGTCGGCCCGGCCATGCGCCGGCCCGGCAGGGCCCGCACCCTCGGACGGCACCCGCCCGGCGAGACCGGCCACAGGCCCGGTGCCGCGGCCCGCAGGACCGGTGAGGCCGGACTCCGGCCAGGCGGAGCCGGTCAGGCCGGGTGCGGGCGCGGCAACTCCGGCCGCAGGCCGGTGTTCGGACTCGGCAGGGCCGGCAAGCCGGGGCTCCGGCCGGACGGACCCGGCCACAGGCCCGGCGCCGGGGCCCGCGGGGCCGGCAAGGCCGGACTCCGGCCAGGCGGAGCCGGCAACTCCGGCCGCAGGCCCATGCGGGCGCTCGGCAGAGCCGGCAAGCCGGAACTCCGACCGGCCGGGCCCGGCGGCAGGCCCATGCACCGGCCCGGCCGCAGGCCCGACAGGGTCGGCGAGCCCGGCCAGCGGCCCGAACTGCCTGGTGCCCGACCCGGCAAGGGCAGGGTTGGGGCCCGCAGGGCCCGTAACCCCGGACGCCAGCCGCCCGGCAAGACCGGGTGCAGGGCCGGTGGCGGGGCCCGCAGGGCCGGACTCTGGCCACGCCGGTGCGGACCCGGCGGGGCCGGCGGCTCCGGCCGCGGGCCCATATGCGGGCCCGCCAGGGGCCGTAAGCAGGGGCTCCGGCCGGACGGGCCCGGCCGGAGGCCTTGCCTGCCCGGCGAGCCCGGCCGCAGGCCCGGTGCCGGGGTCGGCGAGGCCGGACTCCGGCTGGGCGAGCCCGGCCGCGGGCCCAGCAGGGCCCGCGGTGTCGGCCGTCGGGGCGTGCCGGGTCGGCGGCTGCGGAGCCGCAGCCGCCGGCCCCCAGGACCCGGCGGCGCCCCGTGCCGACCGCGTTGCGGCGCGCGGGTTCGCGGGGGTGGGCGGGCGGAGGGGCATGCTGCCCGTCGTGGAAGTGGTGCGCGTGGGGAACATCCTTGCCTCCGTCATGCGAACAGCCGTCGCCAGGTTTCCGGGCCGGGGTAGCCGTCTGCCTCGGCCCCGCGCCAGCCCTGCGCGCGCTGGAAGGCCTCGACACTGCGGCGGTCGGCCTCGGTCCAGCTGAGGCCGGGGCCGGATCGGTAGTGCTTGCCGAAGCCCTTCCGGGCCAGCCGGCGGCCCAGCGCTTCGATCGCCGGGTGGGTGCGGCCCGGCCGGAACACGGCCGCGCCGGGGTACACCGGAGCCGCCGTCACCGGCCGGGTGCTCGGCGCCGGCGCAGTCGCCGGGGTCGCCGGAGCCGCCGGGGTGGTGGGGGCCGGCTGAGTGGCCGGGGTCGCCGGGGCCGGTGGCGTGGGTGGGGTGCCGGCGCCCACCGTCGGGCGGATGTCCTTGCCCGCGCCCGTGACCAGCAGCTTCCAGGTGTCCGGGCCCGGCACCCCGTCCGCATCCGCGCCGGTCCACCCCTGCGCCTGCTGGAACGCCTGCGTGGCGAGCCGGTCCGCGTCGGACCAGCGGGTGGCCGGCCCCTTGGGGTAGAAGCGGGTCGCGCCGCGGTCGATCAGCATCCGGCCGAGCCGGGCGACGTGCTCGTTGTCCGCGCCCGGCCCGAACTTCGCCGCGCCGGGGAACTCCGTCCCGCCGACCGGCACGGCCGGAGCCGCCGAGTTCCCGTCGTCCGGGAGGATCCCGCCCGCCACCCCGTTGAACCGGTACGGGATGTACTTGTCCGCGTTCTTCCAGTAGCCGTACGGCGTCGCCAGCTTCCGCGTCGCCGGACGCGTCTGCTCGTACGCCACGTAGTGCGCCTTCGTCTCGTCGACCCAGCCGCCGAAGATCACCACGTGGGAGCCCTTGTTCGGGTCCGCCGGGTTGTGGAACAGCAGCATGTCCCCCGGCAGCAGCTCATCCTTCGTGATCTTCGTCGCGAACTTGTCCAGGCTGCCGGTCCATTCGTTCGTCCCTAGGTTCCAGACCATCGAGACGTAGCCGGAGCAGTCCTGCCGGTAGCCGTCCGACCAGTACTCGGACATGCTGTAGGGGACCTCCGCGTCCAGCCACAGCCTGGCCCGGTTGATGATCGACGCCCGGTGGATCCGCTTGATCGCCGGGATCTCGCCCGGTTTGGTCGGCGGGTGCGCGGGGATGCCGCGCGGGCCGTGCAGCGGGCCTTGCGTGCCCTGGGGTGTGCCGGGTTCCTCGGCCCCGGCGCCCGTACCAGCACCCGTGCCCGTACCCGGCGGCGGATCGGCCGCCGCCACCGTCGAGGTGCCGCCACCGCCCAGCACCACCCCGGCGGCCGTCATCAGCACCAGCGCACGCCGCGCGCCGTGCGCCCCGGGGTGGCCGCCGTCCCGCAGCGGTATGGCCCGCGCACCGCCCATCGTGCGGCGCCGCTGGACGCACCCCCGGCATGCACAGTCGCCCGCGGGTTCGTATTCCTCGAAGACCGGCATCTGCATCTGCGTCGTCATGCGGTTCCGTTCACTCCTCACCCGTACCTGGCACAGCGTCAGATTCGACGCAACCCAGAGACATAGTGCACGGAAAACCCCACGAATATGGGTTAATCGGACAAGCCGGGCGTGGCTGGTCGCGAGCATCACCCCAGGTGGGGTAGAGTTTTCTCTGTCAGCAGGCGCCGCTAGCTCAGTTGGTTAGAGCAGCTGACTCTTAATCAGCGGGTCCGGGGTTCGAGTCCCTGGCGGCGCACAGACGGAAAAAGCCCCTCGCAGCAGCGAGGGGCTTTTTCGTGTCTCCGCCGCCGTCGTCACCGGCGCCGCGTCGCCGTCAGGTAGGCCGAGACCACCACGTTCGCCGTGTACTCCTTCGCCACCTTGTCGTACGTGCCGCCGCAGGTCACCAGCCGCAGCTCGGCCCGCCCCGGCACCCGCGGCCCGTACGCCTTGTGCGCGTCGAAGTGGCGGCGCTCGTACACCCGCACCGCCTCGATGGTGAACTCGACGACCGAGCCATCCGACCGGACCACCCGCACCTTGTCGCCCGGCTGCGCCGTGCTGAGCCCGTAGAACACCGCCGGTTTTGACTCCGTGTCCACGTGCCCGACCAGCAGCGCCGCCCCCGCCTCGCCCGGCTTGGTGCCGCCCGACCACCAGCCGACCACGCCCGGCCGGTCGTACGGCGGCGGATCGATCGCGCCGTTGCGGTCCAGGCCCCGGGAGATCACCGGGGCCCGGATGCCCATGGACGGTACGTCGACCCGCTGCGGCGGCCCGCCCGCCGGCAGCGGACTGTGGGCGGCCGGGAGCTCGCGGCCGAACAGTGCGCCGGCCTGGCCGGGGCGCTCGACGGGCACCACGTCGGTGATCTCGCGGCCCCACAGCCACAGGCCCAGCACGAGCACCGTCCAGGCGGTGACGGTGAGCAGCCGGCCCCCGCCGGAGGACCTCGGCTCGGTGTCCGTCATTCGCCGCTGCGGCGGCGCCGCAGCTTCAGCGCCCGGCCCGCCACGGCGAGGCCGGCCGCGGCGGCGAGGACCGCGCCGATCACGGTGTGCGGCAGGCTCGGGCCGTCCCGCTCGGGCTCCTTCTTCGCGGTGGCCAGCTCCGCCGACATACCGCCGCCGCCCGCATGCACCGGCCAGTGCGGGGTCTGGTGGGCGTCCGGGCGGTGGTGTTCGGGGCGCTGGTCCGGGCGCTGGTGGTCCGGACGCTGGTGGTCCGGGCGGTGGTGGTCCGGCGTGTGCGGGACGATCTGCAGCGAGCCGGTCGCCTTCTCGCCGCCGTCGCAGAACGCCCGGACCGTGTGCCAGCCGGGCTTCGCGTGCGTACTGATCATCGCCTCGCCGTACAGCGGCTTGCCCCGGCCGTCCCGGCCGGACAGGTCCGCGTCCGCGACGAAGACGGGGGACTTCGCCAGGCCGGTGGTGCCCTTGCACCCGGTGACGCGCAGCTCGATCTGTGCCCCCGGCTGGGCCGTGGACGGAGTGGCCCAGACCGTGCCGCGCTGCCCCTCCTCGGCCAGGGCGGTGGGCACGGACACGGCGGAGACGACGGAGCCGGCGGTCAGCGCGACGGCCACTCCGGCGGCACGGAGAGCGAGCAGAGCAATGCGCATCGTGAACCTCCTCGTCAACGAGATTCGCGTGCGCGGCGCCGCCCCGCATCCGGAGCGGCGCGCTACTGGCCCGTACGGGTCAGACCCGTCAGACCGGTCAGACCAGTCAGACGAGATCGACCAGATCGGCGATGGAGTCCACCGTCTTGGTCGGGCGGTAGGGGAACTTCTCGGTGTCACCGAGCGTGGTCAGGCCGGTCAGCACCAGGAAGGTCTGCATGCCCGCCTCCAGGCCGGCCAGCACATCGGTGTCCATCCGGTCGCCGATCATCGCGCTGGTCTCGGAGTGCGCCCCGATGGCGTTGAGGCCGGTACGCATCATCAGCGGGTTCGGCTTGCCGGCGAAGTACGGCTGCTTGCCGGTCGCCTTGGTGATCAGCGCGGCGACCGCACCGGTGGCGGGCAGCGGGCCCTCGGTGGAGGGGCCGGTCTCGTCCGGGTTGGTGCAGATGAAGCGGGCACCGGCGTTGATCAGGCGGACGGCCTTGGTCATCGCCTCGAAGCTGTAGGTGCGGGTCTCGCCGAGGACCACGTAGTCGGGCTCGTGGTCGGTGAGCACATAGCCGATGTCGTGCAGGGCGGTGGTGAGGCCCGCCTCGCCGATGACGTACGCGGTGCCGCCCGGGCGCTGGTCGTCCAGGAACTTGGCGGTGGCCAGGGCGGAGGTCCAGATGTTCTCGACCGGAACGTCCAGGCCCATCCGCTGCAGCCGGGCCTGGAGGTCGCGCGGGGTGTAGATCGAGTTGTTGGTCAGGACCAGGAAGGGCTTGCCGGACTCGCGCAGCCGCTTGATGAAGGCATCGGCGCCGGGGATCGGGGTGCCCTCGTGGATCAGGACCCCGTCCATGTCGGTGAGCCAGGATTCGATCGGCTTGCGCTCTGCCACTGACGTTCTCCACTCTGCATGACCTGTGCTGTGGTCTGTACCACCACCCTATCGGGAGCGGGCCGTGGACGCCGACGGCGTCCACGGCCCGGACACGCTAGCCCAGGGTGACGTTGTCGACGGTCCAGAACCAGTTGTTGGTTCCGGTGTAGCGGAAGCGGATCTGCACGTCGGTGGCGCCGGCCGGGACCTGGAGGGTGACGGCCTCGGACTTGGCGACCGCATCGGCCGTGTAGCTCTTCACCACGGTCGCGGCACCGCCGTTGTAGGAGACCAGGACCTGGGCGGTCTGGCCGGCCTCGTGCCGGTAGTGGGTCTGGTACTTCAGGGTCTTCGTGGTGCCGCCGGTGACCGCCCACTTGGGGGTGATCAGGGTGGAGTCGAAGGTGCCGGTGTGGGTCTTGTCGTCCCACTCGTCGGAGTCGGCGACGGCGAACACGTCACGGGAGCGGACGTTCAGCTCGCGCCACTGGTCGCGCTGCGCCTGGCTCCAGAACTCGTCGGTGGCAAAGGCCCAGCCGGCCCATTCGGTGACCCCGCCGGCGCCCATCTTCGAGTTGTCGACCGACCAGCCGGCCGGCGGGGTGCGGGTGAAGCCCTTGGTGCCGGCCGGGATGCCGGTCTCGTCCACCCGGGCCTGGAGGTTGGGGCGCAGGGTGTCGAACGGGTCGCTGTCGGGGGTGTTCAGCGGTACGCCGTCCAGCCCGGCGGTGGAGACGCCGACCTGCTGGAGCGCGGTCGCCGCGACGTCGACCAGGCGGACGTCCTCGCGTACCGAACCGGCGGGAATACCGGGGCCCTTGGCGAGGACGAAGGTGCCGCGCTCGGCGATGGAGGAGCCGCCGTGGCCGCCGGCGGAGGTGTGGCCGTGGTCGGTGGTGACCAGGATCTTCCAGTTCTCCTGCGGGTACGTCGGGCGCTGCTGGACGGCGGTGAGCAGCTGGCCGACGAGCGCGTCGACGCGGGCGATGGAGTCGAGGTAGGCCTGGCTGTTGGCGCCGCTGGAGTGGCCGGCCGCGTCGACCTCGCCGAGGTAGACGAAGGAGGCGTCCGGGTTGCCGGTGCGCAGCTCGGTGGCGGCTGCGGAGGCGATCTTCGGGTCTTCATTTCGGTAGCCGTCGCGGTCTCCCTTGAGGGAGAGGCGCTTGTCGGTCTTCGCGGAGAAGATCGGGCCGTTCTGGTCGGTGGAGGCGATGGGCTCCCAGTCGGCCGCCGCATAGGTGTTGAGCGCCGGGTTGGCGTTCTCGATGCGGGTCAGGAAGTCCGGGTGGGCGGCGTAGTTCTTGCCGATGAAGGAGTTGTCCTTCACGCCGTGCTTGTCGGGCCAGACGCCGGTGGCGATGGTGGACCAGCCGGGGCCGGAGGAGGTGGCGCCCATGGGGTTCGCGTAGAGGGTGCTCTTGGCGGTGAGGCCCTGGGCCATCAGGCCGTTGAGGTGCGGCGCGTTCGCCACCTTGACGCGGTCGAGGACGACCCCGTCGAGGCCGATGACGAGGACCTTGTCGGTGGCGGCGGCCTCAGCGGCGGGGGCCTGAAGGGCCGCGCCGGCGGGGGCGGCGGCGAGCGTGGCGGTGATCAGTGCGGCGGCCGATGCGGCGACGGCCGCGGCACGTCGTCCGGGCATGACAGGGGACACGTACTCCTCCTGGGAGCAAGTGAGGGACGGGGGGTGTCGGTGCGCGGTGCAGGGAGAGGTGCGGGGACGTGCCGCAGGTCCGGACCGAAGGTGCGGTCTTCGGTCCAGACCTGTTATGCAATGGTCATGCTGTCGGCCGGGGGTGGCCAGGGGGTTACAAGTCAGCTGCCGGTCGCGGACTTCCACGCGTCGACGTACGCGGTCAGGTTCTTGTCGATGTCCGCCCAGTCCGGCTCGAAGATCTCGACTCCGGTCATGATCTTGGTGAGTTCGACGGCGTTGGCGTCGGTCGGCTTGACGTCGGTACGGGCCGGGAAGCCGCCGCCGACCGCGCTGACCTGCTTCTGGGCCTCCTCGCTGAGCAGGTAGTCGAGGAGCTTCTTGCCGTTCTCGGTGTGCGGGGCGTCCGCGACCAGGCCGGCCGCGTACGGCAGCGCGAAGGTGGTGGGCCGGCCGCCATCCTTCGCCGGGAACCAGATGCCCAGGTTGGGCATGGACCGGGACTGGGCGAAGTTCATCTGGACATCGCCGTTGGCGACCAGGATCTCGCCCTTGTCGGTCTTCGGGGCGAGCTTGCTGGTGGAGGAGGACGGGCCGACGTTGTTGGTCTGGAGCTTCTTCAGGTACTCCATCGCCGGCTCCTTGCCGCCGAAGTCGTGCATCGCCTTGATGACCACGGCCGTGCCGTCGCCGGCGACACCCGGGGTGGAGTACTGCAGCTTGCCCTTGAACTTCGGGTCCAGCAGCTGCTCCCAGGTCTTGGGGGCCTCCGGGAGCTCCTTCTTGTTGTAGATGAACCCGAAGTAGTTGTTCACCACCGAGGTCCAGCGGCCGTCGGCGGCCTTGTCGCGGCCGTTGACCTTGTCGGCGCCCTGCGGGGTGTAGGACTCGAGCAGGCCCTTGCCGTCGGCCTGCTGGATGAACGGCGGGAGGGTGATCAGGACATCGGCCTGGGTGTTGGTCTTCTCGCGGACGGCGCGCTGCACCATCTCGCCGGAGCCGCCCTCGACGTACTTCACCTTGATGCCGGTCTTCTGGGTGAAGTCGGCGAAGACCTTGTCGTACCAGCCGTCGCCCTTCTCGCCCTTGAGGCCGTCGGCGCTGTAGACGGTGACGACCTTCTCGGTGCTGTCCTTGGAGTCGGCGGTGGAGGAGCCGCCGCAGGCGGTGAGGGCGGGGGTGAGGGCCAGGGCGGCGGTGACGGCGACGGCGGAGCGGAGGAGGGTGCGGGGGTCGCGGGCGTTGCGGGACATGACGCTTCCTTCTGGAGGGCTGAGGTGACGGGGGTTCAGCGGTAGGAGGCTTTGGTGCGGATGCGGGAGACGGCCAGCAGGACCAGCAGGGTGGTGGCCATCAGGACCACGGCGATGGCGGAGCCGCTGAACAGCGAACCCCGGTCGGTGGCGGTGAACACGCGGACCGGCAGGGGCATCCAGTCCGGCGGGTAGAGCATCATCGTGGCGCTCAGCTCGCCCATGGAGAGGGCGAAACACAGGCCGGCAGCCGCGTTGAGGGAGGGCAGCAGGAGGGGCAGTTCGACCCGCCACAGGACGTACGAGGGGCGGGCGCCGAGGCTGGCCGCGGCCTGCGCGTAGGCGGGGTCGAGGCGGACGATCGCGGCCGACACCGACTGGTAGGCGAAGGCGGTGACCAGGATGGTGTGGGCCAGGATGACGATGCTGCTGGTGCCGTTGAGGAGCAGCGGGGGCCGGCTGAACGCGACGAGCACGGCCAGGCCGACGACCACTGAGGGCACCGCCACCGGAAGCATGAACAGCGCGTCCAGGGTGCGCTTTCCGCGCTTCTTCAGCCGGGCGGCGGCCAGGGCCGCCCAGGTTCCGGTGGCGAGGGCCAGCAGGCTGGCGGTGACGGCGGTGACCAGGCTGGTGGTCAGGGCCTGGAGGGACTCGCCGCGGACGGCGGAGGCGTAGTGCTCGGCGGTCGGGCCGGAGGGGAACGCGCCGGACCAGTTGGTGGCGAAGGAGGCGGCGAGGACCACGAGCAGCGGCAGGGCGAAGAGGGGGATGAAGAGGAGGGCGAACAGGGCCCATGCGGCCCAGCGGCCCGCCTTGCTATGCACCAGCACGCTTGCTCACCACCCGGTAGAGGCCGAACAGGCCCACGGAGATCGCGATGTTGACGACGGCGACCACGCAGGCGGCCGGGTAGTCGGATTCGAGGATGGCCTTGCCGTAGACCAGCATCGGGAGGGTGGTGACGCCCTTGGCTCCGGTGAAGAGGACGATGCCGAACTCGTTGAGGCACATGACGAGGACGAGGCTGCCGCCGGCGGCGAGGGCCGGGAGCGACTCGGGGAGGATCACCCGGCGGATGATCCGCAGCGGCTTGGCGCCGAGGCTTGCGGCGACTTCCAGCTGGGCGGTGTCGATCTGCGAGAACGCGGCGAGCAGCGGGCGCATCACGAAGGGGGTGAAGTAGGTGATCTCCGCGAGGAGTACGCCCCAGGGGGTGGTGAGGAAGTGGAACGGGCCTTCGGCGGTGCCGGTGAGGTCGGTCCAGACGCCGTTGGCCATGCCGACGGTGCCGTAGATGAAGAGGAGGGCGAGGGTGATGAGGAAGGAGGGGAAGGAGAGGAAGACGTCGATGAAGCGGGCGACGGCTTTGGCGCCGGGGAACGGTACGAAGGCGATGACCAGGGCGAGGGCGAAGCCGAGGACCAGGCAGCCGATGGTGGCGCCGACGGCCAGCCATACGGTGGTGCCGAGCGCTTCGCGGAAGGCGGTGGAGCCGAAGACCTCGGCGTAGGCGGCGAAGGCGCCGCCTTCCTCGGGGGTGAGGGACTGCTGCACGACGAGCGCGAGCGGATACAGAAACACCAGCCCGAGCACGGCCACGGGCGGCACCGCCCACACACTCCGCGGCACCCGCAGCCCCCGGCCGGGAGCGGGCGCGGGGCCGGGCGCGGGCGCGGGCGCGGAGCCGGAGGCTCCGCCCGGCACCCGGCCCTGCTCCGGGGCGTGGCCCCCTGAGGGCTGCGGACCACGGGCAGCGCCCGGGCCGGTGGCCGAAGCGTGGCCCGGGGCCGGGGCGGAGCCCGGGGCGCTGGCCGGGGCTGGGGCGGAGCCCAGGGCGCCGGCCGTGTCCCGGCCGGAGGCCTGGGCCGGGGCCTGCACCGTCGCGCGGCCGGAGGCCGGGCCGGAGCCGGGCACCGGGCCCGTGGCCGAAGCGTGGCCCGGGGCAGGGGCGGCGGCGGTGTCCCTAGCGGAGCGGTCAGGCATGGGAGACCGCCGCCGACAGGAGTACCGCGTCGCGGGGTTCGAAGTGGAGGGTGATGTCCTCGCCCAGGGCCGGGGTTTCGCGGAGCTCCGGCAGGTCCGCCTTCACGCGGTGCCCGTCGATGTCCACGTACAGCCGGTGCGTGGAGCCGCGCCACTGGACCTCGGTGATCCGGCCGCGCAGGGCGTTCGGCCCATCGCCGAGGCCGAGCAGGTGCGGGCGTACGCACAGGGTCGCGGCGGCGCCCGGAACGGCGCGCCCCGCATCGAGGGTCAGCGGGCGGCCCGCGAACACCGCGCCGCCGTCCGCGACGGTGACCGGCAGCAGGTTCGCGTTGCCGACGAAGGACGCGGTGAACTCGGTGCGCGGCGCCCGGTACAGCTCCTGCGGCGTGCCGCAGTCCTGCAGGCGGGCCCGGTCCATCACCGCGATCCGGTCGGCCAGCGTGAGCGCCTCCACCTGGTCGTGGGTGACGTACAGGATGGACACGTCGGGCAGTTCGCGGTGCAGGCGGGCGAGTTCCGCCAGCATGCCGGACCGCAGCTGCGCGTCCAGTGCGGACAGCGGCTCGTCGAGCAGCAGCACGCCCGGCCGGATGGCCAGCGCCCGGGCGATGGCGACCCGCTGCTGCTGTCCCCCGGACAGTTCCCGCGGGTAGCGGGTGGCGTACGCGGACATGCCCGTCAGCTCCAGCGCCTCCGCCACCCGGCCGGGGATCTCCGCCTTGGGCGCCTTCTGGGCGCGCAGCCCGAAGGCGACGTTGTCCGCGACCCGCATGTGCGGGAACAGCGCGTACTGCTGGACGACCATGCCGATGCCCCGGCGGTGCGGCGGCAGCGCGGTGACGTCCCGGCCGCCGATCAGCACCCGCCCTGCGGCCGGCCGGACGAAGCCGGCCACCGCCCGCAGGGCCGTGGTCTTGCCGGACCCGGAGGGCCCGAGCAGCGCCATGACCTCGCCGGGTTCGACGGTCAGGTCGAGGCGGTCCAGGACGGTGGTGCCGCCGTAGGCCACGGACACCGCGTCGAACCGTATGCCGCTCACGACTGCTCCAGCAGCGCGGGCAGTTCGGCCACCGAGCCCAGGACATGGGTGGCGCCGTGCTCCAGCAGGGCCTCCCGCCCGTGCGCCCCGGTCAGTACCCCGGCGACCAGGCCGGCCCCGGCCCGGCTGCCGCTGAGCATGTCGTAGGCGGTGTCGCCGGCGACCACCAGCTGCCGTACGTCGTCCACCGCGCCGGTCCGCAGGAACGCGGCCAGCACCATGTCCGGGTAGGGCCGGCCGCGGCCACCCGCGTCGGCCGGGCACAGGGTGAGTTCGACCAGGTCGCGCCAGCCGAGCGCGTCGAGGATGGCGTCCTGGGTGACCCGGGCGAAGCCGGTGGTCAGGACCACGGTCCGGCCGTCGGCCCGGAGCTGCTCGATGGCCTCGCGGGCACCGGGCAGCGGCTCGACGAGGCCGCCGTCGACGAGTTCTCCGTACGCCGACTCGAAGGCGGAGTTGGCCTGCCGGGCCAGGTCCTCCGTACCGAAGAGGTGGCGGAAGACGGAGATCTTCGACTCGCCCATGGTGTCGCGTACGTACTGGAGCTTCGCGGCGTGGTCGGCGGAGCCGGGCTCGACGCCGAGGTGTCCGGCGGCCCGCTCGAAGGCGCGCTCGACCAGGCCGCCGTCGGCGACGGTGGTGCCGGCCATGTCGAGGACGACGAGGCGCTGTTGCTGTCGGTTGACGGTCATGTGGTTCACCAGCCCAGTTCGTTCGCGGTGGTTTCGGCGATGGCGGGGGAGCAGGTCATGCCGCGCCCGCCAGGTCCGGTCACCAGCCACACGCCGTCCCGCACCTGCTGGCGGTGGACGACCCGGGTGGTGTCGGTGCATTGCGCGTACACGCCCGCCCAGCGGTGCCGGATCTTCGGCAGGGGGCGGCCCAGGAAGGATTCGACGACCTGGGTGAGGTGTTCGTAGGGGTCTTCGAGGGTGTCGAAGGCGAAGGGGTGCTCGTACTCGTGGGTGTCGCCGATGGTCAGACCGCCGTCGAGGCGCTGGACCATCAGCAGCTGCATCTTGTGGGCGGCGGCGATCTCCGTCTGGAGCTGCTCGGCGTTGAGTGCGTCGAGGGCCGCGGACCGGTAGGCGGGGTAGTAGCGGAAGCTGTCGGCGTCGGCGACGGAGGTGGTCAGCGGCTCGCCGAGCGGTTCGGTCTGCATCATCTGCAGGCGGACCCGGCGGACCGGGAGGTCCGGTACGAGTTCGCGGACGAGTCCGGTCAGCCAGGCGCCGGTCGCCAGGATCACCGCGTCGCCCTGGTGGACGTCGCCGTGGTCGTCGCGGACGGCGCCGGGCCCGGTGACCTCGCGGACCTCGCGTCCGGGGAGGAAGGTGTAGCGGCCGGAGGCGTTCAGGGCGGCCCGGAGGGCGAGCTGGGCGGTGCGCGGTTCGACGGCCGCGTCGCGCTCGCACCACAGGGCCGCCTCGAAGGCGCCGCGCAGGGCCGGGTTGATCTCGCGCGCCTCGGCGGCGGTGATCAGCTTGTGGCCGCGGTCGGCGGCATCCGGCCGCCGGGTGGCGGCCTCGGCGACGGCGTACTCGCGGTCGTTGCGGACCGGGGTGAGCGAGCCGATGGCCCGGAACCCCAGGTCCGGGACCTGCGCCCCGATCTCCTCCCACAGCTGGCGGGCGCGCAGCGCGGTCCGGAGCTCCGCACCACCGGCCCGTCCGCTGACCCAAATCTGGCCGAAATTGCGCAGTGAAGCACCGCGCGCCTCGGCCTCGCGCTCGATCTGTACGACCTCGTGGCCGCGCTGGACTGCTTGCCAGGCGTGCATGGTGCCGACCACGCCGCCTCCGACGACTATGACTCTCACGTCGTCCAAGGTGGGCGTGACCAATGACCCGGGGAGGGCGGCCCGGCAACGTAACGGTGAACAGCCCCCCAAGCTTGGACTAGACCCGTTATCTTCTCGTGATATTCGCAGGTGGCGCTATGTCGGAATCGCCCCGAACGCCCTCCCCTCGCAGCGCTATTCGGGCTTCAGGTGGGTCGTAAAGCTGAACCGGTCACCACGGTAGAGCGAACGCACGCGCTCCAGGGGAAGCCCGTCCTGGTCCCGCGAGAACCGGTGGATGAGCAGCATGGGGAGGGCGGGCGGAGTGCCGATGAGCAGGGCCTCGCGGGGAGTGGCGAGGACCGTCTCCAGCTTCTCGTCGGCGTCCCCGAAGACGATCCCGAGCCGGTCGCGCAGGTAGCCGTAGAAGGAGGAATCCGGCTGGAATTCGCTGTCCAGGCGGGGCACCCGGGCCACCCGGATGTACGTGCTCTCCAGCCCGACCCGCTCGTCGTCGGCGAGCAGCACCCGCTCCAGGTGCCAGACCGGCTCGCCGGGCTCGGCGCCGATGCCGGGGGCGAGGTCGGGCGGGCAGGGGAACTGCTCCAGCCCGATCAGGTTGCGGCCCGGCCGACGGCCCTGGCGGCGCACCCCCTCGGTGTAGCTGGCGAGGGACAGCGGCTGCTCCAGCTTGGGCCCGGCCACGACGGTGCCGCGGCCGGAGCGGCGGAGCCGGCCTTCGAGGAGCAGCTCGCGCAGGGCCTGGCGTACGGTCTCCCGGGCCACCTCGTAGCGCTCGGCCAGATCCCGCTCGGTGGGCAGCAGCCCGCCCTCGCCCAACTCCTCGATGAGGTCGGCGATCCGGGCCTTGACGGCGTAGTACTTGGGGATGCGGCCGTGCTCGGGAATCCCGGAACGCACGGGCGATCCGGGGCGGTGGTCGGGGCCATTGCCGGGGCGGGGGCCGGTGCCGGGGGCAGGGGCGGGGCTGGTTTCGGGGTGGTGCTGATCGGTCGGTTCCACGCTCGGACTGTACGGGCGATCAGCGCGCGCGCAGCCGCCGGGCCCCGAGCAACAGGGCGCCGCCGACCACCAGTGCCCCGGCAGCCGCACCGGCGTACGCCCACTCCTTCACCCCGGTCCGGGCCAGCCCGTCCGGCACCGCCCCGGCCGGGGCGGCCGGCTGCTCGGGCCCCTCGACGGAGAACCGGTAGCCGCCGGCCTCGCCGACCCACTCCCCGTCGTCCGCCGCGCGCTGGACGAGCGCCGCGTCCGCGACCACCTCGCCGGTGGGGGCGTCGGGGGCGAAGGACAGCCCGACCTTGACGGTGGCGGAGCCGCCCGGGGCGACCGAGAAACCGGGGAAGGCGCTGCCGCCGTCGAAGACGGCGACGATCTCGTCGCGGTCGGTCCGCTCCAGACTGACCGGGAAGGTGCCGGCGGGCGCCTGGAACTCCATCCGGAGGTGCTGGGGGCGGAGGGTGCGGGCCTTGTCGCTGAACACGACGACGGGGTGGATGGCGGTGCAGGAGGTGCGGGTGGTGTTGGTCAGGTCCAGGTACCAGGTCTGGATGTCCCCGCCGCGGCGGTAGACGGCGGGGCCGCCCCTGATCCGGGCGCCGATGGGGAACTCGGCGCTCTTGCCGTCGCCGCAGACGGCCTTGGCCCGCGAGGGCAGCGCGGGCGCGGGCTTGGCGGCTCCGCCGCTGCCGGAGCCGATGTCGCGGGGCGCGGCGGCGTGGGCGGCGTGCGCTGCGGCGGCGGCCGGCCCGGCCAAGGCGAGCAGGACGCCGGAGAGGGCAAGGGCTTTGCGCAGTCGCATGAAGGGCCTTCGCTGCTCGCCGGACGATGATCAGACCAGGTGACTATCACCCCGCCATGCCAGGCAGCCTCCCACGCGCGCGACCCAACCCCCACCCACCACACCCGAAATCCCCACGTTTCCCCCCACATGGCGGACCCGTCGAGCCTCCTGAGGTGGGGTGGTCGGGGTTGGGCCGGGGCGGCGCGGCGCGGGCCGGGCGTAACCGGGGCGCGAGCTGGGTTCCGGCCGGGGCGCAGGCCGGGGCGGCGCGGTCGGGCCTGGGTGGGCAGGGCGGGCGCCGCCGGGTTCGGGTTCGGCCGGGCCGGGTTCGGGCCTGCCCAGCTCCCGGTCGGCGCTGTCCGGCGCGGCACCGCCCGGCTCTGCCCGGCCAGGCCCGGCTCGGCCCGACAGCAACGGCTCGACTCTGCCCAGCAAGCCCAGCCCAGCGCACCTCCACTCAGCCGGCTTGGCTCGACCCAACCGGCCCGACTCGGCTGTGTCCGGCTCGGCCCGGGCTGGTTCGGCCCAGCGCGGCCCGCAGGCCCGGCTCTGCCCAACAGCCCCTGCTCGGCTCAACCCGGTCCGGCGCAGCTCGGCTCAGCCGAGCGCTATGCCCGGCTCTGCCCGGCGGGACCGGGCTCTGCCAGGGCCGGCGCGGGTGGGTCAGGAGCGGCCGAAGAGGGGGCCCAGGATCAGGTCTGCTGCGCCCTCTGCCACCCCGCCGCCGGCGAGTGAGACCTCCACTTCGGCCGGGCCGAGCACCCCGGCCCGCGCCCGGGCCCGCAGGACCTCCGCCACCCCGGCCAGGAACACCTCCGGCGACCGGGCCACTACCCGCCCGCCCAGCAGCACCCGCTCCACGTCCAGCAGCGCCACCAGGTTCGCCGCCGCCTCCCCCAGGATCCGGGACGCCTCCGCCAGGTCCCCGCGGGCCACCGCCGCCAGGCACAGCACCTCCACGCAGCCGCGCGCCCCGCACCGGCACGGCGGGCCGTCCAGCAGCAGCACCTGGTGCCCGAACTCGCCCGCCCCCGAGCGGCCGTCCCGGCCGCCCCGGTACACCTCGCCGTCCAGGCACAGTCCGGCTCCCAGACCGGTCCCGAGGTGCAGGTACGCACCCGCGCCCGGGCCGGACCAGGCCGCCGCGGCGGCTCCCGCGTGGGTGTCCTTGTCGAGCTCCACCCGCACCCCGAGCCGCTCCTCCAACGCGTCCCGCAGCGGATAGCCGGCCCAGTCCGGGAATCCGGTGACCCGTCCGAGCACGCCGGCGCTCCGGTCGAGCGGGCCCGGAGCCGCCACCCCGACGCCGAGTACGGCCGTGCCCGAGCCGTCTGTGGCCGTCCGTACCGTTTGTACCGCTTGTACCGCTCGTACGAGCTCCGCCACCACCGCCGCCGGTCCCGCCGCGAAGTCCAGCCCGCCCCGGGATTCCGCCACCACCCGTCCGGCCAAGTCCACCCGGACCACCCGCAGCTCGTCCCGGTCGAGGTGTGCCCCGACCGCGTGCCCGGCCCCCGGCACCAGCCGCAGCAGGGTGCGCGGCTTGCCGCCGGTGGACGCGCCGCGGCCGGCCTCGGCGACCAGGCCCTCCACCCGCAGCCGTGCCGTGATCTTGCTGACGGCCTGCGGGGTGAGCCCCGTACGCTCGGCCAGCTCGCCACGCCCCAGCCCCTCGGCCCCGGCCCCGCGCAGCAGGTCCAGCACCAGCGCCGCATTGTGCCCGCGCAGGCCCGGCAGATTGACCCCAGCAGCCCTGTTCGCCCGTTTCACCCGCCCATTCTCTCCCCTCCTTGCACTTTGGCAACACTGTTGCCAAAGTGGTCGCATGAGCACGAGCACCAGCGCCACCAGTGCGAGCACCAGCGCCAGCAGCGCCGCAGCCCCCGCCGCCGCCCCCGGCTCCCGCCCGCCGCTCCGCGTCGGCCTCGTCGGCTATGGCCTCGCCGGCTCCGTCTTCCACGCCCCCCTGGTCGCCGCGACGGAGGGACTGGTCCTCGACACGATCGTCACCGCGAACCCGGAACGCCGCGCCCAGGCCCGCGCCGAGTTCCCCCAGGTGCGGTTCGCCGACTCCCCCGCGGAGCTGTGGGAGCGGTCCCCCGCCCTCGACCTCATCGTGATCGCCTCCCCCAACAAGACCCACGTGCCGCTCGCCACCGCCGCCCTGGAGGCCGGCATCCCGGTGGTCGTGGACAAGCCGCTCGCCGCGACGGCCGCCGAGGCCCACGCCCTGGCCGAGCTCGCCGACCGGACCGGCACGCTCCTGTCCGTCTTCCAGAACCGCCGCTGGGACAACGACTTCCTCACCCTCCGCCGGACCATCGCCGGCGGCGAGCTCGGCGCGATCCAGCGTTTCGAGTCCCGCTTTGAGCGGTGGCGGCCCCAGCTCAAGGGCGGCTGGCGCGAGTCCGGGGCCCCGGAGGAGATCGGCGGCCTGCTGTACGACCTGGGCAGCCATCTGGTGGACCAGGCCCTGGTGCTGTTCGGGCCGGCCGTACGGGTCTACGCCGAGACCGACGTAAGCCGCCCCGGCGCCCAGACGGATGACGACACCTTCATCGCCCTCACCCATGCGAACGGGGTCCGCTCCCACCTCTACATGAGCGCCACCACCGCCCAGTTGGGCCCGCGCTTCCGGGTGCTGGGCTCCTCGGCGGGCTTCGTGAAGTACGGCCTGGACCCGCAGGAGGCCGCGCTGCGCGAGGGCCGCCGCCCCGGGCAGCCGGGCCAGCCGTGGGGCGAGGAGCCGGAGCACTGCTGGGCGACGGTCGGCTCGGGCGAGTCCCCGCTGACCGGCGGCGGGCGGCCGGTGCCGACGGTCCCGGGCGACTACCCGGCGTACTACGCGGCGGTGGCGGCGGCGCTCCGGGAGGGCGGCCCGGCGCCGGTCACCGCGCAGGAGGCGGCGCAGGCGCTGGCCGTACTGGAGG
The DNA here is from genome assembly GCF_040296685.1 of Streptomyces sp. NPDC002054. NCBI lineage: Bacteria > Bacillati > Actinomycetota > Actinomycetes > Kitasatosporales > Streptomycetaceae > Streptomyces > Streptomyces sp. NPDC002054. The sequence continues at coordinate 179,404 of NZ_JBEOXT010000012.1, forward strand.
CGGCCCGCCGCTCCTCCCTCGAGGGCACCACGATCACCCTCTGACCGCCCGGGACCGGCGGGCCCGCCCGGGCCCGGCCGGTCACACCGGGCGCACCGCGCTCACCAGCTATGCGCTCTTGAACTCCTGGCGCTGGCGGCCCAGCCCGGAGATCTCCAACTCGACCACATCACCGGCCCGCAGGAACGGCTTCGGCTCCGGCTGGCCCGCGGCCACACCGGCCGGGGTGCCGGTGACGATCACATCGCCGGGATACAGGGTCATGAAGTGGCTCAGGTACCGGACGACCTCGCCGACGGGGAAGATCTGGTCGGAGGTCGAGCCGTTCTGCCTCAGCTCGCCGTTGACCCACAGCTTCACATCGAGGGCCTGCGGGTCCGGCACCTCGTCGGCGGTGACCAGCCACGGGCCGAGCGGGGTGAACGTCTCACAGTTCTTGCCCTTGTCCCAGGTGCCGCCGCGCTCGTTCTGGAACGCGCGCTCGGTGACGTCGTCCGCGAGGACGTACCCGCCCACATGCCCCAGGCCTTCCTCGGCGGAGGACAGGTAGCGGGCGGTGGCGCCGATGACGACGCCGAGCTCGGCCTCCCAGTCGGTCTTCACGCTGCCGCGCGGGATCAGCACGGTGTCGTCCGGGCCGACGACCGTGTCCGCAGCCTTCATGAACACGATCGGCTCGGCGGGCGCCTCCGCGCCGACCTCGGCCGCGTGGCAGTGGTAGTTCAGGCCGATGCCCACGATCTTGCCGATCCGGCCGACCGGCGCACCGATGCGCAGCCCCTCCGCACCGAGCACGGGCAGCTCACCGGAGGCCGCCGCGCCCCGGACGCGGGACAGCACGGATTCATCGGCGAGCAGGGCGCCGTCCACATCCGTGACGAGGCCGGACAGGTCCCGCAGGGTCCCGTCCCGGTCGAGCAGTGCGGGGCGCTCGGCCCCCACCGGACCGACACGCAGCAGCTTCATGAACATTCTCCCGTGGTCGAGGGTGGTCGACCCATGGGCATGGCATGCCACGGGTCGGCCGATGGGTTGCGGCCATCGGAGGATTGGTTGATCCTCCAAGAAGCCGGTCCAATCTGCAAGACCCTGTTCACGGACTGGACCGCAACAGGACCGCAGCGCCCTTCCGCCCGACTACTTCGCCCCGATTTCCACCGTTCCCGTTCCCGTTGCCCCACTCCCCTCCTTACGGTCCCAGCGACGCTGGAGCCAGGCCCGCTCACCGGCCGTCCACGCAGTGGTGGTCAGCAGGTAGAGGCCTGCGGCCAGCGGCACGATGGCGGCGGTGACCAGCGTCCCGAACGCCATCAGCGGCATCACCTTGAGCATCCGGCCCATCAGCGCCGCCCCCGGCTCGTCCCCGGCCGCGGCGGCCAGGCCGGCCGGGCCGTTGCCCGCGGCCATGGCCCGCCGCGCCCGCAACACGGTCCAGACGGCCACCGCAGCGATCGCCGCGAACAGCCCGAGGAACACCAGCCCCTGCGCCCCGAACACCCCGCCCTCACCGAGAGCATCGGCCCAGTGCCCGCCGAGCGGCGCTCCGAGCAGCCCCTCGGCCAGCAGTGCGTTGGTCTCGCCGCCGAGCCGGCCCGCGGAGAACACCCGGTACATGACGAAGAACACCGGCAGCTGCACCAGCATCGGCAGGCAGCCGGCCAACGGCGAGGTGCCGGCCTCGGCATGCAGCTCCAGGACGGCCTTCTGCAGCCGGTCCGCGTTCTTGGGGCCGGGGTGGCGGCGCTTCAGCTCGGCCAGCCGGGGCGCCAGCGCCGCCCGGGCCCGCTCACCGCGGAAGGCGGCCCGGGTGAGCGGGTGCAGAGCGACCCGTACGAGCACGGTGAAGAGCACGATCGCCGCGGCGGTCGCGGAGGCCGCGAACACCGGGTCGAGGAGGTCAGCGAGTTGGTCGACAAAGGCAGCGAAGACAGTGAAAACGGACACGTGAACCCTCCGGGGGTCTCGTCCTGCCGTCGCGATCGCCTGCTACCGGGATCTGGGCGACGGCACCGAAAGATGGAATTTCGGCGTGACGAGCCACAAGGGGCGCGCGGAACAACGAGGTGCGGTGATGCGGAGCGAACCCCTACGCGGCCGTCAAAGACGGACGGCCGGGAGCCCTGGGCCGCGACCGGCCCGAGGCATCGGGATCACGCTGCGGCAGGAACGCCGTACGCTGCTCGCGATCACGGATCGCGGTGCGTATTCGGGTGGGCGGCACGGGCGAGGCGCTGCGCGCCATCAGGGCGGCGCAGCCGAGGACGGCGGCGCTCACGGCAGCGGTGGCCGCGAAGGTCACGGCGGAGGCGAGACCACCCTCACCGAGGACGGCGGCGGCCACTCCGGCCAGCCCCCACGCGAGGAGCACGGCCACCGGCCCGACCCGCGCCACCAAGGCACGCATCCACTCGCGCATCCACCCCCCCTCTCTCTCTCCGCTTCCATCCCCGTCTTCGATCGCGTCTTCGATCGTGCCTTCGATAGTAGCCCGCGCCACCGACAACGGGGTCATCTCCGCTCGGTCGACCTGAGCGTCCCCCACACCACCAGGCGGTACTTGGAGGTGTACTCGGGCGTGCAGGTGGTCAAGGTGATGTACGCGCCCGGCTCGCTGTACCCGTACTCGGGCCGGACCGCGCTCCGCGGCACCGCGGCAATCACTCCGGTGTCCCGCTCGGAGGTCTCGTCCAGCGTCTTCCCCACCACGTAAACAAACCGCTGCCCCTTCACATCAACAATCAACTCATCACCCGCCCGCAGCCGGTTGATGTAGCGGAACGGTTCGCCATGCGTGTTCCGGTGCCCGGCCAGCGCGAAGTTCCCCTGCGCACCCGGCCGTCCGGTCCCCGGGTAGTGCCCCACATACCCCTTGTCGAGCACCCCTCGCCGGCTCACCCCCTGCGCGACGGGCACCACCACCCCCAGCCGCGGAATGCGCAGCACGGCGTACGCCCGCTCCGACCCGCCCGGCCGAGGCCGGACAGACCCACCGGCCGACGGAGCCAAGCTCACCGGCGGCGCACCGGACGGAACCACCTCGCCATCAGCCGCACCACCAGCCACCTGCCCACCATCAACACCGTCACCAGAGGGAAGACCGCCCCCGGCACTGTCCCCGGACGGCTCGGCTACGGGCCGTGCCGCCCACTGCTCCTCCAGCGCCGCCACCTGCTCCCGGGCCCCGGCGACCGCCTGCCGATTGGTCCACCACACCTGATGCACCACCAGCAACATCACGATCACCCCCACGGTGACCGTCAACTCGGCCGCACCCCACAGTCCCCGGGCCAGCAGCCCGCGCCACCGCCCCTGAACCACCACCGGAATGCGATCTCTCACGGCCGGCACCCTAGGTCCTCCCCCGTCAACTGACCAGCAGCAGTACCGTGTGATCCATGCGCCCCGACACGCCTGCCGAGCACATCGCCGAAGCCGAGCGCCTGATCCGCACGGCGACCCGCTACCCCGAGGACCAGGAGCCCTTGCTCCTGCAGGCCGCGGCCCACCTCGAGCTGGCCGACGCACGGGACCGGGCGAGCAGCCTCTACGACCAGCTCCTCTCCGCCTCCCCCGCCAACCCCCACCTGATCAAGGCCCTCCAGGCCGCGAACCTGTGGGAGTACGGCCACGAGGCCGAGGCCCGCGCCCTGATCTCCGGCATCCGCGCGGCCTCGCCCGCCGACCCGGCCCCGTGGGAGGTGATCGCCGAAACCCTGGAGGCCCACGACGAGTTGACGGCCTCCGAGGAGTGCTTCACGGAGGCGGCGACGCTGCTCATCTCGGAGGACACCCCGCTCACCCCGGCCACCACCGCCCTCCTCACCGGCCGGCACCGGGTCCGCCGGCTCCTCGGGCTCCCGCACGACGACTGGGACATGGTCGCCGACACCCGCCACACCGGCCCCGTCCCGCTGGACGAGCTCCACGACCCCAAGCGCATCTGGGCCCTGGGCTCCGACGACCCGGCCGAGCTCCGCGCCGAGATCGCCCGCCTCCGCGCCGAACTCGGCGACCGCCGGGCCGCCCTCTCCCGCCCCTTCCCGGTGGCCCTCCTCCACTGGCCCGCGGCCGAACTGGCGGAACTCCTCACCGCCTACCCGACCCTGTCCACGGAGTACCCGTCCCACGCGGTCCACCTGGCCGGCATCGAGTCCTCCCTCCGCGCCCTGGCCGCCTCGGGCACCCACAACCTCGGCATCGTCACCGCGAGCGTTCCCTCGTACGAGGCCTTCGCCGCCTCGGAGAAGACCTCCCCGGCCTCCCCGTCCCTCCTCGCGGAATACGCCACCACCCTCGCCGCCCGCGGCAAGGCCACCCCCTGGCCCCCCTCCCCCACAGCCCCCTGCTGGTGCACCTCGGGCAAGGCGTACGCCGCATGCCACGGCGAGCCTGGACGCGGGTAGGCCGGCCGGGAGCAGGAAGACGGGGGCGCGGCTACTCTCCGGCGGAGTCACTCCAGAGCTTGTCCCACCACTCGCGCTGGTAGCGGGCGTAGGAGGAGTGAAGGCCGTGCCCCTTCTTCAGCAGGAGTTTGGGCAGTGTGGTGGGCGCCGTGCCCTCGGGCCTGCGCTCGATCACCGACCAGTCATCGGTGAAGGAGATGACACCGAGGTCGAGGCGCACGTGGCAGTTCGGGCACAGGCAAAGGATGTTCCGCTCGACGTCGGGCCCTCGGTGCGGCGCAGCCAGCGGCTTCAGGTGCGCGCCTTCGCTGTACGGCTTAGCGTCCGCACCCGTCAGCCGTATCCCGCAGGTCTGGCACTGTCCTCCGTAGAGGTCCTTGATGCGACGAGCGGCGGCTGCGTCTCGGACCATGCGCTGGACCTGCGTGGTCCGCGTGGCCGGGAACTTCTCCTCGTCTCCGAAACCGAAGGCCTCGGCGGCAGTGATCTCCAATGGCGTGAGCTCCTGCGCCGGCGTCGGCAGCCGCTCCAGCTCGAACTGGCAGATCTGGATGGGCTCACCCGTCAGGCTAGGGACTTTGGAGAGGGCCGTACGAACCGCCGTGATCGCATACAGGCCGTCGTAGCGGTAGCCGTCGCTCGGTGAATAGCGGCGATCGCCCTCGGAGCCTCGAAGGATGCGGATCGGGTGCCCGCGGTCGTAGCTGCGCCTCAGCGCTGCGTTGTCCCGGTAGTCCCAGCGCTGGCTCTTCGTCAGGGCCTTGGTCGTAGGGTCCCGTTCGACCTGGGGCGAGGCCCCGGTATAGATGATGCGATGCCATTCGTCGTCATCGTCTATGTAGCCACCGTTGAGGACGATAGCGTCCGAGACGTGCGCGCCATCCGCGTCCTTCAGTTGTGAGATGCCCCGCTGCATATCGCCGTGCAAGGAAGCGGCGAAGACGTCCTTGCGCCGTCGAAGCCTTCTGCCGGGCACAACGCCTTCAATGTGTCCAATGACCCGCTCTGCCTTCATCGGCACACCCTAAACGTCCTTGATCGCTCTCAGATAGCTCCTTTTCGCCACCTACAGCGGAAGGGCCAGCTGCTGGTGGCCGCGGGCTGTTGCCGTGGGTGGGGTCGGGCGGGTGGATGCCAGGGTGAGGAGGGTGTGGAGGGCCTGGGTTACCTCTTGGGGGGTGTTGCGGAGGATTGAGGGGGTCGTGGAGACCACCAGGATGCCGTGGGCTTCGAGGCGGAGGCGGCGGTGGAGGGTGGCGTGCCAGGAGTCGCGGGTGTAGTGGTACTCGGCCGAGTCGATCTCCAGGGCCACGCCCTGGTCCGGCCAGTACGCGTCCGGGCTGGCCAGGAAGGTGCCGTCCGGGGTGTAGAGGCGGGCGTTCCACAGCGGGGCGGGGAGGTCCGTTGCCGCCAGGGTCTCGCGGGCCTGGGCTTCGGCGAGGGAGCGGGTGCCGGCCAGGAGTTCGGCGGCGGCTGCGCGGGCCGCGGGGCGGTTCAGGAGGCGGGCCGTGCGGAGTTCGGCGTGCAGGTCGGCCGGGTGGCACCAGCCCGACTGGACCACGCCCGCCAGCACCGAGCGGACCAGGTCCGGGTCCTCGGCCCGGGCGGCGAAGTCGGCCGCGGCGCGGAGCGGGCGGGCGCTCGGGATACCGGAGACGGTGATCGTGGCCGGCCAGCGGCGGGTGGCCAGCGGGCGGACCCCGGCGGTGCGGGCCAGGGTGCGGGGGGCGCGGATCAGGACGTCGTGCGGGGCCGGTGGGGCGTCGCGTACGCCGAGCAGGGCGAGGGCGGCTCCGCCGGTGAGGGCCGCGGTGCCGCCGGACAGCGGGTCGGCGCCGGGCTGGGCGGCGTACAGGACGGCGGCCAGGGCCCGTTGGCGCGGGTCGGGCGGGCCGGTCTGGAGGAGGTAGACCCGGGGCAGCAGGCGTTGCCAGGGCCCGGAGGCGCGCCGGGTGCGGCCGGCGATGGTGGCCGACGGGATGCCGGCCCGGCGGAGCTGGTGGGCGGTGGCGAGGTTCAGTTGGCGGTGGGCGATGCGCGTGATCATGCGGGCTGTATGCCCGGGCGGGGGCGGGCGTAGCCGCGTCGTCAGACCACCACGGTCGTGCGGCGGTTCTTGGTCGCCTTGGGGGTCTTGGGGGTCTTGGGGGCCGAGGGGTGGTCCGGGGAAAGGAAGACCACCACGCCGTTCTCCGTGCCGGGCAGCGGCGGTACTTCGTGCCAGCCCAGGCGGCGGTAGGTGGCCACCGTGTCCACCGCCGCGCGGGCGGTGAGCAGCCAGGCCCGCCGGTCCGGTGCATCGGCCGTGATCTCGGCGAGCAGGGCGCGGCCGGTGCCGTGGCCGCGGGCGTGCGGGCGTACGGCGAGCTCGTCTATCTCCAGGGCGCCGATGAGGAGTTCGCGGACCCGGTCCGGGCCAAGCTGCGCGGCGACCTGGGCGTAGCCGCGGACCGTCGGGAACGGGGCCTTGGTCAGCCAGGCGGTGGCGAAGCCGTCGATGCCGGCCTCGGACTGGGCGAGGGCGGCCCGGAAGCCGGCCCGGCGGGTGTCGGCGGTCAGTCGCGTCGCGAACTGACGAATGGTTTCTTCGTCTTCGTTCCACGGCGGGGCGGAGAACACCTCGGCGTAGGTGTCGAGCAGTTCGTCCGACAGGTCGAGGACGGTCGGTCCGTAGCAGATCACGGTTGGCCGCTCCTGGAATGGGTGGGGGGATTTACTCCCCTTTGGAGAGTAAATCTACGCCTGCCCGGTTCCATCCGGCCGACCATCGACGGATCCGGCGAGTGTGCGACAAATCCGCCCGTGTCGGGTGCCTGCCCGCGGCCGTTGAGCGGGTGTGGACAGATTCATCGGAATGCTGGGCGCGTGCGCGCTCGCATTCCTCTTCGTGTTCCTGCTCGTGCTGGGCCTCCTCGCGTTGCTGCCCGCGCCCGTGCAGGCGGCGGTTCCGGATGCGGCGATCGGCGGGGCGGTGCTGGTGCTCGGTCTGCTGGGAGCCCGACTGATCGCCCGGCGCTCCCGTTAGCCTCGGGAGTCGGACCATGGACGGATTCATGGACGGATTCCGATGGATTCGGCGAAGGGACAGACATCATGGCGCAGGTACCCACCTCGGCAGTGGCCGCCGCAGGACTGGTCGGCGGGTACGCCGTCGCCCGCTTCACCCGTAAGCGCCCCCTGGGCGGGGTGGTGCTGGGCGCGGCCGGGATAGCGGCCGGACGGGAGTGGTACCGCCGGGCCGGTACCCCGGCCACGGCCGCCCTCTCCGCCCTGTACGTCGCGGGCTTCGCCGGGTCCCACCCGCTGGCCAAGAAGGTCGGCGCCTGGCCCGCCGTACTCGGGGTCGCGGGCGTGGTGGCCACCGCAGCCTGGGTGGTCGCCGACCGCGGCGGCCGGGACTGCCAGGGCTAGGCCGTCTCTTTCGGATCTTGCCGGTTAAGCCCGCGTCGTCCGGCGCCGTGCATCGCAAGGCGGAGAGGCGCCCTTGTACTGGGCGTACTCGGGCGCCTCGACAACGCAGCGAGGTGCGGTGCCGGGCGGCGCGGGCTAGGCAAGATCCGGAAGAGACGGCCTGGGCGGCCCCGGCTACGCGCCGAACGCCTGGGACACCGAGTAGATCAGCAGGCCCGCGAGGGCGCCGACCACCGTGCCGTTGATTCGGATGAACTGCAGGTCCCGGCCGATGTGGGCCTCGATCTTGCGGGAGGTGTGTTCGGCGTCCCAGCCCGCCACCGTGTCCGTGATCAGCGAGGTGATCTCGGCACGGTAGGTGGTGACCACGTACACCACCGCACCCTCGATCCAGCCCTCCACCTTCGACTGGAGCCGGCCGTCGGTGGCCAGCCGCGCCCCCAGGGACATCAGCGAGGAGCGGACCCGCAGCCGCAGTTCGCTGCGCTCGTCCTCGGCCGCCGAGATGATCATCGAGCGGATCGCCGACCATGCGGAGGCGATGACGTCCTGTACCTCGCCCCGGGCCAGGATCTCGGACTTCAGCCGTTCCACCCGGACCCGGGTGTCGGTGTCCGCCTGGAGGTCCGCCGCGAAGTCGGTCAGGAAGCGGTCGACGGCCCCGCGCGCCGGATGCTCGGGCATGTCCCGCATCTCGGTGACAAAGCGCAGCAGTTCCTTGTACACCCGGTCGCCGACCTTCCGGTCCACGAAGCGCGGGGTCCAGCCGGGGGCGCCGCCCTGGACCGCGTCCATCACCGAGTCCGCGTGGGTCACCAGCCAGTCGTGGGCCTTGACGCACACCAGGTCGACCACCCGCCGGTGGCCGCCGTCCGCGACGACCCGCTCCAGGGTCTTGCCGATGCCCGGCGCGATCTCGGCCGTCTCGGCCCGCCGCGTGATGGCCTCGCCGACCACCGCCTGGACGTCGGAGTCCCGCAGCACGGTGAGGGCGCCGCGCAGGGCCGTCGCGAGTTCGGCCGTGACCCGGTCGGCGTGGGCGGGCTCGGCCAGCCAGGCGCCGAGCCGGCCGCCGATGCCGAGGGCGTGCAGGCGGGCGCGTACGACGTCGGAGGAGAGGAAGTTCTCGCCGACGAACTCGCCCAGCGAGACGCCCAGCTGGTCCTTCTTGGTGGGGATGATCGCGGTGTGCGGGATGGGGAGTCCCAGGGGCCGCCGGAACAGGGCCGTGACCGCGAACCAGTCGGCCAGCGCACCCACCATGCCGGCTTCGGCGGCTGCTGCGACATAGCCGGCCCAGCCGCCGGCGCCCCAGGCGTGCTGGGCGACCTTGGCGAGTACGTAGATCACGGCGACCAGGAGCAGCAGGCCCGTCGCGGTGGCCTTCATCCGGCGGACGCCGCGCCTGCGCTCCTCGTCGGCCGCGCTGAACAGAAACGCGCCGGCCGCACCATGCCCGCCGGGCGAGCCTGGCTTGCCTTGTGGGCCCTGTGGGCCCGGCATGCCCGGTGCACCGGCCGCGCCGGACCCGGCTCGTCCGCCGGATCCGCCGGAGCCCGCCGATCCGCCGGATCCGGCTGGACCGGCTGCACCGGTTGATCCGCCAGGACCGCCTGGACCTGCCGGACTACCGGATCCAGCTGAGCCGCCTGGACCACCTGGACCCGAGGATCCGCCGGGACTGCCTAGACCCGCTGGACCGGCTGGACCGGCCGAACCGCCTGGACCCGCTGAACCGCCAGGGCCCGCCGAACCGGCCGAACCGCCGGGGCCCGCCGAACCGGCTGAGCCGCCTGAACCCGCCGCGCCGACTGGGCCCGCTGGACCGCCGGATCCGGCTGGACCGCCTGATCCGGGCCCAGTCGGCAGCCCGGCGCCGCCGCCTGGCCCCGAGCCGCCGGGCCCCGAGCCGGCGCCCGGCTCCGAGCCCGGGCCATTGCCCGCTTTCGCCGTGCGTTCCACGTGCTCCTGCCTTCCCCCGGGGGCCGCCGGTTTTGTCTGCATAGCATCCGACTCCCGGGAGCCGCCAGGAGTTCCCGGCACGCCGGAACGACCGCTCCTACCAGCTACAGCTACAGCTCCTTGCGCGGCTCCCCGCGCTCCAGCCCCGGCCCCCCGGGCCTCGCCTTCGGAGCCCGCACCTTCACCTCGACCGCGCCCCAGAAGGCCAGCCCCGTCACCACCACCCGCGGTGCCCCCGGCTCCGCCGGGCCCGGGCCGTCGCCCTGGTCGAAGGCGCCCATGAAGCCGAAGCCCCGGACGTCCACCTCCACACCCGGCGGCACGATGATCTCGATCCCGCCCATGACCGCGACGCAGTTGATCACGACCTCGCGCTCTGCGAACCGGGCCTCGCGCAGGTCGAGCTCTCCCCGCCCCCAGAACGCCACCGCGTTGAACCGCGCAGGCACCGTCCAGTGCCCGATCCGCTGCACCCGGGACATGACCGCCACCGCCGCGGTCGAGGTGCCCTCCCCGCCGATCCGGGCCGGCAGGCCCGCAGCGGAAGCCGGAGCCGGAGCCGCCCCCGCGGCCGGTGCGGCGGCCAGCGGAGCCGTGGCCCCCGCCGCCGGCAGGTCCCGGGTCAGCGGTTCCAGTTCCGCGTACGTCCGGGACGCGTACGCCGCCTCCAGCCGCTCCTCGAACTCCTCCATCGTGAGCCGGCCCTCGGCGACCGCGTCCCGCAGCCGCTCCACCACCCGCTCCCGGTCGGCATCCGAAGCCCGCAGTTCCGGCAGTTCCGGCTGCCTGTCATCGCTCATGAGCAACAGCCTAGCCAGTCACACTATTTACTCTCCGCTCAACCGGCCGACTATCCGCGGCCGACTATCCGCGGCCCGCGTACATCCGCGCGATCACGTCCTCGATGTCCGGCTCCCGCACCGACAGGTCGAGCAGCGGGTACGCCGCCGCCACCGCGGCCACCAGCGGAGCCGCCGACTGCGTCGCCGGGAACGCCAGCCACTGCCGCGGCCCCTCCACCTTCACCGTCCGCGCACCCTCCACCACAATCGGCGGAAGCTCCCGCTCCAGGTCCACCACCAGCGTGCGCTCGCTCTCCCCCGCCGACCCGGCCGCATGCAGCCCGCCGAGCGGCCCGTCGTACATCAGCCGCCCGTGGTCGATCACCATCACCCGCTCACACAGCTGCTCGATGTCCTGGAGGTCGTGGGTGGTGAGCAGCACCGTCGTGCCGAGCTCCTCGTTCAGCTGCCGCAGGAAGCCCCGCACCTTCGCCTTGCTCACCACGTCCAGCCCGATCGTCGGCTCGTCCAGGTACAGCACGTCCGGATCGTGCAGCAGCGCCGCCGCGATGTCCCCGCGCATCCGCTGCCCCAGCGACAGCTGCCGCACCGGTACGTCGAGCAGCTCGGCCAGGTCCAGCCGCTCCACGCACCGCTCCAGATTCGCCCGGAACCTGGCCTCCGGAACCCGATACATCCGCCGCATCAGCTGGTACGAGTCCTTGAGCGGCAGATCCCACCACAGCGTGGTGCGCTGCCCGAAGACCACCCCGATCCGGCTCGCCAGCCGGGTCCGCTCCGCCGACGGATCGATCCCGGCGACCCGCAGCCGGCCCCCGCTCGGGGTCAGGATGCCGGTCAGCATCTTGATCGTCGTCGACTTCCCGGCGCCGTTCGGCCCGATGTAGCCGACCACCTCCCCGGCCGCGACCTCGAAACTGATCCCGTCCACGGCCCTGACCTGGTGTTTCTCCCGCCGGAACAGGCCCGCCCGACGCCGTACGTCGAAGACCTTCTCGACCTCGCACAGCTCGATCAACGCATTCACGACCGCTGTCTCAACTCCCCGTACTGCGATACGAACGAAGGCCGGCCCGCCACGCCAGCGAGGCCGGTACGAACACCAGGAAGGCCACCACCGGGCTCAGGTACGCCACCCAGCCGGGCAGCCCCAGCGGATCCGGCCGCCCCAGCACCTCCAGCGCCGGCAGCCAGTTCACGAAGGCCAGCGGGACCACGAAGGTCACCCCGCGCAGCAGGTCCTGGGCGAAGATCGTCGGCGGGTACTGGAGCATCGTGCAGCCGCCGTACGTGAACGAGTTCTGCACCTCGGCCGCGTCCCCGGCGATGAACTGGAAGGCCGCCCCCGCCACCAGCACCGCGCCGAAGATCGCCGCCCCGGCCAGCACCATCACCGGCACCAGCAGCATCCGCCCGAGGGTCCAGTCCACGTCCAGCACCCAGACCGCCCAGCCCAGCACCGCCAGCCCCTGCGCGATCCGGCCGAGCCGGCGCAGCGCGAACCGGTCCGCCGCGACCTGGGCCAGTACCGGCACCGGGCGGACCAGCATCGTGTCCAGGGAGCCGTCCCGGATCCGCTGCCCGATCCGTTCGGTGTTGCCGAGCAGCAGGTCGGCCAGGCCCAGCGAGGCCGAGCAGGACCCGTACAACAGGGCGATCTCGGGCAGCGAGAACCCGCCCAGTGCGTCCACGTGCCGGAACATGATGTAGATGCCGATGAAGTCGAGGAGCGTGACCGCGGCGTTCCCGAAGGTCGCCAGCAGGAAGGACGTCCGGTACGTCATCGTCGCCCGGATCCACATCGCCACGATCAGCCCGTAGCCGCGCAGCCCTTCCACCGCGCGGTTGCGCCGCGGCACCTCCATCGGCCGTCGCGGATCCGGCACCCATGCCGATGGCGATGCCGATTCCGATGCCGCCGCTGATGCCGATGCCGGCCCGCCGGCGGTCTGCGACGCCCCGACCGTCCCCACGCGCGCCTCAGCCACCCTGGACCACCACCTTCCGCGTCGCGACCGACTGCACCAGCCGCCCGGCCCCCAACAGGACGACCGCCCAGCCGAGCTGGAAGCCCAGCGCCCCGGCCGCGCTCCCCGCCCCGGAGTGCTTGCCCAGCAGCACGTCCAGGGGCACCTGGAGCATCGCCGCCCAGGGCAGCGCCCGGACCAACTCCCCGAACCCGCCCGGGAACACCGACAGCGGCAGCACCATCCCGGAGAAGAAGATGCAGACCACGGTGGCCATCAGATTGACGCCCTGCCCGTCCAGCAGCCAGAACGCGGCCAACCCGAGCAGGTAGCGCAGCGCGAAGCTCACCACCAGCGCGAGCAGTACGGACACCACGAACAGCAGCCACCGCAACGGGTCGCCGGGCAGCGCCAGCCGGAAGGCGAGCGCCCCGACGGCCAGCGGCACCACCCCGCGGCCCAGCAACTGGAAGGCGGCACGGCCGAGATCGGCGGCCAGCCACCACATCTGGAGGTCGGCGGGCCGGTACAGGTCGACCGCGATGTCCCCGGTCCGGATCCGCTCCTGGACCTCCTCCTGGAAGCCGCCGCCGATGAGCGCGCCGGCAGCGAGCAGCGACTGGCTCACCCAGACGAAGGTGAGCGCCTCCGCCTGGTCGTAGCCGCCGAGGTCGGGGCGCTCCGCCCAGAGCGCTATGTACGTGTACGCGACGATGAAACCGAAGACGGTGTTGGTGAACACCCCCGCCGCGGTCGCGGTCCCGTAGGTGGCGAAGCGACGGAATCCCCCGGCCGCCACGGCCGGGTACAGCGAAGCTGCCGGACGCACTGTCAGGCGCACCGTTTCTCTCCCAACTCCTGCGTCGTTCCCACTTCGGCGAAAGCGCGCGAGCTTAGTGCGGAGGGGCGAGCCACGCGACCGATTTACGCCCGGCCGGAGCGGAACCACTCGCTCTCGGGTAGACACCACTAGGTACAGACATGGATATTTCGTGCGGCGCCGAGGAGTCCCGGAGATGAGCGACCAGTCACCACCGCCGGCCTGGTCTCCTCGCGACCCGGACACCACCCCAGGCCGGCCACAGACCAACCGGGAGAGAAGGCAGCAGAAGAAGAGGGAGCGGAAGCGGACCGGCTGGCGCCGGCTGTTCCCCACCTGGCGCATGCTGCTGGGCGCGGTCCTGCTCTTCGCCCTGCTCCTCGGCGGCGCCCTGATCGCCGGCTACCGGCTGGTCGACATCCCGCCCGCCAATGCCGCCGCCACCGCCCAGTCCAACGTCTACCTCTACGCCGACGGTTCACCCCTCGCCCGCGACGGCGAGATCAACCGCCAGAACGTGGCGCTCGCCCAGGTCCCGCGGACCGTCCAGGAGGCCGTACTCGCCGCCGAGGACCGGGACTTCCACTCCGAGCGGGCCGTGGACCCCAAGGCGATGCTCCGCGCCGCCTGGAACACGGCGACCGGCAAAGGCAGACAGTCCGGATCGACCATCACCCAGCAGTATGTGAAGAACTACTACCTGGGCCAGGAACAGACGATCAGCCGCAAGGTCAACGAGTTCTTCATCGCCGTCAAACTCGGCCGCGAGAAATCGAAGGACTACATCCTCGAGGGGTACCTGAACACCAGTTACTTCGGCCGGAACGCGTACGGGATCCAGGCCGCCGCCCAGGCGTACTACGGCAAGGACGTCGGCAGACTCACCACCGCCGAGGGCGCCTACCTCGCCACCCTCCTCAACTCCCCCTCCGCCTTCGACGTGGTCACCCACCCGCAGAGCCGCGGCCGGGCCCTGGCCCGCTGGAACTACGTACTCGACGGCATGGTCAAACAACAGTGGCTGACCCCGGCCGAACGCGCGGCGGCCCGGTTCCCCGAACCGCAGCAGGCCCGGCCGGCCTCGGGCCTGTCCGGGCAGCGCGGCTACCTGGTGGAAGCCGTGAAGGACCACATCACCGGCAACAAGATCCTCGACGAGACCACCCTCGCCGAGGGCGGCTACCGGATCACCACCACCATCGACAAGCACCGCCAGACCGCCTTCGTCGACGCCGTGGACGACAGACTGACGAGCAAACTGGCGCCGCAGACCCGGCCCGCGGACCGGCTGGTCCGGGCCGGCGGCGCGTCCATCGACCCCGCCACCGGAAAGGTGGTCGCCCTCTACGGCGGCATCGACTACACCCGGCAGTACGTCAACAACGCCACCCGGCACGACTACCAGGTCGCCTCCGCCTTCAAGCCGTTCGTGTTCGCCTCCGCCGTGGAGAACGACTCCCGCACCCAGGACGGCCGGCCCATCACCCCCAACACCCTCTACAACGGGGACAACAAACGGCCCGTCACCGGCAGCAGGATCCACTACGCCCCCGAGAACGAGGGACAGGACTCCTACGGGGACATCACCGTCAGCACCGCCACCGACCTCTCCGTCAACGCCGTCTTCGCGCAGATGGCCGTGGACGTGGGCACCCTCAAGGTCAAGGACACCGCGATCGCCCTCGGCATCCCGGCGAACACCCCCAACTTCGACCCGGGCCCCGCCATGGCACTGGGCACCATGCAGGCATCCGTCCTCGACATGGCGCAGGCGTACGCGACGCTGGCCGACCACGGCCGGTACACCCCGTACACCCTGGTCGAGAAGATCACCAAGGGCGGGGACGACATCGGACTGCCGAACCGGGACCCGCACCAGGCCATCAGCCGGGAGGCGGCCGACACGACCACCTCGATGCTGGTCAGCGTCGTGGACAACGGCACCGGCACGGCCGCGCTGGCCGCCGGCCACCCGGCCGCCGGCAAGACCGGCACCGGCGAGCTGGACCGCTCGGCGTGGTTCGCCGCCTACACCCCGGACCTGGTGACCGTGGTCGCGATGATGGGCCAGGACCCGGACACCGGAACCCTGCAATCCCTGTACGGGGCCCTCGGCGAGGCCCGGATCAGCGGGGGCGGCTACCCGGCCCGGATCTGGGCGGCGTACACGAAGGCGGCGCTGGAAGGCTCGGACCCCGTCGACTTCGACCTAGAACTCCAGCCGGGCGCCGACCGGCCCCTTCCCCCGCCACCCCCGCACGCCCGGCCACCACGCCCGGACCGCCCGCCGGCTCCGGCCCCGACGACCGGTATCGGCGAGCCCCGGGGCGGGCAGCTGAACGGAAGCCCGGCCAACGGCGGCCAGACGAACGGGGGTCAGACGGACGAGGGCACGAGGGACGAGGGCCAGCCGGAAGAAGGCCAGACGGAAGAAGGCCAGGCCCCGGGCGGTACGACGACCACCGGGGGCCCGGCCCAACCGGATGAGGATCCGGGTGAGGATCCGGGTGCAGATCAGTGACCCGAGGTCGCCTTCAGCCCCACCACCGCGACCAGCAGCAGACTGATGAAGAAGATCCGCGCGGCGGTCACCGGCTCACCGAGCACCACCATGCCCAGGATCGCCGCCCCGGCCGCGCCGATGCCGACCCAGACCCCGTACGCCGTACCGATCGGCAGGGTCTTCGCGGCCATCGACAGCAGCACCATGCTCGCGACGATGCCGGCACCGGTGAACACGCTCGGCCAGAGCCGGGTGAACCCCTCGGTGAACTTCATGCCGATCGACCAGCCGACTTCGATCAGACCGGCGAGCAGCAGCAGAACCCAGGCCATGACAGGAACCTCCGAGACGGGAGCAGTACGGGCTGCGTCGTCTTGTCCTGACCCGGTACGGCGCGTCTCGTCGGGTTCTCCCCCACCGTAGCAAAGAACAGGCAAAAGGGCTGGTGACGGTCATCACCAGCCCTTTTCGGACATCTGTCAGGTCGGGCCCAGGCCGGGCTACAGGTACAGCCCGGTGGAGTCCTCGGACCCCTCCAGCCGCTCCGCGGCCACCGCGTGCAGGTCCCGCTCGCGCATGAGGACGTACGTCGCGCCCCGCACCTCGACCTCGGCCCGGTCCTCGGGGTCGTAGAGCACCCGGTCACCGGGCTCCACGGTCCGGACGTTCTGCCCGACCGCAACCACCGCGGCCCAGGCCAGCCGCTTGCCCACCGCGGCCGTGGCCGGAATGAGGATGCCACCGCCGGAGCGGCGCTCACCCTCGGGCGAATCGGACCGCACGAGCACCCGGTCGTGCAGCATGCGGATGGGCAGCTTGTCGTGGTTGTGGTTCTCGCTCACGTCTGTGAACCTACCCGCCCGGATCAGCCGCGCTTGCGGCGGGCCGACACCGCCAGCAGCCCGACCACCCCGACGGCGAGCAGGGCAACCGGCACGATCCGCTCGAGCCGCGGCTCGCCGGTTTCGGTGCGCAGCCCGCCCTTGACCTCCGCGACCAGGCGGTTCACGGTGCCGAGGGCCCGGCCGGCGGCATGGTCCACATGCGAGGCGACCTTGGCCTTGGCATCCCCGATGATCGTCTTCGGGTGCACGCGCACGCCGATCTCGTCGAGCGTCTCGGCGAGCTGCTCGCGCCGGCGGACGATGTCCGCCTCGATCTGCGCTGGGGTCCTGACGTCCGACACCGCGCTGCCTCCGTGGTCGTCTGTGGGCATGGTCCTGGTCCTTCATGGACAGTCTGTCAGCTTAGTCTCGTCGGGTACTGATCCCCTCCCGAGGAGACTGTGAACATGAGCGAGCGACTCCAGCCCGGCGACCCCGCCCCGGCCTTCACCCTGCCCGACGCGGACGGCAACGAGATCTCGCTCGCCGACCACCTCGGCCGCAAGGTGATCGTCTACTTCTACCCGGCCGCGCTGACTCCGGGCTGCACGAAGCAGGCCTGCGACTTCACGGACAACCTGGAGGTGCTGGCGACGGCTGGCTACGACGTGATCGGTGTCTCCCCGGACAAGTCGGAGAAGCTGGCGAAGTTCCGCGAGAAGGAGCACCTGAAGGTCACGCTGGTCGGCGACCCGGAGAAGGAGGTCCTGGAGGCGTACGGCGCGTACGGCGAGAAGAAGCTGTACGGCAAGACGGTGACGGGTGTCATCCGCTCCACGGTGATCGTGGACGAGGAGGGCAAGGTCGAGCGCGCGCTGTACAACGTCAAGGCGACGGGCCACGTAGCCAAGATCATCAAGGACCTGGGCATCTGACCCCGGCCCCGCCTTCCCATGGAACGGCCCGCACCGAACCGGTGCGGGCCGTTCCGTATCGGACGACACACGAGAACGGCTCGCAGAGGCGGCGGGGTCGTCGCGGACGCTGAGCGAGGCGCTGGAGAGGCTGGGGGTGGACCCGCGGGGCGGGTCGCGGAGGCGATACGTGCATGACCGCATGCGGAAGCTCGGGGTCGTTACCTCCCACTTCGAACGGGAGGGGGTGAAGTGGACGAAGGAGATCCTCGAAGAGGCCGTGGCCGGCTCCCGCAACATGTACGAGGTGCTGCACCACCTCGGCTTGGACGCCGTGGGCGGCCATCACGCCCACATCAGCCGCAAGGTGAAGGCGTTCGGGATCGACACCAGCCACTTCACCGGACCGACCCGGACGGAGCGGACGCGGAACAACGGCCGTCGCCGCGCCCCCGAGGAGATCCTCCGCGACGACCGTTCCCCGCAAGCCGCGAGGACGCCGAACTCCCGACTGAGGCGCGCCCTCCTGGAGGTCGGGACCAAAGAGTGCTGCGCCTTCTGCGGCATCGAGGCGGTCTGGCAGGGCGATCCGCCCCCCTTGGAGGTGGACCACATCGACGGCGACTGGCGCAACAACCGGCGGGAGAACCTGCGGTTCCTCTGCCCCAACTGCCACTCGACGACGGACACCTACCGAGGCCGGGGCAAGGGCCGGCGATGACCACCGCCAAACGGCTCCCCCGGCCGACGGCAGCGGAACTCCGGCGCGCGGTGGACACGTCGAGTTCCTTCGCGGAGGCGCTTCGGCGCCTCAGGCGGCCGGACAATCACCACCAGCGCGCGTACCTACGGAGATGGGTCACGGACGAGGGGATCAGCACCGCTCACTTCCTGGGCCAAGCCCACCAGCGCGGCAAGCCGTCGCCCACCGCCAAGACGCCGGACGAGGTGCTCATCCACCACGACAGGCAGCGGCGAACCAGCACAAAGACGCTGCGCCGGGCGCTGCGTGCGATCGGCGTGCCCGAGCGCTGCGACCGGTGCGGGACCCCGCCCGAGTGGTGCGGACGCTCCATGACCCTGGAGATCGACCACGTCAACGGTGACTGGAGCGACGACCGTCGGGAAAACCTCCGACTACTGTGCCCCAACTGCCATGCAACCACGAGCACCTGGTGCCGTGGCGGCACCCGTCAGCGCCAGGGTTGAGGTCTTCGTGCCACCTCCTCCCCACGACCGTTACAGTAGGCGGGCAGCATTGGGCCCGTACCCCAGCTGGCCAGAGGGCGCCGGTTTAGGTCCGGTGTGTCGTGGGTTCGAGTCCCACCGGGCCCACATTGAAGGCCGGTCACGCTCGATGAGAGTGTGACCGGCCTTCGTGTACGGGGCCTCAGCCGAGGAGCTCCCGGACCACCGGGACCAGGGCGCGGAAGGCCTTGCCGCGGTGGGAGATCGCATTCTTCTCCGCCGCCGACATTTCCGCGCACGTCCGCGCCTCCCCCTCCGGCTGGAGGATCGGGTCGTACCCGAAGCCGCCCGAGCCCGCCGGGGTGTGGCGGAGGGTGCCCAGGAGGCGGCCCTCGACCACGCGTTCCGTGCCGTCCGGGAGGGCGAGGGCTGCGGCGCAGGCGAAGTGGGCGCCGCGGTGGGGGGTCTCGATGTCGGAGAGCTGGGCCAGCAGCAGCGACAGGTTCGCGGCGTCGTCGCCGTGGCGGCCGGCCCAGCGGGCCGAGAAGATGCCGGGGGCGCCGTTCAGGACGTCCACGCAGAGCCCGGAGTCGTCGGCGACGGCCGGCAGGCCGGTGGCCTGGGCGAGGGCGTGCGCCTTCAGCAGGGCGTTCTCCGCGAAGGTGACGCCGGTTTCCTTGACGTCCGGGATCTCGGGGTAGGCGTCCGCGCCGACCAGCTCGTGCGGCAGGCCGGCGTCGGACAGGATGGCGCGGAGCTCGGTGACTTTGCCCGCGTTGCGGGTCGCGAGGATCAGGCGGGTCATGGTCACCGATTATCCAGGGTCGAGGCCGGGGTCAGGGGGTGCAGACCTTGGAGAGCTCGGCGGCGGCATCCGCGACGGGCTTGATGTCCGGGGTGGCGTCGCCCTGTTCGATGGCGGTGCGGACGTTCTTGACGGCCGTGTTCATCGAGTCCATGGCCTTCTTCAGGTCCGCGTTGTCGCTCTGCTCGCCGACCTTCTTGAGGCTTTCCTCTATCTGGTTGAGGGCGTTCTTCGCGTCCTCCGGGCTGTTGCCCGCGTTGGAGACGGCCTGCTGGAGGTCGTTGGCGGCGTCCGCGACGGCAACGGCGGTGTTCGCGCAGTCCAGGGCGGTGGAGATCGCGTCGCAGGCGGAGAGCGCGGGGACGGTCAGGACGGCGGCCAGGGCCATGGCTGCTGCGCGGTGCTTCTTCTGCATCGGGACGGCTCCCCCTCGAGTACGGATACGCGGATATACAGGCAAGTAAGTACGTAAATATGTGGACGGGTGCACGGCTTCAACACCGTGCACCCGTGCCAGGTAGGACGCCCGCGGCGGGGTTCATGGTTGCCGCGGGGGGCGATCAGCCTTCCAGTGCGTGCAGCTGGATGGCCTCCAGGTCCGCGCAGCCGCCGGCCGCGAGGTCCAGGAGGGCGTTGAGTTCCTTGCGGTCGAAGGGCTCGCCCTCGGCGGTGCCCTGGACCTCGACGAAGCGGCCGTCGCCGGTGCAGACCACGTTCATGTCGGTCTCGGCGCGGACGTCCTCCTCGTAGCAGAGGTCGAGGAGCGGGACGCCGTCGACGATGCCGACGCTGACGGCGGCGACGGTGCCGGTGAGCGGCTTGCGGCCGGCCTTGATCAGCTTCTTGGACTGGCCCCAGGCGACGGCGTCGGCGAGGGCGACGTAGGCGCCGGTGATGGCGGCGGTGCGGGTGCCGCCGTCGGCCTGGAGGACGTCGCAGTCCAGGACGATGGTGTTCTCGCCGAGTGCCTTGTAGTCGATGACGGCACGCAGGGAGCGCCCGATGAGCCGGGAGATCTCGTGGGTGCGTCCGCCGATCTTGCCGCGTACGGATTCGCGGTCGCCGCGGGTGTTGGTGGAGCGGGGCAGCATCGAGTATTCGCTGGTGACCCAGCCTTCGCCGCTGCCCTTGCGCCAGCGCGGGACGCCTTCGGTGAAGGAGGCGGTGCAGAAGACCTTGGTGTCACCGAAGGAGATGAGGACGGAGCCCTCTGCGTGCTTGCTCCATCCGCGTTCGATGGTGACCGGGCGGAGCTGTTCGGGCGTACGGCCGTCAATGCGAGACATGGCTCCGAGCCTAGCCTGCGCGGGTGCACGCGAAGACCCCGTCCGGATCGTCCCGGACGGGGTCTGGTCGCGCGTGCGGGGTGAGCCGGGGGCTCAGCTCACATCATGTCTTCGATCTCACCGGCGATCGGGTCGGCGTCGGTGCCGATGACGACCTGGATCGCGGTGCCCATCTTGACGACGCCGTGGGCGCCGGCGGCCTTCAGGGCGGCCTCGTCGACGAGCTCGGGGTTGACGACCTCGGTGCGGAGGCGGGTGATGCAGCCCTCGACCTCTTCGATGTTCTCGATACCGCCGAGCCCGGCGACGATCTTCTCAGCCTTGGTGGCCATGTGTTCTCCCTGAGTGCCTGAGTACGGGGTCCGCACAACTGGTCCGCTTTGTCACGGTAGCCCACGGTTGGCCCAACTTCGCGAGCGCGCGTCCGCCGGCTGCCGAATGATGACGATCAACAGCCACCCGCCCGCCGGGCGGTGATCTGCGACGGCATCACAACTGGTCTACACCAGTGTGGCCCAACTGCCAAAACGGGCCGGTCAGGGAGGACGGAGATGAGCGCGAGCAGCGCCGCCGCAGCGCCACGGCAGCAGTGGTGGAACGGCTTGTTCCAGGGGCTCCAGAAGATGGGGCGCAGTCTGCAGCTGCCCATTGCCGTCCTGCCCGCGGCGGGCATCATCACCCGGCTGGGACAGCCCGATGTGTTCGGCGCGGAAGGCCTGGACTGGACCGTCGTGGCCAACGTGATGAAGGGTGCGGGCGAAGCCCTGCTGGACCCGGACCTCGGCCTGCCCCTGCTGTTCTGCATCGGTGTCGCCATCGGCATGGCGAAGAAGGCGGACGGTTCCACGGCACTGGCCGCCACGGCCGGCTTCCTCGTCTACCGGGGGGTGCTGCACGCCTTCCCGGACCCCTGTCCGCCGCTGACGAGGGAGGTCGGGGGCGGCTGCCTGACACCGACCGACACCTTCACCGGGTTCACGTACCAGAACCCGGGGGTGTTCGGCGGCATCATCATGGGCCTGTTGTCCGCCTGGTTCTGGCAGCGGTACCACCGGGTGAAGCTGGTCGACTGGCTGGGCTTCTTCAACGGCCGCCGGCTGGTGCCGATCGTCATGTCCTTCGTCGGGATCGGCTTCGCCGCGCTCTGCCTGTGGATCTGGCCGCCGGTGGGCAACGGGCTGGAGAGCTTCTCCGACTGGCTGGTGAGCCTGGGTTCCTGGGGGTCGGGCATCTTCGGCGTGGCGAACCGCGCGCTGCTGGTGATCGGCCTGCACCAGTTCCTCAATGTGCCGGTGTGGTTCCAGTTCGGCTCGTACACCAAACCGGACGGGGTGACGGTGCACGGCGACATCAACATGTTCCTGAGCGGCGACCCGACGGCGGGCCAGTTCCTGACCGGCTTCTTCCCGATCATGATGTTCGCCCTGCCGGCGGCGGCCCTGGCGATGACGCACTGCGCCAAGCCGCAGCGCCGCAAGGAGGTCGGGGGCCTGATGCTGTCGGTCGCGCTGACCTCTTTCGTCACGGGCATCACGGAGCCGCTGGAGTACTCCTTCCTCTTCGTGGCCCCGGCGCTGTACGCGATCCACGCGCTGCTGACGGGTGTGTCGATGGCGGTGAGCTGGGCCCTGGGGGTCAAGGACGGGTTCAGCTTCTCGGCCGGCCTGATCGACTACATCCTCAACTGGAACCTGGCGACGAAGCCCTGGTTGATCATTCCGATCGGCCTCGCCTTCGCCGCCGTCTATTACGTGATCTTCCGGTTCGCGATCACCAAGTGGAACATCCCCACGCCGGGCCGGGAATCCGACGAGGAGATCGCGGCCATGGAGGCGGAGAACACCAAGGCGTAGGCCCTGACGGGGCTTTGAGCCCGCCCTCGGAAGGCCCTCGGATCCTGCGATCCGGGGGCCTTCCGGTGTGCTCGGGGGCGGCGCCCGGGGGACTTCCTCCCCGCCTCGCCCGATGTGGTCCAGACCACAGGAAATCGAAGGTTCCTTATCTAACCCCGGCCATGCTACAACTGGTCTACACCACGCAATGGTGTAGACCACGCGGCTTGCCCAGGCCCGTGTACCCCCATTTCTGAGACGCCGCCGTCCCCCCTTCTGCATGTCCCCTGGCGGCGCCTTGCCCACTGGAGGAAGTTGTGACCACGGCTAGCGCTGCCCCGGCGGCCGAGAAGAAGAAGGGCTCCGCCGCGATGGCTGTCATGCAGCGCATCGGTCGCAGCCTGATGCTCCCCGTTGCGGTGCTCCCCGCCGGCGCCCTGCTGATCCGCCTCGGCCAGAACGACATGCTCGGCAGGGACTCGCTGCCCGACTTCATCAACAAGATCGCCACGTACATGGCGGCGGGCGGCGACGCGATCATCGGCAACATGGCGCTGCTGTTCGCCGTGGGCATCGCGATCGGCTTCGCGAAGAAGGCCGACGGCTCGACCGCGCTCGCCGCGGTCACCGGTTACCTGGTGTTCCAGAAGGTCCTCGCGACCTTCACCGACCCGAGCCTGCCGAAGGTCGAAAAGGTGGTCGACCACAAGGTCGTCCTGGTGGAAGCCCCGGTCGACGCCAAGGTCCTCGGCGGTGTCGTGATGGGCATCGTTGTCGCGCTGCTCTACCAGCGCTTCTTCCGCACCAAGCTGCCGGACTGGGCGGGCTTCTTCGGTGGCCGCCGACTGGTCCCGATCCTCTCCGCCTTCGCGGGTCTGTTCATCGGCATCCTGTTCGGCTACATCTGGCCGATCCTCGGCAAGGGAATCCACGGCTTCGGTGAGTGGCTGGTCGGCTCCGGCGCGGTCGGCGCGGGCGTCTTCGGTGTCGCCAACCGTGCGCTGATCCCGGTCGGCATGCACCACCTGCTGAACTCCTTCCCCTGGTTCCAGGCCGGCGAGTACAACGGCAAGAGCGGCGACATCGCCCGCTTCCTCGAGGGTGACCCGACCGCCGGACAGTTCATGACCGGCTTCTTCCCGATCATGATGTTCGCCCTCCCGGCGGCCTGCCTCGCGATCGTCCACTGCGCCCGCCCCGAGCGCCGCAAGATCGTCGGCGGCATGATGCTCTCCCTCGCGCTCACCGCCTTCGTCACCGGTGTGACCGAGCCGATCGAGTTCACCTTCATGTTCATCGCCCCGGTGCTGTACGCGGTGCACGCCGTGCTGACCGGTGTCTCGATGGCACTGACCTGGGCCCTCGGTATGAAGGACGGCTTCGGCTTCTCCGCCGGTGCGATCGACTTCTTCCTGAACCTCGGTATCGCGACCAAGCCATGGATGCTCGTCCTGGTCGGCCTCTGCTTCGCGGCGGTCTACTACGCGATCTTCCGCTTCGCGATCCTCAAGTGGAACCTCCCCACGCCGGGCCGCGAGTCCGACGAGGAGCTGGCCGAGCTCCAGAAGGCCGAGGCCAAGTAGGCCCCGCGTATCGCGCACGTACGAAGCCCCCGCCCTCCCTTCCGGGAGGGCGGGGGCTTCGCCGTAAGCAGACCTAGACCTCGTACACCGCGCCCGGGGACGCCAGCTCGACCGGCCCCCCGTACACCGCGCGGGCATCGGCGAGGTTCCGGCCCGGGTCGGTCCACGGCGGGATGTGGGTGAGGAGGAGCCGGCCGACGTTGCCGCTCCGGGCGTACTCGCCGGCCTCGCGGCCGTTGAGGTGGAGGTCCGGGATGTCCTCCTTGCCGTGCGTGAAGGAGGCCTCGCAGAGGAACAGGTCGGCGCCCTCGGCGAGCAGCCCGAGCTCGGCGCAGGCGCCGGTGTCCCCGGAGTAGGTCAGGACCCGGCCGCCGTGTTCGACGCGGATGCCGTACGACTCGACCGGATGCGCGACCCGCTCGGTGCGCACCTGGAAGGGGCCGATCTCGAAGGCCCCGGACTTCAGTGTGCGGAAGTCGAAGACCTCGCTCATGGCGCGCTCGTTCGGCACGTCCTCGTACGCCGTGGTCAGCCGCCGCTCCGTGCCCTCCGGCCCGTAGACGGGGATGGTGCCGCAACGGCCGCCGTCGTGGCGGTAGTAGCGGGCCACGAAGTATCCGCACATGTCGATGCAGTGATCGGCGTGGAGATGGCTCAGGAAGATCGCGTCGAGGTCGTAGAGACCGCTGTGGCGCTGCAGCTCGCCCAGGGCGCCGTTGCCCATGTCGAGGAGCAGCCGGAAGCCGTCGGCCTCGACGAGGTAGCTCGAGCAGGCCGATTCCGCGGAGGGAAACGAGCCCGAGCAGCCGACGACGGTGAGCTTCATGGAGCAGGAACCTCCGTGGACGGTCCGTGGACGGAAGCGACGGATGCGCGGCGCCGTGCGTGGGTCGAGCGTAAGGCGCGAAAGGTCCGGTCGCTCCTCCGCGGCAGGCCGTTGTGGGGGAACTCACCTGTGGTGTCACCCGGGGGAGCGACGGGCCGTTCCGGGTTGCCACGCGGTCCGGCGTGCGGTCGGGCGTCCGGTCGGGCACGCGGTCCGGCGCGCCTTGTCGCGCCGTGTGGTGCGGGCGCGGTTACGGTCGATGCATGGACACGTCGTGGTGGCCTGCGGTCGCCGCGGTGGTGGCTGTTGCCCTCGTCGTGCTGGTCGCGGGCCGCCGCCCCGCTCCCCCGCCGCCGGCCCGGGTGCGGCACGGACCGGGCCCCGAGCCGCGGCCCCGGCCGGGCGAGATCTGGCGGCTGGACGACGATCTGCCCTGCCTGGTGCTGTCGGTACGGGCGCACCGGGCGCGGATCGCGCGGATCACCACGAAGTACCACGACGAGCGGCCCGGGGTGATCCCGCTCCCGCCGGGTGGGGAAGGGGATGTCCACGGCCGTCCGGGGTTCCTGGAGGCGGACCGGCCGATCGAGGTGTCGGTGTGGGAGTTCCGGCGGCGGGTCGGCGAGTTGGACCCGGCCGTGTGGGACGAGGTGAAGGGACTGGGAGGCGGGCGATGATCCGGCTGCGGCGGGTGTACGAGCCGCCGGACCCGGTGGCGGACGGCGTACGGGTGCTGGTGGACCGGCTGTGGCCGCGCGGGCTGGCGAAGGCGGAGGCGCAGGTGGACGAGTGGCCGAAGGTGTTGACGCCGTCCGCAGAGCTGCGGAAGTGGTACCACTCCGGGGCGGGCTCGTGGGAGGAGTTCCGGAGCCGGTACGAGGCGGAGTTGGCGGGGGCGGGAGCCGAGGCGGAGGCTGCGCTGGCGCACCTGCGGGCGCTGGCCGCGGCGGGCACGGTGACGCTGCTGACCGCGGTCAAGGAGCCGGGGCAGAGCCACGCGGCGGTGCTGGCGGAGGTGTTGGCGGGGCCGTCGTAGCGGTGGCGGTGCCGGTGTGTCCGGGGCGGGGCGGGCCGCCGAGGCCCTGGGGGTCGGGGGTGGCAGTGAGGGTGCGCAGCAGCGGGTCCTCGAAGTGGGCGGCGGCCAGCCGCTCCAGGGCCCGGCGGTGGCCGGCGACGGCCGCGGCCCGGACGGGCGGGGCGGTGGCCTCCAGGGTGTCCAGGGCGGCGTGCAGGCGGCGGACCACCTGGGGGTGGGCCGAGCCGTAGAGGATGATCTCGTCGAGGCCCAGCGTGAGCAGGTCCGTCCAGTGGGGGGCGGAGCAGAGGACCCGGGGGACGCCGTCGGGGTCGGTGAGCAGGGCGGGGCCCAGGGGGCGTCCGGAGATCCGGGTCAGGGCGTCGGTGATCTGGTCCAGGATCTGTACGGCGGTGGTGGGGTCGTTGACGGCCGGGGAGAGGGAGCGGATGCCGATGTCGGCGAGCAGCCGCAGTCCGAAGGGCGGGTCCTGTTCCATGGTGCGGACCGTGCCGAGGTGCAGGCAGCCGGCGATCTGCCGGTCCAGCTTCGGCTGCGGCTTGTGCGGCGGGGTGAACAGGGCCAGGGTCTGTCCGTAGGAGACGAAGTCCCCGACGACGGCGCACAGCTCGATCCGGAGGTCGTGGGCGGCGGCGAGCCGGGTCAGGCCCTTCTCGTCGACGGACCGGATCACTCCGGGGGTGCCGAGGTGCCGGACGGCGGTTCGGGGGCCGTGGTGGCGCGCTTCCTGGTCCCCATCGGGTTCGGGGTCGCCGGGTGGGTAGACGGCATCGACGGCCTCGCGCAGCCCGTCGGCGACGGCGCGGGAGAGGCCGGCGGGGGTCACCGCTGTCTGCAGTGCGGAGAGCAAGAAGACCACGGCCGTGGTGGCCGCCAGTACGAGGACGATGGCGAAGGTGACGGTGAGGCGCGGGGTGGGCTCGTCGCTGTCGATGCCGCTGAGTGCGACCAGGGCGTAGAGGGCGGTGCCCACCAGGAGCCCGAAGACCAGCAGGTACTGGCCGAAGTGGCCGAGTGCGCCGACCAGTCGGGGCGAGAGGGACTGGATGGTCTGCACGACCAGGGTGATGGCGGTGACCACGAACCCGGCGAGGGTGATCATGCTGGCGGCGATGGCCGCGAGGGTGGCCTGGGCCGTGCCGGCGTCGAAGTCGAGCCCGTCCACCGGGAGGTGGCGCTCCCACCGCGGCAGTGCCCAGCCGAGCACCGCGCCCGCCACGACGGCGGTCAGGGCAGCCACATGGCTGCGGAGCCTGCGGGCGCGGTGCTCGTGTCCGGTGCCGACGGGAGGCCGGCGCCTCACTGCTTGGCCGGCTCCTGGTCGGGGTTGTTGGTGCACAGGGCCCAGATGATGAAGACGGCGATGGCGATCGCGATGAGCGCCCAGACCGGCTGGTAGGGCAGCCAGAGGAAGTGCGCGATCGCGGACAGGGCGGCCAGGACGATACCGGCGATCCGGCCCCATGAGGCGCCCTTGAGGATGGCGAAGCCGACGACGAGGGCCAGGATGCCGAGGATCAGATGGATCCAGCCCCAGGTGGTGAGGTCGGCTTTGAAGACGTAGTCGCCGACGCGCAGGTAGACCTCGTCGTTCGCGAGGGCTGCGATGCCTTCGAAGATCGAGAAGACTCCCATGACGGTCAGCAGAACGCCGGCGAACAGCGTGCCGCCGACTGCCCAGGCGTTGGCGGGGCCGGGGCGGGGCGTCGGGGCTGCGGTGGGTGCGCTGCCCGGTGTGGTGCTCATGGCGCCACCTTCCTGTGGCGGGAAACCGGTCGGTTCCGAGCGTGCGACAGGCTGCCGCAAACGGCGACCACAGAGACCCAAACGGGTGACCCCCGCTCAGGCCGGGCGGGGCCCGGCGCGGGCGGCGGCGAGCTCGGCCGTGCCGGGCGGGCGCCCCGCCGGGCCGGGCTGGGGCCGCACGGGCGGCCGGGGCCGCGCCCTGGGGAGCCGCGGGCACGCACCCGGCCCCGCCGGGCCGGGCTGAGCCTGGGAGGGCAAGGCCGGCCGGGCTTGCCCTCCGCACGCCCGGCCCGAGGCCAAGCCGGACCGCGGCGAGACCGAAGCCGGTGGTCCGGGCCGGGGGCCGAACAGTGCCACGGCCGAGCCGGCCGGCCAGCCGCGGGCGGCGGCGAGCCGCGCGGCCGAGGCGGCAGGTCCGGGGCGAAGGTCCCGCTCCCGCCGGGCGGGGGCCCGGTGGTGCGCCCGGCAAGGCGGGGCTCGCCAGGCTGGGCCCCGCTAGGGCTGGGCTGGGCCCGGCGGGGGCTCCGGCCCGCCGGGCGGGGGCCCGCGGGGCCGGGCGGGCCGGGGGGTGGGTTAGGCCCAGAGTTGGCCTTGGAGGGTTTGGATGGCCTCTTCTGTGGTGGGCGCCGTGTAGACGC
Source organism: Streptomyces sp. NPDC002054 (assembly GCF_040296685.1). Taxonomy (NCBI): domain Bacteria; kingdom Bacillati; phylum Actinomycetota; class Actinomycetes; order Kitasatosporales; family Streptomycetaceae; genus Streptomyces; species Streptomyces sp. NPDC002054. Next base: position 207,951 of record NZ_JBEOXT010000012.1, read on the forward strand.
CCGTCGACAGGTACTTCCAGCCGCCGTCCGCCACCACGAACACGATGTCCGCGGATTCGCCGGCGGCGACCGCCTTCCGGCCGACGCCGATCGCCGCGTGCAGCGCCGCGCCCGTGGAGACGCCCGCGAAGATGCCCTCCTGCTGGAGGAGTTCCCGGGTCCGGGTCACCGCGTCGGCGGAGCCGACCGAGAAGCGCGAGGTCAGGACGGACGCGTCGTAGAGCTCCGGGACGAAACCCTCGTCCAGGTTGCGCAGGCCGTAGACCAGGTCGTCGTACCTCGGCTCGGCCGCGACGATCTTGACTCCCGGCTTGTGCTCGCGCAGGTAGCGGCCCACGCCCATCAACGTGCCGGTGGTGCCCAGGCCCGCCACGAAGTGGGTGATGGAGGGGAGGTCCGCGAGGATCTCCGGGCCCGTCGTGGCGTAGTGCGCGCCCGCATTGTCCGGGTTGCCGTACTGGTAGAGCATCACCCAGGACGGGTTCTGCTCCGCCAGTTCCTTCGCCACCCGGACCGCGGTGTTCGAGCCGCCGGCCGCCGGCGACGAGATGATCTCGGCTCCCCACATGGCCAGGAGGTCACGGCGCTCCTGCGACGTGTTCTCCGGCATCACGCACACGATCTTGTAGCCCTTGAGCTTCGCGGCCATGGCGAGGGAGATGCCCGTGTTGCCCGAAGTGGGTTCCAGGATGGTGCAGCCGGGGGTGAGCCGGCCGTCCTTCTCCGCCTGCTCGACCATGTGCAGCGCCGGGCGGTCCTTGATCGAGCCGGTCGGGTTGCGGTCCTCCAGCTTCGCCCAGATGCGGACGTCCGCGGACGGCGACAGCCGCGGCAGGCGGACCAGCGGGGTGTTGCCGACCGCGGCCAGGGGGGAGTCGTACCGCATTACTTCGAGCCGCCGGCCACGGCCGGGAGGATCGTGACGCTGTCGCCGTCGGCGAGCTTGGTCTCGATGCCGTTGAGGAAGCGGACGTCCTCGTCGTTGAGGTAGACGTTCACGAAGCGGCGCAGCTTGCCTCCGTCGACGATGCGCTCCTCGATGCCCGTGTGGCGGGTCTCCAGGTCGGCGAACAGCTCGGCGAGCGTGCCGCCCTCACCGGTGACGGCCTTCTCGCCGTCGGTGTAGGTGCGGAGGATGGTGGGGATGCGGACCTCGATGGCCATGGCTGTGGCTCCTGAATCGGGCTGGAGGGCTGGAGTGCTGGAGAGCGGGCGGGCGCGCGCGGCTGAAGCGCCCCTGCGCGAACGGGGCTGTGGTGCTGGGGGTGGTGCGGCGGTTCAGGCAGCGGGACAGATCGCGCTGGCGAGGCGGCACAGGTCGACGTGCAGCCGCGCCACGAGCAGCAGCTGCCTGCCGCCGGGCGTATCGGTGCTCACGTCGTGGGAAACCATGCGGGCATCGTAACGATTCCCGGTCACCCGGATGGAGTGTCGTCTTGGATGGTGGACCCAAAACGTTCACATGTTGAGCGAGAGCGGCTCAATACCGGCTTAGTACTCCGCTACGACCTGCACTTCTTCCTCCGTGATGACCCCGTCCACGATGCGGTACGAGCGGAACTGGAACTCGCCCGAGCCGTCCGTGTCCGCCGTCGAGACGAGCACATAGTGCGCGCCGGGCTCGTTGGCGTACGTGACATCGGTGCGCGAGGGGTACGCCTCGGTCGCGGTGTGCGAGTGGTAGATGATGACGGGCTCCTCGTCCCGGTCGTCCATCTCGCGGTAGAGCTTGAGCAGGTCCTTGGAGTCGAACTCGTAGAACGTGGGCGACCGGGCGGCGTTGAGCATCGGGATGAACCGCTCGGGACGGCCGGTGCCCACCGGGCCGGCCACGACGCCGCACGCCTCGTCCGGGTGGTCCTTGCGGGCGTGCTCGACGATCTGGTCGTACAGGGCCTGGGTGAGGGTCAGCATGAGCGACAGGATAAGCATCCGGGCCCTCCCGTACCGAGGAGTGGTACGGGAGGGCCCGGATGCTGGACAGGGGCGTGGAGTTACGCGCTCCGGCCGGCCTTGTCGACCGGTTCGGCCGTGTCCGCCGGGCCGGTCTTGCCGACGATCTCCGGCGTGCGGTCCTTGCCGATCCACAGGAAGAAGTAGCCGAGGGCGAGCAGCAGGCCCCAGAGCGGCGCGCAGTACAGCGAGACCCTGGCGTCCTTGTCGGCGCCCATCATCACGATCACCATGCCGATGAAGAGCAGGGCGAACCAGCTGGTCCACGGGGCGCCGGGGGCGCGGAACGTGGAGGCGGGGAGCTCACCGCGGTCGGCCTTGGCGCGGTAGCGCAGCTGGCAGACCAGGATCATGATCCAGGCCCACATGCCGGAGATGGTGGCGAAGGAGACGACGTAGTCGAAGGCCTTGCCGGGCGCCACGTAGTTGATCCAGACGCCCACCAGCATCAGCGAGGCCGAGAAGGTGGTGCCGAGCAGCGGGGTGCCGTTCTTGGTGAGCCGCTTGAAGAACTTCGGGCCCTGGCCGTTCATCGCGAGGTCGCGCAGCATCCGGCCGGTGGAGTACATGCCCGAGTTGCAGGAGGACAGGGCGGCGGTCAGCACCACGAAGTTGACGATGGCGGCGCCGACGCCGAGGCCCATCCGCTCGAAGGCGGCGACGAAGGGCGAGACGCCCGGCTGGAAGTGCGTCCACGGCACGACCGACAGGATCATGATCAGCGCGCCGACGTAGAAGACGGCGATCCGCCACGGCACGGTGTTGATGGCCTTGGGGAGAGTCTTCTCGGGGTCCTTGGACTCGCCGGCGGTGACGCCGACCAGCTCGACCGCGAGGAAGGCGAACATCACGATCTGCAGGGTCATCAGCGTGCCGCCGATGCCCTTGGGGAAGAAGCCGCCGTCGTTCCACAGGTTGGAGACGGTCGCGGTGTCCGCGGCGTCGGAGAAGCCGATGGTGAGGATGCCGGCGCAGATCAGGATCATGCCGACGATGGCCGTGACCTTGACCATGGAGAACCAGAACTCGAGCTCACCGAAGAGCTTCACGGAGATCAGGTTCGCGCCGTAGAGGATGACCGTGAAGATCAGCGCGTAGGCCCATTGCGGGAAGCTGTCGTGGGTCCAGTACGACATGTACTGCGCTGCCGCGGTCACCTCGGTGATGCCGGTGACCACCCAGAACAGCCAGTACGTCCAGCCGGTGACAAAGCCCGCGAAGGGGCCGATGAACTCGCGGGCGTAGTCCGAGAAGGAACCCGCGACCGGGCGGTACATGAGCAGCTCGCCCAGGGCCCGCATGATGAAGAAGATGACCAGGCCCGCGATGGCGTAGGCCAGGATCAGGCTCGGACCGGCCTTCGAGATGGCCTTGCCCGCGCCCAGGAAGAGCCCGGTGCCGATGGCGCCGCCGATGGCGATCATCTGGATCTGGCGGGCGCCGAGTGTGCGGTGGTAGCCGTCACCCGCTGCGGCGTCGTCGCCGGCCGGGCGTTCGTTCTTCTCGACCTGCACAGAGGTCATGTTTGGTGCGCCTTTCTCCACGCCGGTCCGCGCCTTCAGATGGCTGCGGATCGGGTCCTCGATCCCCCCGGAAACGGATTGGAGTTGCACGCCGGCGATCAGCCGGTTCAAGCGCCGCCGAGAGGACAGGGGTGGCGTCCGTCGGCGGTCGTGAAGATTTATCACGGGCTTACGGGTGATCGAAGGTACCGAATGTGACGCAGGGCACAGAGAAAGTGGATCAAGGGCTCCGAAATACGACAGATCACCACAACGTGGTGATCTGATCGTTATCCGGATTTGAGCGTCCGCTGAGCGAACGGAACGCCAATGGAGCGCCAACGGAACACCAATGGCGGACGCCCCCGGGAGTTGCCTCAGAGGGTTTCGATGAGGGTCTCCTGGAGGCCGCCCAGCCACAGGTACGCCATCACCATCGGCTTGCGCGGATCCTCGTCCGGCAGGCGCAGCAGCTCCGCACTCTCCTCGTCCTGGGTGATCTCCAGCCGGGCCGCGATGGTCAGGCGCAGGTCGTTCAGCGCCCCCAGCCAGCGCAGCGGCAGCTCCCCGGTGAGCTCCAGCACGGCCCCGCCGTCCCCGGCCGGGCTGAGCCCGTTCAGGCTGTGTACGACGGCCAGCGCGTCCTCGCGCTTGCGGCTGCGCAGGTCGTTCTCGGTGAACCGGCGGAACTCCGCCGACCGGGCCTTCAGCTCGGCCGGGTCCACGCCCTCGTCCCCGCCCCCGGCGGCCGGTCCGCCGTACGCATCCGGGAACAGCCGGGCCAGCGCCGGGTCGGACGGGGGCTCGGTCGGCCCCTCCTCGACCGAGGCGATCAGCGCGGCCAGCGGGTCGGCGTCGGCGGCCGGCTCGGGCTCGCCCGGGCCGATCAGCTCCAGCAGCTGGACGGCGAGGGAGCGCAGGATCGAGATCTCGATCTCGTCCAGCGCGACGGCGGCGCCGCCGCCCTTGAGCGGCGCGAACGTCCCGCCCATCAGGTGCGGTCCTGGGAGAGGGTCGCCCACAGGCCGTAGCCGTGCATGGCCTGCACGTCGCGCTCCATTTCCTCGCGGGTGCCGCTGGACACGACCGCCCGCCCCTTGTGGTGGACGTCGAGCATGAGCTTGTGCGCGATGTCCTTGGTATAGCCGAAGTACGCCTGGAACACGTACGTCACATAGCTCATGAGGTTGACCGGGTCGTTGTGCACCAGGGTCACCCAGGGGACATCCGGTTCGGGAACCGCGGCGGTCTCTTCAGCCGATTCGGTGCGTTCGATCTCAATGGGAGCAACACTCACTTGTCCCATGCTGCCACCGTGACCGGCCCGTCGCACAAACGGGGGTCCTCGACGCGCGCCGAGGTTCTCGTCAGTTTGACGAAATGCGTGCTAGCATCCATGCCATGAACCCTGCGGACCTGGGCCTGCCGGTGGACGTGCCGTCGACAGCGCTCTTCACGGACCATTACGAGCTGACGATGCTGCAGGCCGCCCTGGCGAACGGCACCGCCGACCGCCGCTCGGTCTTCGAGGTGTTCACCCGACGACTGCCCGAAGGACGGCGCTACGGGGTCGTGGGCGGCACCGGGCGGGTGCTGGACGCGGTGGAGAACTTCCGCTTCGACTCCGCGGTGCTGGAGTTCCTCCGGGACCGGGCCGTGGTCGATATGCGCACCCTGGACTGGCTCTCCTCGTACCGCTTCTCGGGCGACATCTGGGGCTACCCGGAGGGCGAGGTCTACTTCCCCGGCTCCCCGGTGCTGCGGGTGGAGGGCAGCTTCGCGGAGTGCGTGCTGCTGGAGACCGTGATCCTGTCGATCCTCAACCACGACTCGGCGATCGCGGCGGCGGCCTCCCGGATGACCTCGGCGGCCGGCGACCGGCCGCTGATCGAGATGGGCGCCCGGCGCACCCACGAGCTGGCGGCCGTCGCCGCCTCGCGGGCGGCGTACGTGGGCGGCTTCACCTCCACCTCGGACCTGGCGGCCGGCTTCCGGTACGGCATCCCGACGGTCGGCACCTCGGCCCACGCGTTCACCCTGCTGCACGACACCGAGCGGGACGCGTTCACCGCCCAGGTGGCCTCGCTGGGCAGCGGAACCACTCTTCTGGTGGACACGTACGACGTCGCCGAGGCGGTCCGGATGGCGGTGGAGGTGGCCGGCACCGGGCTGGGCGCGGTCCGCATCGACTCCGGCGACCTGCTGCTGGTCGCGCACCGGGTGCGGCAGCAGCTGGACGAGCTGGGCGCGACCGGCACGAGGATCGTGGTCACCTCCGACCTGGACGAGTACGCCATCGCCTCGCTGGCGGCGGCGCCGGTGGACGCGTACGGGGTGGGCACCCAGCTGGTGACCGGCAGCGGGCACCCGACGTGCTCGATGGTCTACAAGCTGGTGGCGCGGGCGACGTCCGCGGACCCGAAGGCGGCGCTGCAGCCGGTGGCGAAGAGGTCCACCGGCGGGAAGACCTCGGTGGGCGGCCGGAAGTGGGCGGCGCGGCGCCGGGACGCGGAGGGCGTGGCGGAGGCGGAGGTGATCGGCACCGGGCCGGTGCCGGCCGCGCTGGCCGGCGAGCAGCTGCTGGTGCAGTTGGTGAAGGGCGGCGAGGTGGTGGCCCGTGAGCCACTGGAGGCGGCGCGGGAGCGGCACCGGGGGGCGCGGGCGGGGCTGCCGCTGTCGGCGACACAGTTGTCGCGGGGCGACGCCGTCATCCCGACGGAGTACGCCTAGCCCTCCCGGCGGGGCGGGCACCGGGGGCGGGGCGGGCCGGCGGGGCCGGGGCGGGGCTGCGGGGCCGGGGCGGGGCTGCGGGGGCGGGGCGGGGCTGCGGGGGCGGGGCTGCGGCTGCGGCTGCGCGGAGCCTTTCCCCCACCCCGCCCCTTCCCGAAACCGGGGCCTGCGGCCCCGGACCCCGCTTGTGGGGCTCCGCCCCGCGCCCCTGGGGTGCCCGGGCTTCGCCCGGCACCCGACACCGGGGCTCCGCCCCAAGCCCCGCCCGGGACGCCGGGGCCCGGCCCGCCCGGGGGCTCCGCCCCGAGCCCCGCCCGGGCGCCGGGCCCCCCCCCCCGGGGGGGCCCCCCGCGGGGGGGGGCGAGAGCGGGA
>NZ_JBEOXT010000013.1:0-205246 GCF_040296685.1 Streptomyces sp. NPDC002054
GGACCCGCTGCGCGGAGCCTTCCCCCCCCCCGCCCCCCCCCGAAACCGGGGCTCCGCCCCGGACCCCGCCGGGTGCCCGGGCTCCGCCCGGCACCCCGAAGCGGGGGCGACGCCCCCGCACCCCGTACGGGGGGGCCACGGCCCCGGACCGTGTACCGGGGGCTACGCCCCCCGGACCCCGTGCCGGCGGGGCCGGCTGGGCCGGTGTGTGGCGGGCGCGGAGCGCCGAGCGGGTTTGGGGCGGAGCCCCAGGAGGGGGACGGGGCGGAGCCCCGCTTCGGGAAGGGCGGGCGGCTTGTCGATGGCATCGCCCTGCTGGTGCTGCGCAACGACCGCTTCCGTCCCGCCGGGCACCGCCCCTGAAACGGTGGCCCGGCGTCCACCGGCTCCTGCGGGGCCGAGGGAGGCCGCGAGGAGTCGGTGGAGCCGCTGCGGACCGGGCCCGGGTGGGTGGGGGACCGGCCCGCCCCGCCGCGACCGGCGACCAACCGGTGGCGGCGGAGCCGACACGCGCCGCCCGTCTGCCATGGAGTGTCGGGCAGACAGCAGAACGGGCGGCGCGGTTACGGGCCATCGCACTGTACGAGGGGGAGCCGACGGCCCGAGCTGCCTCTTGGCGAGGCGAGACCCCCAGTCAACCGGCCCGGGCCGCCCCGCGGCAGAGTGCGCGGCGCATTTATGCGCGCACTCGGTTCACACCCCGTGTGAACCCCGCACCCACTAGCCTGGGACCGACGCACCCCCAGGAGGGGCCCATGCAGTCCAACGTCCTGCTCGATGCCCTCCTCGCCGAGGCGGGCATGTCCCATGCCGGACTCGCCGCCCATGTGAACCAGGCCGGCCGCACCCGCGGTCTCGCCCTGCGCTACGAACACACCGCCGTTGCCCGCTGGTTGAAGGGGCAGCGGCCTCGCGGCCAGGTGCCCGATCTGATCTGCGAGGTGCTGGGGCACCGGCTGCGCCGGCCGGTGGGACTCGACGACATCGGACTCGGGGTGCCCGGCCAGGCCACCCCCGTGCACGGCTCCCCGCTCAGCGGGTTCGTGGACCGGGCCACCGCGCTCTGGCGGGCCGACGAGCAGGGCCGCCCGCCGCTGCTGACCGCCGCCGCGGTGACCGGGACCCCCGCCGTGATCCCCGTATGGGAGTGGGAGAACCCGCCCGAGGACGCCGATGTGTCCCGGGACGGTCCCACCCGGATCGGCCCCGAGCACATCGAGATCCTGCGGGCAGCCCGCGACCACTACGAGCTGATGTACCGGCGGGCCGGCGGCATGGCCACCCGCGCCCGGATCGTCCGCTTCCTCGGCAGTGAGACCGCCCCCATGCTGCGCGGGAGTTACCCGGACGCGCTGGGCCGCCGGCTGTACCGGGCCTCGGGGTCCCTGGTGGCGGTGGCCGGGATCTGCGCGTACGACTCGGATGCCCACGGGCTGGCGCAGCGCTACTTCCACCAGGCGCTCCGGCTCGCCAAGGCCAGCGGTGACCGCGGGCTGGGTGCCTATGTGATCGCGCTGATCGTCAACCAGTCCCTGCACCTGCGGGAGTTCCGGCAGGCGGTGGCCTTCGCGGAGGCCGCGCTGCGGGCGGCCGGGCGGCACACCACCCCGGCGCTGGCCGCCGATCTGCACGCCATGCAGGCCAAGGCCTATGCCCAGTTGGGGGACACGGGGGCCGCGCTGGCCTGCATCCGGCAGGCGGAGGCGGCGGCAGAGCGGATCCGGCGAGGGAGCGAACCGGACGAAACGGGGTATGTGCAGCCCGGTCTGGTCAACGTCCAGGTGGCCGAGGCCCTGCTCAGCCTGGGAGAACTGGACGCGGCGCAGGAGCAGGCCACGGCGGCGGTCGGGACCCCGGCGCACGACCGGGGCCGGGTGCACCGGCTGGCCATGCTGTGTGAGATCCAGCTCCGTCAGGGGGAGGCGGACGGGGCCGTCGCCGCGGCGGCGGAAATGGCCGAGCGGGCCAAGGGGATGGAGTCGCTGCGGCTGCGGGACCGGCTGCGGGCCGTCCGGGAACAGCTGCTGACCAGCGGATGTGCCCGTGCGGAGGAGACCGCCCGGCTGATCGACGGGGCCTTGCGGGTACCGCTCTGACGTTTCGCCAGGCTTGCGCAACTGCTGCCATGTTGCCACCTACTCGAACGGAAGGTGGCAGAACCGTGCAGTGGACGAACCTGAGTGAGCAGACCGTGTACAAGAACCGCTGGTTCGACGTGAATCTCGCCGATGTGGAACTCCCCGACGGCCGGCACCTGGACCACTTCGTCATCCGGCTCCGCCCGGTCGCCGTCGCCACGGCCGTCAACGAGGCCAACGAGGTGCTGCTGCTGTGGCGGCACCGGTTCATCACCGGCAGCTGGGGCTGGGAACTTCCCGCCGGGGTGGTCGAGGACGGCGAGGACATCGAGCGGGCCGCGGCCCGGGAGATGGAGGAGGAGTCGGGCTGGCGGCCCGGCCCGCTCCACCACCTGATGACCGTCGAGCCCGCCAACGGGCTGACCGACGCCCGCCACCACCTCTACTGGGCGGACGGCGCCACGTACATCGGCCATCCCGAGGACGACTTCGAATCCTCACGCCGCGAATGGGTCCCGCTCAAGCTCGTACCGGACATGATCGCGCGCGGGGAGATTCCGGCCGCCAACATGGCGGCCGGACTCCTGCTGCTGCATCATCTCCGGCTGGGCTGACTCACTTGTTGAGGCACTTCTGGCGGAAGACCTCGTCGTACGTGGTGTCGTAGGCGACGGCATAGGCGTTCTGATAGGCCTGGATCAGGACGTTGGGCGTGGGCGGCGGCTTCAGGCGCGCGTTCGGGCGGTTGAGGTCGCACTTCTCGGCGTCCGTACGGCCCCACGACTCGCCCGCGGTCTTCCCTGCGGCGGCCATGGACTCCGGCGTCTGCTGCTGGGGCGGCGGCGGGGGAGGCGGGGGCGGCGGCACCTGCGGCTTGGGCTGGTTGGCGCAGAACTGCGGATAGGCCTTGGCATAGGCCTGGTCGTAACCGTAGCGGTAGCCCTGGGCCTTGCCGCGCTCGAAGGCGCTGGGGTTGACCGGGGTCAGCGGCGGAAGGATCTTGTTGCAGATGGGCGGCTTGCCGTCGCGGTTGCCGACCTTGGAGCCTTCGAGGTACCCCTGCCGGCAGCCTTTGTGGAACTGGTCCTGCGGAGGCTTGCTCAGTCAGTGGCAGACGGTGGGCGCCGTCACGGACCCGGCGGTGGAGGACGGAGTCTGCGCGGAAGCCCGGTCCGAAGCACCGGCGGGGGCGACCGCCAGCAGGGACAGGGCCAGCGCAGGTGTGGTCAGCACGGCGAAGGAGCGCCGGCAGGCGTGGCGGGGCATGGTCTTCCTCTCGGGCCGATGGGCCCGGTCCGCCACAACTCGGCGTGTCCCGTGCTCCTGAGGGGGCCGCGCCGGGGGCGGCCGGGACGGCAGGAGAACGCAGCGGACAGCGCCATTCTATCGCCGACCGCCCCCGTCAACCCGGTGGCGGTCGGCGACAGGACGACGGCTCAGCCGTACGGGTAGAAGCCCGAGCCCGTCTTGCGGCCGAGGCGGCCCGCGTCGACCATCCGCTGCAGCAGCGGGGGAGCGGCGTACAGCGGCTCCTTGTACTCGGCGTACATTGACTCGGCGATCGAGACGATGGTGTCCAGGCCGATCAGGTCGGACAGCTTCAGCGGGCCCATGGGGTGGGCGCAGCCCAGCTCCATGCCGTTGTCGATGTCCTCGCGGCTGGCGATGCCGGACTCGAACATCCGGATCGCCGACAGCAGGTACGGGACGAGCAGGGCGTTCACCACGAAGCCGGACCGGTCCTGGGCACGGACCGCGTGCTTGCCGAGCACGTCCCGCACCAGCGCCTCGGACCGCTTGACGGTCTCGTCCCCGGTGGTCAGGGCGGGGATCAGCTCGACGAGCTTCTGCACCGGCGCCGGGTTGAAGAAGTGGATGCCGATGACCTGGTCCGGCCGCGAGGTCGCGACGGCCAGCTTCACCAGCGGGATGGAGGAGGTGTTGGAGGCGAGGATCGCGTCCGGCCGGGTGACGACCTGGTCGAGGACCTGGAAGATCTCGGTCTTGACCTGTTCGTTCTCGACGACCGCCTCGATGACCAGATCGCGGTCCGCGAACTCGCCGAGGTCGGTGGTGAAGCTGAGCCGGGCCACCGTGGCGTCCCGCTCCTCCTCGGTGATCTTGCCGCGCTCGGCGGCCTTGGTGAGGGAGTTGATCAGCCGGGTACGTCCGATCTCCAGGGCTTCGCCGGTGGTCTCGGCGACCTTGACCTCAAGGCCACTTCGGGCGCACACCTCGGCGATGCCCGCGCCCATCTGGCCACAGCCCACTACGCCGACTCGGGTGATGTCGGAAGGGAGGTCAGTCACTTCGTGCCTTTCGCTGCTCATCCGTCGGCGGGTCCCCCGTACGATTCCGGCGCCCGCCACGCCCCCCGACGTTACTCCCGCCCTTGCGTTCCCCGGGCGGCCGGGGCGGGCATGCTGGGCGCACACACCGCAATGTCACCCAGCGCACGGGAGCTGTCACATGGCGTACATCGGCCGTCGGAATCTGCTGGCCACGGCGGCGGGGGTGCTGACCGCCGCCGCGACCGGAACCGCACACGGCGCCGCCCACGGCGCCACCCACAGCACCGCTCCGGCCACCGCGCACGGGCCGGCGGGCCGGGCCGCAGTGCCGGAGTTCCGCGGGATGTGGATCGCCTCGGTGCACAACGTCGACTGGCCCTCCAGGACCGGCCTGAGCGCTGCGGAGCAGCGGGCGGAGCTCATCGCGCTCCTCGACACCGCCCTGCGCCGCCGGCTGAACGCGGTGGTCCTGCAGGTCCGGCCGACCGCCGACGCCATGTGGCCCGGCGCGAAGGAGCCGTGGTCCCAGTGGCTGACCGGGGTGCAGGGCCGCGACCCGGGCTGGGACCCGCTGGGCACGGCGGTGACCGAGGCGCACGCCCGCGGGCTGGAGCTGCACGCCTGGTTCAACCCGTACCGGGTGGCGAACACCCACACCGATCCGTCCCGGCTCGCCGCCGGCCACCCGGCCCGGACCAACCCGGACTGGACGGTTCCGTACGCCGGGAAGCTGTACTACAACCCCGGCCTGCCTCAGGTGCGCAGATTCGTTCAGGAGGCGATGCTCGACGCGGTCGCCCGCTACCCGGTGGACGGGGTCCACTGGGACGACTACTTCTACCCCTACCCGGTGGAAGGCCAGCACTTCGACGACGACGCAGCGTACGAGGAGTACGGCGACGGGTTCGCCTCCCGGGCCGACTGGCGGCGCCACAACACGGACACCCTGGTGCGGGAGATGTCGGAGCGGCTGAGGGCGCTGCGCCCCGGCGCCCGGTTCGGCGTCAGCCCGTTCGCCGTCTGGCGCAACGACGACCGGGACCCGCTGGGCTCACCGACCCGGGCGGGCGTCGGAACGTACGACGACCTGTACGCGGACACCCGCAAGTGGGTGACCGAAGGCTGGCTCGACTACATCGTGCCGCAGTGCTATTGGCACATCGGGCACAGCGCCGCCGACTACGCCGCACTGGTGCCGTGGTGGGCCCGGACCGTGGCCGGCACCGGGGTGGACCTGTACATCGGCGAGGCGCTGTACCGCTGCGACCGGAACAGCGAGACCCCGGCCTGGCGGGACCCGGCGGAGCTGACCCGGCATCTGACCCTGGCGCGCGGGCACGCGGAGGTCCGCGGCCACGTCCACTTCTCGGCGAAGCAGGTGGTCGCGGACCCCAACGGGGCCATGGGCAGGGTCGTCACCGACCACTACCAGGCAGTGGTGCCGCCGCGCTGAGCGCGTGCGGTCAGTGGTCTGAGTCGGCGGGGTGCCGTACGACGCAGTCAGGGCCAGGGGACATCACGGCCTCGTGGCCGTCCTGGAAGCGGACCCGATAGGGAGGGGTTCCGTTGTCTCCCAGGACCTGGGTGATCTCGCCGATCTTGTCGTGCTGGCCTACGACCCTGCCGTGCTGCACCAGCTGGTCGCCCTCGGTCGCGCGCATGCTGACCTCCCTCGGAGCCGGTCCGTTCCGGTGACGTCAGTTTACGGCGGTTCGGGATGATTACGCCCGCTGAGTTACGGCAATGCAGACCAGCACCGCGACGGCCGTCAGCGGGGCGGCGGGGGAGAGCCGTTCGCCCAGCAGGGTCACCGCCCAGACCAGGGTCAGCAGCGGCTGGGCGAGCTGGAGCTGGCTGGCCCGGGCCGGGCCGATCGCGGCCATCCCGCGGTACCAGACGTACAGCCCGAGGAAGGTGGAGCCGGCCGCGGCCCAGAGGAGACCGGTGAGCCCGCGGCCGGTGAGGTGGACCGGCTCGTACGCCAGGCCGGCCGCGCTGCCGGCCAGGGCGAGCGGCAGGCACAGCACCAGCGCCCAGCCGACCACCTGCCAGCCGGGCATCACCCGGGCCAGCCGGCCGCCCTCGGTGTAGCCGGCCGCGCAGGCGAGCAGGGCGGCGAACAGGAACCCGTCGCCGGCGGACAGGGCCCCGCCGCTCTGCGCCAGCGTGAAGCCGAGCACGACGGCGGCTCCGGCCACCGCGGCGGCCCAGAAGGTGCGGGACGGCCGGGCGCCGGTGCGCAGGGCGGCGAAGGCGGCGGTGGTGAGCGGCAGCATGCCGACCACCACGGCGGCATGGGAGGTGCTGGAGGTGCGCAGGGCGAGCGTGGTGAGCAGCGGGAAGCCGATCACCACCCCGGCGGCGACCACGGCCAGCCCGGCCCGGTGCTCCCGGGCGGGCAGCGGCACGCGCAGGGCGAGCAGGAACCCGGCGGCGATCAGTGCGGCCAGCGTGCTGCGCAGGGACACCAGGGTCCAGGGGCCGAAGCTCTCCAGGCCCCAGGCAGTGGCGGGGAAGGTCAGCGAGAAGGCGACGACACCGAGCCCGGCCATGATCGTCCCGTTGCGCGCCGTCCCCACGGTCGCGGTTTCCGTGGTCCCCGCGGCCGTCGTTCTGGACGGAACTGCTATCCCCGTCGGGACGATAGCGCTATTCTTGGCTCTCATGTATGAGCGTAGCAGTGTGGCCGAACTGGCGGAATCTCTGCGGTCCGAGCTGAACCGCTACTCCGTAGGTGGAAAGCTCCCCTCGAGCCGTGCCCTGGTCGAGCGGTACCGGGTCAGCCCCGTGACGGTCTCCCGGGCCCTCGCCCGGCTCGCCGCCGAGGGGCTGGTCGTCACCCGGCCCGGCGCCGGTGTCTTCCGCGCGGAGCCGCGTCGCAGCGGGCCGGAACCGGCCGGTGACACCTCCTGGCAGGAGGTCGCCCTCAGCGCCGGGGCCGCCGAGGCGGCCGTGCCGCGCTCGGTCGACGCCTCCGGTGTCCTGGTCTCCCTGACCGCGCCCCCGACCGGGGTGATCGAGCTCAACGGCGGCTACCTGCACACCTCCCTCCAGCCCGAGCGGGCCATGGCGGCGGCCCTCGCCCGGGCCGGCCGCCGTCCCGGCGCCTGGGGCCGGCCGCCGATGGAGGGGCTGCCCGAGCTGCGCGACTGGTTCGCCCGTGAGATCGGCGGCGGCCTCACCGCCGCCGATGTGCTGGTCACGGCGGGCGGGCAGAGCGCGCTCACCACCGCCCTGCGGGCCCTGGCCCCGCCCGGCGCACCCGTGCTGGTGGAATCCCCGACCTACCCCGGCCTGCTGGCCATCGCCCGGGCCTCGGGCTGCCGGCCCGTCCCGGTGCCGGCCGACGCCGACGGGGTCCGCCCGGAGCTGCTCGCCGCGGCCTTCGAGGCGACCGGCGCGCGGGTGTTCGTATGCCAGCCGCTGTTCCAGAACCCGACCGGCTCGGTGCTCTCCGCCGGGCGGCGGGCGGAGGTCCGGCGGATCGCCCGGGCGGCCGGGGCCTTCGTGGTCGAGGACGATTACGCGCGCTCGCTGGTCCATGAGGACGCCGGACAGCTGCCCGCCCCGCTGGCCGCCGACGACCCGGACGGGGTGGTGGTCCACGTCCGGTCGCTGACCAAGCCCACCTCGCCGAGCCTGCGGGTAGGCGCCCTCTCCGCCCGCGGGCCGGTGCTGGACCGGCTGCGGGCCATCCAGGTGGTGGACAGCTTCTTCGTCCCCCGGCCGCTCCAGGAGGCCGCCCTCGAACTGGTCGGCGCCCCCGCCTGGCCCCGCCACCTGCGGGCCGTCGCCGCCGAGCTCCGGCACCGCCGGGACGTGCTGGCCGGAGCCGTCCGCTCGGCCCTGCCCGGCCTGACGCTGCCCCACCTGCCCTCCGGCGGCTACCAGTTGTGGGTCCGGCTGCCTGAGGGCTCCGACGAGGCGGGGTTCGTTGCCGCCGCCCTGCGCGCCGGGGTGGCGGTCGCGCCCGGCCGCCCGTACTTCTGCGCGGAACCTCCGGGTCCGTACGTCCGGCTCAGCTTCGCCGGCGTGGCCGGGCCGGCCGAGCTGACCGAGGGGGTGCGGCGCCTGGCGTCCGCCGTCGCGGGCCTGCGGGGCTGACCCGCGAACCGGGAGCGTACGAAGGCTTGACCCGCGGGATGGTCCGCCGCACGATCGCCGCATGCATGTTCGGGTCTCGCTCGTCGCCGCAGCCCGCAGCTCCGCCCTGCTGGCCGAGCGGTTCGACGACGACCGCCCGCTGGACGGGGCGGGCTGGCGGGCCGTGGAGGCCGCGGCCCGCCGGCTCGTACCGCTGGGCGCCGCCGAGCTGCGCTACTGCTCGCCCACCCCGCGCAGCCGGGCCACCGGCCAGGCCCTCGGCTACGCCCCGCTCGCCCAGCCGGCCCTGCGGGACTGCGACATGGGCCGCTGGCGGGGGCTGACCCTGGCCGAGGTGACGGCCCGCGAGCCCGGCGCGGTCGACCTCTGGCTCGGCGATCCGTACGCGGCCCCGCACGGCGGCGAATCGCTGCTCGCGTTCATCACCCGGGTCGGCGGCTGGCTGGACAGCCGGCCCGCCGACGACGGCGCGGCCATCCTGGCGGTGGCCGAGCCCGCGGTGGTCCGGGCCGCCCTGGTCTACGCACTGCAAGCGCCGCCGCAGACCTACTGGAACGTCGACGTCCGCCCGCTCTCCACCCTCACCCTGGCCGGCTCCTCCGGCCGCTGGTACCTCTCCCTCCGGGAGCCGGATATTGCCTAGGCCCGGTCCGGGCGACAGGGCCTAGCATGCCGCCATGAACAGCGTGAAGATCACCACCCTTGCCGAGCGGCCCGAACTGGCGGACCGGCTCTGGGACATGGACGATTCCTGGTACGAGTTCGCCGGCCAGGACCTGGTGTCCTGGCTGCTCTATCCGCGGATGGTCGCCGAGCTGCCGGAATACGTGCTGGTCGCCACCGACGGCGACGCGGTGGTGGCCCGCGGGTTCAGCGTGCCCTTCGCCCTGCACATCGAGGGCCGCGAGGAGCTGCCCGCCCGCGGCTGGGACCAGGTCCTGCTGTGGGCCTTCTCCGACCTGCGGCGCGAGGTCGCGCCCGACACCGTGAGCGCCATCGAGATATCGGTCGCCACCGGCCGGCAGGGCGAGGGCATGTCCGGCCGGATGCTGGCCGCCCTGCGCGAGAACGCCCGGGCCCGCGGATTCGCCGAGGTCGTGGCGCCGGTCCGGCCCAGCGGGAAGCCCGCCGAGCCGGACACCCCGATCGAGGAGTACGCGTACCGGACCCGCGAGGACGGCCTGCCGTACGACCCGTGGCTGCGCGTGCACGTCCGCGCGGGTGGCGTGATCGACTCGGTGGCCCCGCTGTCCATGACGATCTCCGGTTCCCTGGCCGAATGGCGGAGCTGGACCGGCCTGCCCTTCGATACGGCCGGCCCGGTCCATGTCCCGGGCGCCCTGGTTCCGGTCCACTGCGCCCCGGACCGGGGCCACGCGGTCTACGTGGAACCGAATGTCTGGGTCCGCCACCCCCTGACCCCGGCGTAGCAAGGACATGCGGTGGCGGGGGCGGCAGCCTGCGCCCGCGACCCCGGGTTTCGGGGAGACTTAAGTGTCGTGACCGACCACCAGGGAGGCCAGGCCGAGGCGGAAAGGGCTCATCGAAGGAAACGCACGGGGACGGCGAGCGCCACCGGACCGGGACCACCGTCCGCACCTGACAGATCAGAATCCCAATTCTTTGCATAAGCGTGCACGACTACGTATAGTCATGCCATCGATGAGGAGGGTCCGATGGTGGTACGTGTAGCGGTGGCCGGAGCGAGCGGATACGCGGGTGGCGAGGTCCTGCGCCTGCTGCTGTCGCACCCCGAGGTGGAGATCGGCGCACTGACCGGCAACTCCAATGCCGGACAGCTCCTCGGCAGCCTCCAGCCGCACCTGGTCCCGCTCGCCGGCCGCACCCTGGAGCCCACCAACGCCGAGGTCCTCGCCGGTCACGATGTGGTGTTCCTGGCGCTGCCGCACGGACAGTCCGCGGCCGTCGCCGCCCAGCTCGGCGAGGACGTCCTGGTCGTCGACATGGGCGCCGACCACCGGCTGCAGGACGCCACGGCCTGGGAGAAGTTCTACGGCTCCCCGCACGCCGGAACCTGGCCCTACGGCCTCCCCGAACTGCCGGGTGCCCGCTCCGCGCTGGAGGGGTCCAAGCGCATCGCGGTCCCCGGCTGCTACCCCACCGCCGTCTCGCTGGCCCTTTGGCCGGCCTACGCGCAGGGGCTCGCCGAGCCCGAGGCCGTGATCGTCGCCGCCACCGGCACCTCCGGCGCCGGCAAGGCCCTCAAGCCCCACCTGCTCGGCTCCGAGGTCATGGGCTCCATGAGCCCCTACGGCGTCGGCGGCGGCCACCGGCACACCCCCGAGATGGTGCAGAACCTGAGCGCCGCCGCGGGCGGCACGCAGGTCGCCGTCTCCTTCACCCCCACCCTGGCGCCCATGGCCCGCGGCATCCTCGCCACCTGCAGCGCCAAGGCCGTCCCGGGCACCACCGCCGAATCGCTGCGCGCCGCGTACGAGAAGGCGTACGCGGACGAGCCCTTCGTCCACCTGCTGCCCGAGGGCCAGTGGCCGGCCACCGCGTCCGTCTACGGTTCCAACGCCGTCCAGCTCCAGGTGGCGTACGACGAGGCCGTCCAGCGGATCATCGTCGTCAGCGCCATCGACAACCTGACCAAGGGCACCGCCGGCGGCGCTGTCCAGAGCATGAACATCGCCCTCGGGTTCCCCGAGGGCCTCGGACTTTCCACGATCGGAGTCGCGCCGTGACGGTTACGGCAGCACAGGGTTTCACCGCCGCGGGCATCGCGGCCGGCATCAAGGCGAGCGGCAACCCGGACCTGGCCCTCGTGGTCAACCACGGACCCCGGCTGGCCGTCGCGGGAGTCTTCACCTCCAACCGCGTCAAGGCCGCGCCGGTCCACTGGTCCGAGCAGGTCCTGCGCGGCGGCACGGTCAGCGCCGTGGTCCTCAACTCCGGCGGCGCCAACGCCTGCACCGGCCCCAAGGGCTTCCAGGACACCCACGCCACCGCCGAGAAGGTCGCCGAGGCACTGGGCGGCGAGCACAACGCCGGGGAGATCGCGGTCGCCTCGACCGGTCTGATCGGCGTCCTGCTCCCCATGGACAAGCTGCTCCCGGGCATCGACACGGCCGTCGCCGCCCTCTCCGAGGACGGCGGCGAGGCCGCCGCCATCGCCATCAAGACCACCGACACCGTCCACAAGACGGCCGTGGTTGCCAAGGACGGCTGGACCGTCGGCGGCATGGCCAAGGGCGCGGGCATGCTCGCCCCGGGCCTGGCCACCATGCTGGTCGTCCTCACCACCGACGCCGACCTGGACAGCGCCGCCCTCGACACCGCGCTGCGCGCCGCGACCCGCACCACCTTCGACCGGGTCGACTCCGACGGCTGCATGTCCACCAACGACACCGTGCTGCTCCTCGCCTCCGGCGCCTCCGGCACCGTCCCCGCCCAGGAGGAGTTCGCCGAGGCGGTCCGGCAGGTCTGCGAGGACCTCGCCCGCCAGCTGATCGGCGATGCCGAGGGCGCCAGCAAGGACATCCGCATCGAGGTCGTCGGCGCCGCCACCGAGGACGACGCCGTCGAGGTCGGCCGGACCATCGCCCGCAACAACCTCCTCAAGTGCGCCATCCACGGCGAGGACCCGAACTGGGGCCGGGTGCTCGCCGCCATCGGCACCACCACGGCCGACTTCGACCCGGACCGTCTCAACGTCGCCATCAACGACGTGTGGGTCTGCAAGAACGGCTCGGTCGGCGAGGACCGCGAGCTGGTCTCCATGAAGGACCGTGAGGTCCGGATCACCGCCGACCTGGCGGCCGGTTCCGAGAGCGCGGTCATCTGGGCCAACGACCTGACCGCCGAGTACGTCCACGAGAACAGCGCGTACTCGTCATGAGCGGCCCAACGCGGAAGCACACCGCCCTCCCCAAGGCCCAGACGCTGATCGAGGCCCTGCCCTGGCTCACCCGGCACCACGGCAAGACCATCGTCATCAAGTTCGGCGGCAACGCCATGGTGAACGAGGAACTCAAGGCCGCCTTCGCCCAGGACGTGGTGTTCCTGCGGCAGGCCGGCATCAAGCCGGTGGTCGTGCACGGCGGCGGCCCGCAGATCAACGCCCAGCTGGACAAGGAGGGCCTGGTCAGCGAGTTCAAGGCCGGCCTCCGCGTCACCACCCCGGAAGCCATGGACGTCGTACGGATGGTCTTGGCGGGGCAGGTCCAGCGGGAACTGGTCGGGCTGCTCAACCAGCACGGCCCGCTCGCCGTCGGCATGACCGGCGAGGACGCCCACACCATCTCCGCCGTACAGCACCGGCCGCAGATCGGCGGCGAGTCCGTCGACATCGGCCGGGTCGGTGAGATCACCGCCATCGACACCGGGGCCATCGTCGCCCTGCTGAACGACGGCCGGATCCCGGTCATCTCCTCCATCGCGCGCAGCGCCGACGACGGGCACGTCTACAACGTCAACGCCGACACCGCCGCCGCCGCACTTGCCGCCTCCCTCGGCGCCGAGACCCTGATGGTGCTCACCGACGTCGAGGGCCTCTACGCGGACTGGCCCAACAGCGACGAGGTCATCAGCCAGCTCACCGCGAGCGAACTGGAGAAGCTGCTGCCCGAGCTGTCCAGCGGCATGGTCCCGAAGATGGAGGGCTGCCTGCACGCCGTACGCAACGGCGTCCACACCGCCAGAGTGATCGACGGGCGGGTCCAGCACTCCATCCTGCTGGAGATCTTCACGGACGAAGGCATCGGCACGATGGTCGTGCCGGACGAGCACGAAGGGGGAGCCCGGTGAGCGGCACCACCAGCACCGGCACCGGCACCGGCACCGGCACCGGCACCAGCACCAGCACCAGCACCGGCGGCAACGCGGCGTTCGGCGCCCGCTGGCAGAGCACGCTGACCGACAACTACGGCACCCCGGCCGTGGCCCTGGTCCGCGGTGCGGGCGCCCAGGTCTGGGACGCCGACGGCAGGCAGTACACCGACTTCGTCGGCGGGATCGCGGTCAACGCCCTCGGGCACGCCCACCCGGCGATCGTGGAGGCCGTGTCGCGGCAGATCTCCACCCTGGCGCACATCTCCAACCTCTACGCCTCCGAGCCGGTCCTCGCCCTCGGCGAGCGGCTGCTCCAGCTCTTCGGCCGCGAGGGCAGGATTTTCTTCTGCAACTCCGGGGCCGAGGCCGTCGAGGCCGCCTTCAAGATCGGCCGGCTGACCGGGCGCACCCATATGGTGGCCACCGTCGGCGGCTTCCACGGCCGCACCATGGGCGCCCTCGCACTCACCGGCCAGCCGAAGAAGCAGGAGCCCTTCCGGCCGCTGCCCGGCGAGGTCACGCATGTCCCCTACGGCGATGTGGAGGCCCTGCGCGCCGCCGTCACCGAGGACACCGCGCTGGTGATCATCGAGCCCATCCAGGGCGAGAACGGCGTGGTCGTCCCGCCGGCCGGCTACCTCAAGGCCGCCCGCGAGATCACCCGGGCCACCGGCACCCTGCTCGTCCTGGACGAGGTGCAGACCGGCATCGGCCGCTGCGGCCAGTGGTTCGAGTACCAGGCCCACGAGGGGGTCGAGCCCGACCTCGTCACGCTTGCGAAGGGTCTGGGCGGCGGGCTGCCGCTCGGCGCCGTCGCCGCCTTCGGCGAGACGGCCGGCCTGCTCCAGCCCGGCCAGCACGGCACCACCTTCGGCGGGAACCCGGTGGCCTGCGCCGCCGGACTGGCCGTCCTCGACACCATCGCCGCCGAGGGACTCCTCGACCGGGTGAAGGAGCGGGGCGAGCGGCTGCGCTCCGGAATCGAGGGCGCCGGCGGCGCCTCCGGACACCCGCTGGTCTCCCACGTCCGCGGCTCCGGCCTGCTGCTGGGTATCGTGCTGACGGAGCCGCTCGCACCGCAGGTGCAGCAGGCGGCTCAGGAAGCCGGCTTCCTGGTCAACGCGCCCGCCCCCGACGTCGTACGGCTGATGCCTCCGTTCGTCCTCTCGGAGGCCGAGGTGGACGCGTTCGTCCGGGCCCTGCCCGGCATCCTCGACGCGGCCAACGGGGACGGACGATCCGGAGAATGAGACGACCATGAGTCAGGCGCAGGACAACGAGCAGGCCGGTCCTTCCGTCCCGCAGACCCGTACCGCCCGCCACCGCCGGATCGTGGACATCCTCAACCGGCAGCCGGTCCGCTCGCAGAGCCAGCTGGCCAAGCTGCTCGCCGACGACGGGCTGAGCGTCACCCAGGCGACGCTCAGCCGCGACCTCGACGAGCTGGGCGCGGTGAAGATCCGCAACACCGGCGGCGAGCTGATCTATGCGGTCCCGAGCGAGGGCGGTTTCCGCACCCCGCAGGCCCCGCTCGGCGAGTCCGCCAAGGAGGAGCGCATGCGGCGCCTCTCCGGGGAGCTGCTGATCTCGGCGGAAGCCTCGGCGAACCTCGTGGTCCTGCGCACCCCGCCGGGTGCGGCCCAGTTTCTGGCCTCGGCCATCGACCAGGCCGAACTCCGCCCGATCCTCGGCACGATCGCGGGTGACGACACGGTGATGCTGATCAGCCGGGACCCGGCGGGCGGGCAGGCCCTGGCGGACCACATGCTGCGGCTGGCCCAGAAGGAATCCTGACGCTTCCCGGCCACCCCCCTGGTGTCCCTGGGGGTGGCCGGCCCCGGCCGGCCCGCAGAAAATCGTTTCCGCGGGCGGCGGAGGTCTCCCTAGTCTCGGGGAGTGAATCAAATCACCCTGGTACAACCGGTGTTGGCTGTCACGGCAGCCGTGTACGGGGTGGTCCTCGTCCGCTGGTGGCGGGACCGCCGCGATGAGCACCGCCCCCGCAGGCCGAGCGGCCCGGGCCGCCCCACCTGGGTGCCGGCCGCGGTACTCGCCCTCGTCCTGTTCTGGATGTTCGCGTTCGTCGGGGTGCTGAGCTCCAGCCCGCGCAGCGCCGCGGAATGGACCGCCGCCGCGGTCACCCTGCTGGCCCTGGGGGCGCTGCTGGCCTCCCGGGACGTGGCCGAGGCCCTGCAGCGCCGCACCGCCGCGCGCGAGCTGTACACCGAAGCCCGGAGAGTCTGCCCGGACGACCGTCCGGGTCAGTAGCGGGTGACCGCCAGCGGGCCGGACTCGGTGCCCACCGCGATGTGCGGGTGCCGCTCGGGGTCCGCCCAGCGCAGGATCTCCTGCATCGCCTGCTCCGACACCGACACACAGCCGGCCGTCGGGCCCTTCCCGTGGACGTGCAGGAAGATTCCGGAACCGCGGCCCCGGACCGGCCGGTCGTAGTTGAACCCGATGACCAGGGCGTACGCGTACTGCTCCGGGTACGTCACCAGATGCTCGGCGTCGCCGGGCGCGCAGTCCGCCGGGAGCGGCTCGGCCCAGCGGTTGTAGGCGGTCGAGCGGTTGTCCTGGCACCACCAGGAATCCGGCCCCACCGGCCGGTAGTCGTACGCCGTCCCGGCCGGGGCCGGCCGGATGCCGAACGCGTACGGCAGGTCGTACAGGCCGGTCGGGGTGGTGCTGGTGCCCTGCTGCCGGGTGGTGCCGTCGGTCAGCCCGTTCGTCCCGAACCGGGCCTCCGCGCTGCCCCGCTCGACCCAGTGGCCGGCCCACCGGTCCCACCAGGTCACCCGCCCGGTGGTGGACCCGGCGGCAGGCGCGACCGCGACGATCAGCTGGCTGCCGCCGCCGGTGTCGGCCAGCCGGGCGGGCAGCGGCGGGGCGGCCGGCGCTGCTGCGGGCGTTGCTGGCGCCGCCGGCGTTGTGGGCGGCCCGTCCGGCGCGGGCAGCAGTGCGGTGACGAGGACGAGGCCGAGGGCGAGAGCCGTTCTGATCACCTGTCAGACGGTACGCGGGGGAGGGGGCGGCGACAGCGCAGCCAGGCCGTTCTTCACCCCGCGAGACCCAGCCGACTCCGCCGCAGCCCCAACTCGTACGCGTCGAACGCGGGGGCGGACCGGCGCAGCAGGTCGGCGAGCTCGTGGAGCTCGCCGCCCTGGTGCCGCAGGCTGTACTGCCAGTCCCAGCACCGCAGGTCGGCGACGGCCCGCCCGCGCAGCTGCGGCTCCGGATCCGCGAGCATCAGGACGGTGGCCCGGAGCCGGGGCATCCCGCCCTGCACCCGGAGCAGCCGGAACGCGGCGCGGCGGGTGTGGGCGGGCCGGTCCGGGGCCAGCCGGGCCATCAGTTCCCCGGCGGGCAGCCGGTCGGCCCAGAGGCGCAGGGCCCGTTCCGCCGCACGGGCCACCGCCGGTGACGGATCGTCCAGCAGCGGCCGTACGTCGGCCGGGAGCGCGGCCTCGAGCAGGTGCAGCCCGGTCACGGCTGCGGCCCGGACCTCCCCCTCGGGGTGGGTCAGCAGTCCCCGGAGCAGGCCCGCGTCCCCCCGCTGCTCGCATTCGGCGAGCCCGAGCACGGCACTCGGGTGGGGGAGCAGGTCCAGGTAGCGGGCGCGCGGGTCGCCGCCGTCCTGGCGCAGCAGCCAGCGGGCGCAGGCCCGGACGGAGGCCGCCGGGTCGAGCAGGTGCCCGGCGGCTTCGCCGGCCCGGCCGGCCCGGCGCAGGGCGGTGACCCCGGCGGCCCGCAGCCGCGTCGAGCGGGCGGCGAGCAGGGTGTCGACCGCCAGGTCGTCCGGCCCGTCGGAGGCCATCGCGGCGAGCGCCGCATCCGTCCACAGCTGTTGCAGCACGGGGTCGGTTGCGGCAATGGCCTGCCGGGCCGCCCCGCGTGCGTCGAACAGCTCCAGCTCCAGGGTGATCCGGGCGGCGAACCGCCGGCTCGGCCGATCGGAGCTTTTCCGCAGGGCGGCCAGCGGCTCGTACGGGGCCGTCCGCAGGTCCTGCTCGAAGAGGTCGAGAGCCCAGACCCCTTGCACCCGCTCGCCGAGCCGCAGCACCAGCGGGGTCAGCGCCCTCAGGGTGCCCACGCGGTCCCTGCGGAGCGCGGCCCGGAGGATCCGGCGGGCCCGGTTCCGTACCGGCTCGGCCCAGTCGGCGCACCGGATGACGGCCAGCGGCAGCAGTCGCCGGTCGGCCGTCGCCGCGGCCAAGGCCCGCTGCCGGACCCGGCCGTCGGGGTGGCACAGCGCGGTCTCCGGCCGCTCCCGCAGCCGCTCGCCCACGGCCGGGCCGTCGGCGTACTGCCAGGGCAGGTCCCGCACCCCGGCGTCCAGCGCGATCCAGGCGGCCGGGTCCGTGACGTCCAGCACCTGCTCCACCGGCTCCCCGGCCAGCAGCCGCCCGGCCGCCTCCCGCCCCGCCAGCCGGACCTTCCCGTCCGTCATGTCCCCACGTCCCCCACGTCCCCGGCCGTTTCTCGTTCCGACCTGCGGTGAGGGTAGCCAGGCGACCCCCGGCGCCGCCTCCGGATATCCCGCGCGCGGGATCAGGCGGGAGAGGCGGCCAGGGTGGCCGCGCAGGCTCGGGCCTGGGCGCGGAAGCGTTCGTCGGCGGGGATGAGGCGGTGTTCCAGGGTGGTGCGGGGGACCCGGCGATCGCCGTCCGCGAGGGCGGCCAGCCGGCGGAACAGCTCCGGGTGCTGCGGGGACGGGCCGAGCGCGGTCAGGGCCGTCAAGGCCTCCTCGCCGCCGCCCCACTCGGCCGCGGCCAGCACCGCCTCGGCCAGCGCCGCGCGGTCCAGCCCCGGCGATCCGGTGGCCAGCAGGGCCAGGACGGCGGCCGGGGCCTGCTCCGGATCGGCCGCCATCTCCTCGAACCGGGCCCGCAGCGGCCGGGCGGCCGGGCCCATCGTGGCCGCGCAGCGGGCCGCCCGGATGGCCGTCCAGCAGAACCAGGGCTGTGCCCGCGCGGCTCCGAGCACCCGGTCCAGGACCGCCACCGCCTCCGCCTCGGCGGGCCCGCCGGTGATCTGCCACAGGGCGGTGGCCGCCGCCGCGTCCGCGTCCAGCGCGGGCGTGGTGCCGGCCGGCTCGGAGCGGTCGAGCCAGGCGCGCAAGGCGGGCACCAGCGGCGCCGCCACCGGGCCGAGCGCACCGGCCACGGCCGCCGCCGCCCCCACCTCGTGAGCCCCGCCGGCCAGCCGCAGCTCCAGCGCGGCGAGCAGCGGACCCGGCTCCCCGGTCAGGCCGTGCAGCGCCCGGGCAGCCGCGAGCCGGCCCTCCGGGTCGCCGGTTGCGGCGGCCTCGCGCAGCCGGTCGGCCGCCTCCGCGCGGGCCGCGGGCGCGTCCGGGCACACGGCCTCGATCACCCCGGCGAACACGCCGGGGAACGCGGGCAGCGCCGCGTACAGCTCGGGCAGCGCAACCGCCGCCCGGGGGCCCCAGCCCCGCAGCAGGTGGGCCAGCCGCCAGGGCTCGTTCCCGGACAGGCCGGGGCCGGCCAGCCGCGCCCGGACCGCGTCCAGCAGCTCCGGGTGGCAGGGGAACACGGCATCCTCGGGCGCCTCCAGCCCGGCCGCCGCCTCCAGCGCCCGGGGCGAGCGCTCGAACCGGCGGGCCAGCAGCGGGGCCGCCTGCCCGGGGTCCACGGCGATCAGCGCGGCCAGCATCCGGTCGCCGAGATCGCCGTCCTCGGCCGCCGCCCCCGCGGCCAGCACCGGCGCGGCAGCCCCGGCCCACGGCCCCAGCTTCCGTACCAGTCCCAGCACTTCGCCCGCCGCCTCCGGATCCCCGGCCAGCTCCACCACGACCGGCGCCAGCCGCTCCGGCGCGCTGCGCGACAGGTGGCAGGCGTGGTCGGCGGCCCACAGTCCCTCGGCCCGCACCTCCGGCCGCGGGTCGGCCAGGGCCGCCCCGACCAGGGCCAGGGCCGCCTCCCGGTCCTCGGCCGTGTCCCGGTACAGCAGGGCCTCGGTGAGGGCGTGCAGGGGTTCCTGCCGGTCGAGGTCGTACCGGTCGGCCACCCACGGGCCGCCCGGCAGCAGTGCCAGCACGGTGTCGTGGAGGGCGGAGTCCCATCGGGCCCCGCTGTCCAGGAGCACGAACACGGCCGCCATCCGCAGCTCGCCCGGCTGGTCCGCCCCGAGCACGGTACGGGCCAGGGCCGCGGCCGGCCCCGGGTCCAACCGGGCCAGCGCGCCGAGCAGTTCGGCCCGTACGAGTGCGCTGCTCTCCTGCTCCCAGCGGCTGCGCAGCGCGTCAGCCGCCGATGCGCCGGCCCGCGTCTGCCCGGCCGTCCATGCCGTGCTCTGGCGCAGGTCGGCCTGCTCCGCGTCGAGCAGCGGGAGCAACAGGGGCAGCTGCGCCGCGACGGCCGCCCGGACGGCTCCGGGCGGCTCGACCCCGTGCTCGTCCTCGCTCTCGGCGAGGTCGCCGAGCAGCCGCACCAGATCGCCGGCCGCATGACCGGCCGCAGCCAGCCGGGCCAGCCAGGGCACCGCCTCGACGCTCGCCGCGTACACGGTGCCCTGGTGGATGACGTTCCCGTACAGCTCGGAGACGGCCGCTTCGACGGTGTCCGGGTCGCCGGAGGCGAGGGCGCGCAGCAGGTCCGGCAGGTCGTCGGCCGGACCGTAGGCGTGCGAGGTGGCATGCCAGGGGTGGTCGTCCAGGCCGTGCAGTGGGTTTCCGTGGTCCATGCGGCGATCTTGGCAGCCGACACTGACACCTGCACCGGCGGTCGATTGACGAAACATGCGGTGCCATGCATAGTTATGCCTGACAGTGATTGCACCGTAAGGAGAACCCCGTGACCGAGCGCGTCGTACTCGCCTACTCGGGCGGCCTGGACACCTCCGTCGCCATCGGCTGGATCGCCGAGGAGACGGGCGCCGAGGTCATCGCCGTTGCCGTGGACGTCGGCCAGGGCGGCGAGGACCTGGACGTCATCCGCAAGCGCGCGCTCGCCTGCGGTGCGGTCGAGGCCGAGGTCGCGGATGCCAAGGACGAGTTCGCCAACGAGTACTGCCTCCCGGCGATCAAGGCCAACGCCCTCTACATGGACCGCTACCCGCTGGTTTCCGCCCTCTCCCGGCCGGCCATCGTCAAGCACCTGGTCGCCGCCGCCAAGAAGCACAACGCCTCGATCGTCGCCCATGGCTGCACCGGCAAGGGCAACGACCAGGTCCGCTTCGAGGCCGGCATCCAGGCCCTCGGCCCCGACCTCAAGTGCATCGCCCCGGTCCGCGACTACGCCATGACGCGGGACAAGGCGATCGCCTTCTGCGAGGAGAAGCAGCTCCCGATCGCGACCTCCAAGAAGTCCCCGTACTCCATCGACCAGAACGTCTTCGGGCGGGCCGTCGAGACGGGCTTCCTGGAGGACATCTGGAACGCCCCGATCGAGGACATCTACGAGTACACCGCCAACCCGGCGGTCCCGCGGGAGGCCGACGAGGTCGTCATCTCCTTCAAGGAGGGCGTGCCCGTCGCCATCGACGGCAAGCCGGTCACCGTGCTCCAGGCCATCCAGCAGCTCAACGAGCGGGCCGGCGCACAGGGCATCGGCCGGATCGACATGGTCGAGGACCGGCTCGTGGGCATCAAGTCCCGCGAGGTGTACGAGGCCCCGGGCGCGATGGCGCTGATCGCCGCCCACTCCGAGCTGGAGAGCGTCACGGTCGAGCGCGAGCTGGCCCGCTACAAGCGGCAGGTCGAGCAGCGCTGGAGCGAGCTCGTCTACGACGGCCTGTGGTTCTCCCCGCTCAAGCGGGCCCTGGACGGCTTCGTCAACGAGGCCAACCAGCACGTCACCGGCGACATCCGGATGACCCTGCACGGCGGGCGGGCCGTGGTCACCGGCCGGAAGTCCGAGGAGTCGCTGTACGACTTCAACCTCGCCACCTACGACACCGGCGACACCTTCGACCAGTCGAAGGCCCAGGGGTTCATCGACATCTTCGCCCTCTCTGCGAAGATCGCGGCCAAGCGCGACCTGGCCTGACCCGGCCTGACCCCTGGCGTCAACCGAAGTTCCACGGACCGCCTCCCCGTTACCTCCGCGGCGGGGAGGCGGTTTCACATCCAAAGTCATGCAGTCTTGAGGAGCAGTAGCTGTGAGCAGCAACAACGGTGACGTCCGGCTCTGGGGCGGCCGGTTCGCCGACGGCCCGGCCGAGGCCCTCGCGAAGCTGTCCGCGTCGGTCCACTTCGACTGGCGGCTGGCGCCGTACGACATCGCCGGCTCCCGCGCCCACGCCCGCGTGCTGCACAAGGCCGGGCTGCTCACCGCCGACGAGCTGGACCGCATGATCGCGGGCCTGAACGAGTTGGAGGCGGCCGTCGCCGACGGCTCCTTCACCGGCACCATCGCCGACGAGGACGTGCACACCGCGCTCGAGCGCGGCCTGCTGGAGCGGCTCGGCCCCGACCTCGGCGGCAAGCTGCGGGCCGGCCGGTCCCGCAACGACCAGGTGGCCACCCTGTTCCGGATGTACCTGCGGGACCACGCCCGGATCGTCGGCGGCCTGATCGCCGATCTCCAGGACGCGCTGGTGGGCCTGGCGGAGGCACACTCGGACGTGGCGATGCCCGGCCGGACCCACCTCCAGCACGCCCAGCCGGTGCTGTTTGCGCACCACGTCCTGGCGCACGTCCAGTCGCTGTCCCGGGACGCGGAGCGGCTGCGCCAGTGGGACACCCGGACGGCGGTCTCCCCGTACGGCTCGGGCGCCCTGGCCGGCTCCTCGCTGGGCCTGGACCCGGAGGCGGTCGCCGCCGACCTCGGCTTCGAGCGCGGCTCGGTGGGCAACTCGATCGACGGCACGGCCTCCCGCGACTTCGTCGCCGAGTTCGCCTTCATCACCGCGATGATCGGGATCAACCTGTCCCGGATCGCCGAGGAGATCATCATCTGGAACACGAAGGAGTTCTCCTTCGTGACCCTGCACGACGCCTTCTCCACGGGCTCCTCGATCATGCCGCAGAAGAAGAACCCGGACATCGCGGAGCTGGCGCGCGGCAAGTCGGGCCGCCTGATCGGCAACCTGACCGGCCTGCTCGCCACCCTGAAGGCCCTGCCGCTGGCCTACAACCGGGACCTCCAGGAGGACAAGGAGCCGGTCTTCGACTCCTGCGACACCCTCGAGGTCCTGCTGCCCGCCCTCACCGGCATGATGGCCACGCTCACGGTCAACCGGGAGCGGATGGAGGAGCTCGCCCCGGCCGGCTTCTCCCTCGCCACCGACATCGCGGAATGGCTGGTCAAGCAGGGCGTGCCCTTCCGGGTGGCGCACGAGGTCGCGGGCGAGTGCGTCAAGGTCTGCGAGGCGGACGGGATCGAGCTGGACCAGCTCACCGACGAACAGTTCGCAAAGATCTCCGAGCACCTCACCCCGGAGGTCCGTACGGTCCTCAACGTGCCGGGCGCGCTCGCCTCCCGCAACGGGCGGGGCGGCACCGCCCCCTCGGCGGTCGCGCTCCAGCTCAACGAGCTGAAGGCGGACCTGGTCATCCAGCACGCCTGGGCGACGCACAAGCAGTAGAACGGGCAGCCGCCGCGGAACCGTCAGACCCGGACGAAGCGTGTTGAACCATGGCATGATCGTTCGGATGTTTGAGGAGACGACGGTGGAGATCTCAGGGGCACGTCCGTCCCGGCGCGCGGTGCTCGCCCTCGGCACGGGGGCAGCACTGGCCGCCGGTCTGGCCACGGGCTGTACGGCGTACGCCGTGGAGCCCGGCGCGGAAGACCGGGTGTCCGGGCGGCTGCGGGAGCTGGAGCGGGAGCACTCGGCGCGGCTCGGGGTGTACGCCCGCAACCTGGCCACCGGCCGGACGGTGGCCTACCGGGAGGACGAGCTGTTCCCGATGTGCTCGGTCTTCAAGGGCGTGGCCGCCGCGGCCGTGCTCAGGGACCTCGACGAGGACGGCGAGTTCCTCGCCAAGCGCATCCGGTACACGAAGGCGTACGTCGACAAGTCGGGGTACGGCCCGGAAACCGGCAAGGACCACAACCTGGCCAATGGGATGACCGTGGAGGCGCTGTGCGCCGCCTCGGTCAGCCAGAGCGACAACGCCGCGGCGAACCTGCTCCTCGAGGAACTGGGCGGCCCCACGGCGATCACCCGCTTCAGCCGCTCGATCGGGGACCGGGTCACCCGGCTGGACCGGTACGAACCCGAGCTGAACTCGGCGGAACCGGGGCGGGTGACCGACACCACCAGCCCCCGGGCCATCGGCAGGACGTATGCGCGCCTGATCCTCGGCGATGTACTCCCGGCCGGGGACCGCCGGCTGCTGACCGGCTGGCTGATCGCCAACACCACCAACACCGAGCGGTTCAAGGCCGGCCTCCCGGCGGACTGGATCCTGGCGGACAAGACCGGTGGCGGTCAGGAGTACGGGGTGGCCAACGACGTGGGCGTGGTCTGGACGCCGGAGGGCACCCCACTTGTGATGTCCGTCCTGACCACCAAGCCCGGCTCGCCCACCGGCCCCCGGGACAACGACCTGGTCAGGAAGACCGCCGAGCTCTTGGCCGCCACCCTCGTCTAGGAGGTGCGGCCGGTGCCGGCACCGGTGACGAGGGCCTGGATCTCCTGGAGGACGGTGGCCAGGCCGTGCACGGTGGCCCGCCGGCCGCCGAGGTCCGGTGAGGTCCACGACTGGTCGTGGCCGGAGATCATCAGCAGGGCGTGCTGAGTGATGTGCGGGGTGCCTTCCGCGTTGACGCCGTGATCGGTCCACTCGTGCATCCGGAAGGTGCTGTCCGCGAAGCCGGTGTAGGGGAACATCATCCGGGAGTCGCCCTGCCGGATGCGCAGTCCCCTGCCGGTGAACAGGAGCCGGGTGCGCCGGAAGACCCCCATGCGGCTCCACCGCCAGCCCGCGAGCACCTCCTCGCCGGCACTCAGCCCGTGCCAGGGGATCTCCTTGGTGATCCAGGAGGGGGTGCTCCGGTCCGGCCCGAGCACCACCAGGTCCTCGATCCCGCGCTCGCGGGCGAGCAGGCGCTCCCTGACCAGCACGGGCATCCGGGCCGGCAACTCCTTCGGCTGCGCGGGCACCGACACCGGAACCGAGGCCGGGGCCGACGGGGACGGGGCCGGTCCCGGGTTGGTGTTCCGGGCGATGCACACCAGGCTGCCCGCCCCGCGCGAGGCCAGCTCGGGCTGCTGCCCGCGCAGCCGCGCGTACGCATGGTTGTGCAGGGCCTGCATGCTGAGCAGTTCGGGTTCCCCCGGAATGCCGTCGTCGAGCAGGTCGAGCAGCACCCCCGTGAAGGCGGTGTAGGCGGCGCCCACGGGGGCCATGGCCACCTTGGTCTCCGCGGAGGCGGTGAACACGGTCCTGCTGGAGATCGCCGCCAGGTCGGCCAGGCGCTGCCCGGGCGACATCTTGGCGTTGACCGCGAGGCCGCTGAAGCAGCAGTCGAGGATGACGACCACGTGCCGGGCCTTGGCCGCGCCCGGCCGCAGCCGCCGGCTGATGAACTCGTAGCGCAGGGCCGTGTCCAGTTCGTCCCGCACGGTTCCAGGCAGGCCGAGGTAGAGCTCGTCGGAGAAGTCGTCGGGGATCCCGTGGCCGGCGAAGTACACCAGCAGGGTGTCGGTGGCCTCTTGGGCGGCGGTTCCGATGGTGCGGATGAAGGAGCCCTGGACGTCCCCGGGCTCGACCACGGTGATGTGCTTCCGCGGCAGACCCCAGATCCGGGGGTCCGCCAGGGCATCGGTCAGCCCGGCCACATTGCGGGCGACCGCCGGCAGGGGGACCAGGTGCTCGTAGTTCCAGACCCCGGCGAGTACGGCCCGCGATGCGGCCGGGTCGGCCAGTCTGAGCTCGGTCATCCGCGGTCCCGGTCGTCCCCTCCGGAGTCACCGGCGGGGTTGGGCGGATCCTCGACGGTGTCCACCCGGACCCCGCCGGAGCCGGTGGGGCGGTTCTGCCGCCAGACGGTGACGGCGGCGAGCACGGCGTTCAGGCCGGCCAGGGAGTTCGACAGCACCACGTTGATGGTGTCCATGTCCCATCCCATGGAGCCCGGCTCCGGGGCTTGTGTGGTGAGGGAGAGCTCCGCCGTCCTGGCGACGTCCGGGTCCTTGGCCAGCCATTGGTAGAGCGACTTGATCGCGGCGGATTCCTCGGGTCGTTCCATCGAGATGCGCACGTGCACGGTATCCCCCCGGTGCTCGGTGACTCGGCGGGCAGGTCATGCCCCGGCCGGTCCGCGCGCAATCCTGCCCCCTCCATTGTGAGACATCGGTGTCTCATTTGAGGTATGGTTGTCTCATGGCCATGGATCGTGACCACGTGCTGCGGGCTGCCGCGGCCCTGCTCTCCCGTAAGTCGACCGCCACGATGGACGAGGTGGCGAAAGCCGCCGGCATCGGCCGCGCGACCCTGCACCGGCACTTCGCCGGACGGGACGCGCTCGTACGCGCCCTCGAAGATCTCGGGATCCGGGAGTTCGAGGTGGCCTTCGACCAGGCCCGACTCGACGAGGGCAGCGCGGTCGACGCGCTGCGCCGCCTCGTCGCCGCATCCGAGCCCAACGCCGAGCTGCTGGCCTTCCTCGTCACCGAGAACCAGCTGTTCGAGGGCGATCAGGTCAACGAGGGCTGGTCCCGGCTCGACGCCCGCGTCAGCGCGCTCTTCAAGCGCGGACAGCAGGAGGGCGACATCCGGATCGACCTCAGCCCCGCCTGGCTCACCGAGGCCCTCTACGGCCTCATCGGCACCTGCGCCTGGGCCGTCATGGACGGCCGGGTCGCTGCCAAGGACTTCCAATACATGATCATCGAGCTGCTGCTCGGTGGCGCACGACGGAGTGTGGAGAAATGAGCACGCCCCAGCGGCTGACCGGTCTGACCGGCGCGACCGGCACGACCGGGACGGAGGGGAAGAGCCCGGGGCGCTGGCTTGCGCTCTCCGTGCTCGTCCTGGCCGTCCTGCTGGTCGCGGTGGACGCCACCGTGCTCGGTCTGGCCACCCCCGCCCTCTCCGAGGACCTTCAGCCGTCCGGCACCCAGCTGCTGTGGATCGGCGACATCTACTCCTTCGTCATCGCCGGCCTGCTCGTCTCCATGGGCTCCCTCGGCGACCGGATCGGCCGCAAGAAGCTGCTGCTCATAGGCGCCACCGCCTTCGGCGCGGTCTCCGTCCTGAACGCGTACGCCACCAGCCCCGAGATGATGATCGTCGCCCGGGCGCTGCTCGGCGTGGCCGGTGCCACCCTGATGCCGTCCACCCTGGCGCTGATCCGGAACATCTTCCACGACCCCCGGGAGCGCAGCCTCGCCATCGGCATCTGGGGCGCCACCGCCTCGGCCGGCGCCGCCATCGGCCCGGTCGTCGGCGGAGCCCTGCTCCAGCACTTCTACTGGGGCTCGGTCTTCCTCATCAACCTCCCCGTGATGCTGGTCCTGGTGCTCGTCGGCATCAAGCTGCTGCCGGAGTCCAAGAACCCGGTCGCCGGCCCCTGGGACCTGGTCAGCGTCGGCCTCTCACTGGTCGGCATCATCGGCATCGTCTACGCGGTCAAGGAGCTCGCCACCCACGGCCCGTCCGGGGAGGCGTGGGCCGCCGCCCTCATCGGCGCCGCCAGCCTCTACGCCTTCGTCCGCCGCCAGTTCACCCTGACCGCGCCGCTGCTCGACATGCGGCTCTTCCGGCACCGCGGCTTCTCCGGAGCCGTACTGGCCGACCTGCTGACCGTCTTCGGCCTCTCCGGCCTGGTGTTCTTCCTCTCCCAGTTCCTGCAGCTGGTCCAGGGGCGGGAGCCGCTGGAGGCGGGCCTGGCCGAACTGCCCGCCGCCATCGGCGCGGTGGTCACCGGTCTGGTCGCGGGCAGCTACGCCCGGAAGTTCTCGGTCCGCGGCGTGGTGGCCGGCGGCCTGGCGGCCATCGGTCTCGCGCTCGGCGTGCTCACCCTGGTCCACCAGGACACCGGCTACCCGCTGCTGGGTGCCGCCCTGCTGGTCGTCGGCCTCGGCGCCGGCTTCTCCTTCACCGTCACCGCCGATGTGATCCTCTCCAGCGTGCCCAAGGAGCAGGCGGGTTCGGCCTCGGCCGTCTCCGAGACGGCGTACGAACTCGGTGCGGCCCTCGGCATCGCCCTGCTCGGCTCCATCGTCACCGGCGTCTACCAGGAGTTCACCGCCCCGGCGAACGTCCCGGCCGCGGTCGCGGACGCCGCGCACGAATCCCTCGGCGGCGCCGTCGAGGCGGCCAAGGCCGTGGACCCGCAGACCGCGCACACCATGGTCGCCGCCGCCCAGGAAGCCTTCGTGGACGGCCTCCGGATGGCCTCCGGAGTCGGCGCGGCCGTGCTGCTGGCCACGGCAGCCGCCGCCTGGTTCCTGCTGCGCGGCCAGAAGCTCCAGGACGGCATCGAGCACTGACGCGCCGCCAGGGGAGGCTGTCACGAACCGAGTTGACATCATGATCACGGGCGCGACACCATCCCGGCGATGGAGATCACCGACCTGACCCCGGCAGAGCGCCGCGTGTGGGACGCCTTCCCGCGCGGCGAGGGCGTCGACTTCCGGCAGAGCCCCGACGAGAGCTCCGAGGACGGCGCCTCCTGGGGCGCCGACCGCACCGTGCGCGCCGAGGTGCTGCGCACCCTGCTGGTCAGCGGGCCCGCCGAGGACGGGCAGGTTCCCGGCCTCAAGCTGTACGGGGCCAGGATCACCGGCAAGCTCGACCTCAAGTACGCCGTGGTCGACCACCCCATCCGGCTGCGTGCCTGCTGGTTCGAGCGCAAGCCCATGATGTACGGCGCCCAGCTGCGCGCCGTCGTTCTCGGCGACTCCACCCTGCCCGGCCTCACTGCCGCCACGGTGCGGGTGGAGGTGGTGCTCCGGCTCTCCTGCTGCCGGATCAACGGACCCGTCCGGCTGGCCGGAGCCAAGATCGCCGGTGGCCTCTTCCTTCAGGGGGCGGTGATCCGGCCCGGCAGCATCCCCGACGAGGCCGACGAGCCCCCGCTCCAGCTCAACCACGCCGACATAGGCACCGACATCATCGCCAACGAGCTCACCGTCCACGGCCAGCTCCGTATCAACGGCGCCACCGTCGCCGGCCAGATCAACCTGGACCGGGCCCGGCTGATCGACCCGGGCGGCGTGGCCCTGCACGCCGAGACCCTCTCCGTCGGCACCGACCTGCGCGGCAACCGCCTGGAGGCCGAGGGCATGATCAACCTCACCGGAGCCCGCATCCCCGGTCAGCTCTTCCTCGGCCGTGCCCGTCTGGCCAACCCCGGCCATGTGGCGCTGCGCGCCAGCAGCGCCACCATCGGCGAGTTCTGGCTCCGCAAGTGCGCCGCCATCGACGGCATCGTCAACCTGCGCCGCAGCCAGCTGGACATGCTCTACGCCGAGCCCGCCGTCTGGCCTCCGGTGGTCCGCATGGACGGGCTCACCTACCGGGTGCTGCACCCCACCCTGCCCGCGGAGAAACGGCTGCCGCTGCTGGAGCGGGAGGAGGACGGCTACCTTCCGTACGCCTACGAGCAGCTGGCCGCCGCCTACCGCACCGTGGGCGACGAGGCCGCCGCCCGCACCGTCCAGCTCGCCCGGCTCCGGCGGCACCGCCGCACCCTGCCCCGGCTCACCCGCGCCTGGGGACTGCTCCAGGACGCCACCGTCGGCTACGGATACCGTCCGATGCGGGCCGCGGGCTGGCTGGCGGCACTGCTGCTCACCGGCTCGGTCGTGTACGCGCTGAAGCACCCGCGCCCGCTGAAACCGGGCGAGGCGCCCGAGTTCAACCCGGTCTTCTACACCCTGGACCTGATGCTGCCGATCATCGGCTTCGGCCAGGAACAGGCCTTCGCGCCCGCCGGCGGGCAGCAGTGGCTCTCGTACCTGCTGATCGTGACGGGCTGGATCCTGGCCACCACCACCGCGGCGGGTGTCAGCCGGTCGCTCCGACGCCAGTAGCGGGCTACGCCGCCGCCTTCGCCTTGGTCGCGTACATGTCGACGTACTCCTGACCGGAGAGCCGCATGACCTCGGCCATCACCGAGTCGGTGACCGCGCGCAGGACATAGCGGTCCCGGTCCATGCCCTCGTAGCGGGAGAACTCCATCGCGTCGCCGAAGCGGACGGTGACCCGGCCGGGGCGGGGCATGCCCTTGCCGCCCGGCTGGAGCTTGTCGGTGCCGATCATCGCGAACGGGACCACCGGCGCGCCGGTCATCAGGGTCAGCCGGGCGATGCCGGTGCGGCCCCGGTACAGGCGGCCGTCGGGGGAGCGGGTGCCCTCCGGGTAGATACCGAAGATCTTGCCTTCCTCGAGCACCCGGCGACCGGTCATCAGCGCCGCGACCCCGCCGTTCGCACCGTCCCGGTCGACCGGGATCATGCCGGAGCCGGTGAAGAACCAGGCCATCGCGCGGCCCTTGAGACCCTTGCCCGTCACGTACTCGTCCTTGCCGATGAAGTGGACCGTCCGGTCGCACACCAGCGGGAGGATCATGGAGTCGATGAAGGTGAGGTGGTTGCCCGCGAGGATCACCGGACCGTTGCCCGGGATGTTCTCCACTCCCTCCACGCGGGTGCGGAACAGCATGCGCATGACGGGTCCGACAGTGGCTTTGATGAGCGCGGTACGGAACAACGTGAGCCCTCCGGCGTCGACAAGCGGGTGCGCACCGCCGCGGCAGTGCAGATGTGGACGATACTCGCGGGTCACGGCCCCGTGCACATCGGGTTCACGGGATGGATACCGCGTGTTGACACAGGTTTCCGCCATGTTCCGGCGCAGATGGCCCTGTGGACACCCGCCAATGCCTACCATCGCTGCGCCGATCAGGGGCTACCGACGATGGGGAGACGTGCTCATGACACAGGGCGGCGCAGCGCGGCGGACGGTACTGGGGGCGGCGGTGCTCGCGGCCGGCGGCAGCGCGCTCGGCATGGGGGCGGCTCCCGCCGCCGCGGCCGGCGACGGGACGGAGAGCCGGCACGGCGAAGGCGGCTACCGGGAGCTCCCGTACCCCACGGTCATCGGGCACCGGGGTGCCAGCGGCTACCGGCCCGAGCACACCCTCGGCTCCTATCAGCTGGCCCTCGACCTCGGCGCCGACGTGGTGGAGCAGGACCTGGTGCCCACCCGGGACGGCCACCTGGTGTGCCGGCACGAGAACGAGATCGGCGGCACCACGGATGTCGCCGACCACCCCGAGTTCGCCTCCCGCCGGACCACCAAGTCCGTGGACGGGGTCGCGGTGACCGGCTGGTTCACCGAGGACTTCACCCTGGCCGAGCTGAAGACCCTGCGCGCCAAGGAACGCATCCCCGCCGTCCGCCCGCGCAACACCCTCTACGACGGCCGGTGGGCCGTGCCCACCTTCGAGGAGGTGCTGCGCTGGGCCGACCGCGAGGGCCGCCGGCGCGGCAAGCGGGTCTGGCTGCACGTGGAGACCAAGCACCCCAGCTACTTCCGGTCCCTCGGCCTCGGCCTGGAGGAGCCGCTCGCCAAGCTGCTGCGCCGCTACGGGCGGGACCGCCGGGATTCGGCCGTGTTCCTGCAGTCCTTCGAGCCGTCCAGCATGCAGCGCCTCGCCCGGCTGGTCTCCTCGCCCCGGGTGGTGCTGCTGGCCGCCGCGCACACCCGCCCCTGGGACTTCGTCCAGGCCGGCGACCCGCGCACGGTGGCCGACCTGGTCACCCCCGAGGGCCTGAAGTGGATCTCCGGGTTCGCCCAGGGCCTCGGCCCCACCCTCGACCTGGTCATCCCGAGGGACGCGAGCGGCAAGCTGGGCGAGCCGACCACCCTCGTCCGCGACGCCCACGCCCGCGGGCTGGTCCTGCACCCCTGGACCGCGCGCAACGAGAACAGCTTCCTGCCCGCCGACTACCGCAAGGGCACCGACCCGGCCGCCTACGGGGATGTCTTCGGCGCCTACCGCCGCTACTTCGAACAGGGCATCGACGGGATCTTCACCGACAACCCGGACACCGGACTGCTCGCCGCCGAGGACTTCCGCCCCGGCCGCCGCCCCCTCAACCGCTAACTGGAGCCTCCCGTTCGGGTGGGTCGCGGCCGGGCGGGAAACCGCCGGCCGCGACCGCCGCGTCCCGCCCGGCATGGACCTCGTGAACGAACTCGGGCCGCTGCTCTCCGCGGAGGCAGCCGCGGAGGCCCCGGCCGCCGGCGTGGAGCCGGCCGATCTCGAACAGGCCGTCTGGGTACGGCTGCTGGAATGCGGCCCGGTCCGGCCGGTGGAGCCCGCCCGCTGGCTGCGCCGCGCCGTCCGCGCCGAGGCCCGCCGGGCCCGGCGGCGGACCCGCCGCGAGGTCCCGTACGGACACCGGCCCGACCTCGTCGGCGGCGCCCAGCCCGAGGGGCCGGGGTTCGAACAGCGGCTGCTCGACCGGGAACAGCTCCGCGCCCTCCGATCGGCGGTCGCCCGATTGCCCGGACGCTGCCCACAGCTGATGGGAGCACTTCTTTCGCCCAGAGACCTCACCTACCGTGAAATCGCAGGAGAGTTGGGTATCTCACAAGGAAGTTTGGGGCCCATACGTTCCCGTTGCCTGGGATGTCTGCGCAGAATGCTGGCCGTAGAGGTTGCGGCTCCCGGCCTGCGGGGAAGGGAGCGGTAGACCACAGGGCTACCGGGTGAGCAGGAGGCATGCGCACATGGGCATGAGCGTGACCATTTCGGCGGCGGCCGAGGACGACGCGGAGCAGATCTTCAAGCTCCAGTACCTCGCCTTCCAGAGCGAGGCCGAGCTGTACGGCAACTACCGCATCCAGCCCCTCACCCAGTCCCTGGACTCCCTCAAGGCGGAGCTCGCGGCGGACACGGTACTGGTGGCCCGGCTCGGCGAGGAGGTCGTCGGCACCGTCCGCGGCTCCACCGACGAGGACGGCACCGGCAAGATCGCCAAGCTCTGCGTCCACCCGCGGCTGCAGGGCCACGGCCTGGGCGCCCGGCTGCTGCGCGCCGTGGAGCAGGAGCTGGCCGGCCGCTCCGAGACCACCCGCTACCGGCTGCACACCGGCCGCAAGAGCGAGTCCAACCTGAGGCTCTACCGGAAGGCGGGCTACGTCGCGGTCGGCGGTCGCACCGCCTCGGACGGCGTGGAACTCGTCATCCTGGAGAAGGACGCGGGCCTGCCCACCGACTACGCGGTCAGCGCGTAGGTTCCGCCGCGCGGGACTTCCTGAGCCACATCATCCCGGTGACCGGCAGGATCACCGGGATGAACAGGTAGCCCATCCCGAACTCCGACCACACGGTCGCGTCCGGGAAGGCATTCGGCCGGACCAGGGTCCAGGTCCCCACGGCGAGGACGCCGGCCAGCTCGGCGGCGCAGCACACCAGCGCCGCCCGGCGGGCCTTCTCCCCGCCGCGCACCAGCGAGTACGTGATGAAGGCGTAGACCAGCGCCGCCACGGCGGACAGGGCGTAGGCCAGCGGCGCCCGGTCGAACTCGGTGGAGATCTGGTAGATCGAGCGCGAGACCGCGCCCACCACCATCACCCCGTACAGCCAGACCAGCAGCAGCCCGGGCCCGGACACCAGCCGCGCGCGCTCCACCTTCGCGTCCACCTTCGCGTCCGCCTCCGCCTCAGGCACCGGTGCCTCCCCAGATGTCGTGGAGCCGTACTTCGAGGACGGCGAGGACGACGGCGCCCGCGGCCACCGTCACCGAGCCCCACTTGGTCCGCTCGCTCAGGCTGAGCATCCCGGCGGCCGGGACCGCCGCGAAGGCGCCCAGCAGATAGGCCGTGAAGATCACGCCGCCGTCGGCGGGCTTCTCGCCCTGTGCCAGCCGCACCAGCCCGATCACCAGCTGCACCAGCACCAGCAGGGTCACCACGGCCATGCCGATGAAGTGCCAGTCCTTGGTCGGCTGGTCCCGGTAGGCGGCGAATCCGCACCAGCCGGCGAGGGCGAGTGAGGCCACGCCGATGGCGAGGGTCAGGGCGTCGAGCATGCAGCGAGGGTATTACGGGGCGAAAAACCCGATGCGCGCGCCCCTTGCCGCGCCCCTCGCCGCCGGTCGGCGGGAGCGTGGTCTTGACCACATGGCATCCCGTCGGCGGGTCGGTCGCGGAGTGCGGGGTACGGGATCCTTCGGCGGTATCCGTGCAGGTCACGGGGGAGGGTCCGGTCCTCGGGCGGGCGGCCGGCCTCGTCCCCGATGTCCGCTATGCGGCCACAATCCGTCCGTATAGCGGACATCGTTGATCGGTGAGCGAGTGCTTCTGCTTTACTGGGGCCCATGACCACGACGAGCAGCCGCACCCTTGCGACCGAGGCGATGATGACGCCCGGTGCTCGTTGTATGTGTCGAATGTGCGCCTTCTGAGGGCCCCCTTCTCCCACTTGGCCTCGCGCCCCGAAGCGAGACCCTCGGCCGAGCCCGTCCGCGTCCCGGACCGCTCCTGCCTGCGTTCCCCCAGATGTTTTGTTCCGTGCCGGCCGCCTGCCGCGCCGCGCACTCGACAGCGACGGAATTCCTGTGATCACCACATCGGGCCTCACGAAGGTCTACCAGTCCCGTGGCCGCGAGGTCACCGCCCTGGACGGCGTGGACCTCCACGTCCGTGAGGGCGAGGTCTACGGAGTCATCGGCCAGAGCGGCGCCGGCAAGTCCTCGCTCATCCGGTGCGTGAACCTGCTGGAACGCCCCACCTCCGGCACCGTCACCGTGGACGGGGTCGACCTCACCGCACTGGCCGGCAGCGGCCGTCGGGCCGGCCGGGAGCTCCGCGAGGCCCGCAGCCGTATCGGCATGGTCTTCCAGCACTTCAACCTGCTGTCCTCGCGCACCGTCCAGGACAACATCGAGCTGCCCCTGGAGATCCTCGGGGTCTCCGGCCGCGAGCGCTCCCGCAAGGCGCAGGAACTCCTCGACCTCGTCGGCCTCGCCGACAAGGCCAAGGCCTACCCCGGCCAGCTCTCCGGCGGCCAGAAGCAGCGCGTCGGCATCGCCCGTGCCCTGGCCGGCGAACCCAAGGTGCTCCTCTCCGACGAGGCCACCAGCGCCCTGGACCCCGAGACCACCCGCTCCATCCTGACGCTGCTGCGCGACCTCAACCGGCAGCTCGGCCTGACCGTCCTGCTCATCACGCACGAGATGGACGTCGTCAAGACCATCTGCGACTCCGCGGCCCTCATGAAGAAGGGGCGGGTCGTGGAATCCGGCACCGTCTCCGAGCTGCTCGCCACCCCCGGCTCCGAGCTCGCCGCCGAACTCTTCCCGCTGACCGGCTCCGCGACCACCGCCGAGCAGACCGTCATCGACGTGACCTTCCACGGCGAGACCGCCACCCAGCCGGTCATCTCCCAGCTGGCCCGCACCTACAACATCGACATCTCGATCCTGGGCGCGGCCATGGACACCGTCGGCGGCAAGCAGATCGGCCGGATGCGCATCGAGCTCCCCGGCCGCTACGAGGACAACGTGGTGCCCGTCGGCTTCCTGCGCGAGCAGGGCCTCCAGGTCGACGTCATCGACATCGACGACGCAGACACCGAGCTGGCCGAGCTCGTCAAGGATGGTGCCCAGTGACCTGGTCCGAGATGCAGCCCCTGCTCAGCCAGGGCACCTACGACACCCTCTACATGGTCCTGTGGGCCACCGTGGTCACCGTCCTCGGCGGCCTCCCGCTCGGTGTCCTGCTGGTCCTGACCGACAAGGGCGGGCTGCTGCAGAACCGTCCCTTCAACCGAGTTCTCGGTGTGGTCGTGAACATCGGCCGCTCGATGCCGTTCATCATTCTGCTGATCTGGCTGATCCCCGTCACCAAGTGGGTGATCGGCGTCTTCACCGGCGTCCCCACCTACATCGGCCCCACCGCGATGATCGTGCCGCTCTCCATCGGCGCCATCCCCTTCTTCGCCCGCCTGGTCGAGACGGCGGTCCGGGAGGTCGACCACGGCCTCGTCGAGGCCGTCCAGTCCATGGGCGGCGGCATCCCCACCATCGTGTGGAAGGTCCTGCTGCCCCAGGCACTGCCCTCCCTGATCTCCGGTCTCACCACCACCGTCATCGCGCTCATCGGCTACTCGGCACTCGCCGGAGCCGTCGGCGGCGAAGGCCTCGGCAGCCTCGCGATCACCTACGGCTACCAGCGCTTCGAAGGCGACTTCATGCTCGCCACCGTCGCCCTGCTGATCGTGATCGTGACCGCCATCCAGCTGCTCGGCGACGGCGCCGTACGCCTGCTCGCCCGCCGCGGCCGGACCGCCTGACCCGCCACCCCCGGACTTTCCACCCCCAAAGCCCGCACTTGTCGTGCTCGGGCAATGTCCGCACCACCAAGAAAGAGGCACTCTTCGTGCGCAAGAACACCAAGGTCACCGCTGTCGCCGCCGCCACCGCCGCGCTCGCCCTGGGCCTCACCGCCTGCGGCAGCTCCTCGGACCCGGCCGCCAAGAAGGCCGGCGGCACCGACACCAACGCGGCCCTCGTCGTCGCGGCCTCCCCGACCCCGCACGCCGACGTCCTGAAGTTCGTCAAGGACAACCTGGCGGCGAAGGAAGGCCTCAAGCTGGACGTGAAGGAGTTCACCGACTACGTCCTGCCGAACAAGGCCACCCAGGACGGCCAGGTCGACGCGAACTACTTCCAGCACAAGCCGTACCTCGACGACTTCAACGCCAAGAACGGCACCACCATCGTTCCGGTCGTCAACGTGCACCTGGAGCCCCTCGGCCTCTACTCCAAGAAGGCCAAGGCCCTGACCGACATCAAGTCCGGCCAGACCATCGCCGTCCCGAACGACAACACCAACGAGGGCCGCGCCCTCCACCTCCTCGCCGCCAACGGCCTGATCACCCTCAAGGAAGGCGTCGGCTCCACCGCCAAGCTCTCCGACATCACCGACGCCAAGGGCCTGAAGTTCAAGGAGCTGGAGGCCGCCACGCTGCCGCGCGCCCTCGGCGAGGTCGACGCCGCCGTGATCAACGGCAACTACGCCATCGAGGCCGACCTCAAGCCCAAGGAGCAGGCCCTGGCCCTGGAGAAGGCCGAGGGCAACCCGTACGCCAACTTCCTCGCCGTGAAGAAGGGCAACGAGAACGACCCGCGGATCCAGAAGCTCGCCAAGCTCCTGAACTCGCCCGAGGTCAAGAAGTTCATCGAGGACAAGTACGACGGCTCGG
This sequence comes from Streptomyces sp. NPDC002054, assembly GCF_040296685.1. NCBI lineage: Bacteria > Bacillati > Actinomycetota > Actinomycetes > Kitasatosporales > Streptomycetaceae > Streptomyces > Streptomyces sp. NPDC002054. Next base: position 36,403 of record NZ_JBEOXT010000013.1, read on the forward strand.
TCGCCGCGGCCTTCGGCGCCCCGCAGTCCCAGTCCTGACACATTCCGGGGCCCTCCGGGACACACGCACGACACCCCCAGGGCACCCGCACGGCACCGGCCCCGCATCCCCGCAACGGGGGCGCGGGGCCCGGCCATGCACATCCGAGCGCCGATGCTGCATGCTGTGGCTCTACGGCCCGCACAAACGGTCCCGCACCACCGTCTCAGGCATGGAGCTGCGCATGACTACCACCTTCCCGGACGTCTCCATCAGCACGGACCGGCTGGTGCTGCGCCCCTTCGAGGAAGCCGATGTCGCCGCGCTCGCCGAGATGATGAACGACGAACTCATCACGGCCTGGACCTCCGTGCCGCACCCCTACACCCACGCCGACGCCTACCGCTGGGCCACCCGCCAGGCCCACGCCGAACGCGCCGAGGGCCGCGGCATCGTCTTCGCCGTCACCGAGTTCCTCACCCAGCGCCTGGTCGGGGTGGTCCACCTGCAGAACACCAACTGGCGCACCCGCGCCACCGAGGTCGGCTACGTCACCGCCCCCTGGGCCCGGGGCGAGGGCTACGCCAGCGAGTCCGTCCTCGCCGTCGCCCAGTGGCTCTTCCGCGACCAGGGCTTCGAACGCCTCGAACTGCGCACCGCCGCCGACAACACCGCCTCCCAGCAGGTGGCCCAGAAGATCGGTTGCATCAGTGAAGGCGTCCTGCGCAACGCCTGGATAGTGCGCACCCAGGCAGAGGACGGCCAGTGGGCCGAGACCCGCACCGACCTGATCGTCTGGAGCCTGGTCCCCGAGGACCTCGAAGGGCTCGACGAGTACGGCGACGGATACGGGGACGGCTACGGCGGCCAGATGGCCGAAGCCGGAGGCTACGCCGTATCCACCGACTGGAACTGAACCGATGACCGGGTAGTCTCACTTGCCCACGCCTCCTCCCCCCACCCCCAGGATCAGGAGACTGACGACGATGGCCGACCGGGTCACGGTGATCGGCTGGGACGGATCGCCCCTCACCGCTGCCGCCAGGTCCGCGCTCTCCGCCGCCACCCTGGTGGCCGGCGCCGCCCACCACCTCGCACTCCCCGAGATCCCGCCCGCCGCCGAAAGGATCCGCCTCGGCAGCATCGGCCTCGCCGCCCGCCGCATCGCCGGACACCGCGGCACCGCCGTCGTCCTTGCCGACGGCGACCCCGGCTTCTTCGGCGTCGTACGCACCCTCCGCGCGCCCGAACACGGCCTCGAAGTGGAAGTCGTCCCCGCCGTCTCCTCCGTCGCCGCCGCCTTCGCCCGGGCCGGCATGCCCTGGGACGACGCCCAGGTCGTCGTCGCCCAGCGCCGCACCCTGCGCCGCGCCGTCAACGTCTGCCGCGCGAACGCCAAGGTCGCCGTCCTCACCTCGCCCGGAGCCGGGCCCGCCGAACTCGCACTGCTCCTCGACGGGGTCCACCGCACCTTCGTCATCTGCGAGGAGCTCGGCACCGACAACGAACAGGTGACCGTTCTCACCTCGGACAAGGCCGCCGACCACAACTGGCGCGACCCCAACGTCGTCATCGTCATCGGAGGCGCCGGACAGGTCGCCACCGAAGCCGGCTGGCTCCTCGGCCACCCCGCCGCCGACGCCCCCCGGGGCTGGGCCCGGCCCGAGCCGGACGCCACCGAGGGCGGTTCCGCCCAGCTGCGCGCCGCCCAGCTCGCCCGCCTCGGCCCGCGCCCCGGCGACCTGCTGTGGGACATCGGCTCCGGCTCCGGCGCCCTCGCCGTGGACGCTGCCGCCTTCGGTGCCGCCGTCATCGCCGTGGACGCCGACGGGGACGCTTGCGAACGCACAACTGCCGCCGCCCGCAAGCGCGGAGTACAGCTCCAGGCCGTCCACGGCACCGCCCCGCACGTCCTCGAGTCCCTGCCCGAACCCGATGTCGTCCGCATCGGCGGCGGGGGCGCCCCGGTGGTCGAGGCCTGCGCCGACCGCCGTCCCGAACGGATCGTCACCCACGCCTCCACCCGCGACGAGGCCGAGGCCATCGGACGTGCCCTGAACGGACGCGGGTACGACGTCGAATGCGCCCTCCTCCAGTCCCTCGGCCTGGACACCGCGACCTGGGCAGAACAGGACCGGTCGGTCGTCTTCCTGCTCGCCGCCGCCCGCCCCGTGCCCCGCTAGCCGCCCCGCCCGGGTAGGCTGGCCGATCGTCGTACTGCCCAGGACCTTCAGGACTTTTGGGCTACGGCGGTACCGGAGGACGCGCGACGTGGCGCAGTCCACAGCGGACCGGGGCGGTAATGGCCGCCACGGTGGCGAACGAGCGCGACAATGCTTAGTGGTTGTCGGCGGCGGGGTACGTGAGGTGTTCGTGCCGCACGGCGACCGCGCTCGTTCGACTCGCCGGTCCTGGCCTGTCCTACGGGCTCCGGGCGACGGACGAAGCACAACCGATGGGCGAGGGGTACGCATGACCGACACCGGCCAGGTTCCGGGCGAGGGCCTTCCGGACAACGCGGGCATGGCGGAGCAGCAGGGCATCCCCGCGCCGGTCCCGGCGCCGGGCGCCTACGCCTTCCAGGACCTTGCGGACAACCCCGGCGAGGACGAGGACGAGCTGCTGCTGATGCCCAGCGGTCAGGGCTCGTGGAGCGACCCGCAGGTGGTACCGCCGGTTCCGGCTTACCCGGTCGAGGGGTATGTCGAAACCCCTTACGTCGAAACTCCGTACGCAGAAACTCCGTACGCGGAAGCCCCGTACGCCGAATCCGGGTACGCGGAGGCTCCCTACGCGGACGGCGCGCACGAGGCGGGCGGCCGGGACTCCGGCTCCATCGACCTCAGCGGCCTGCGGGTGCCGCCGCCCGTCGCGCCGGTGCCCGGGGCGGTTCCGCCGGCCCGGCGTCCGCTGCACATGGGTCCGCCGGTCCCGGATGCCACCGGCGGAGTCGTACGGTCCCTCGCCGACCGCGGCCCGGCCCAGGTCCCGGCCCAGGTCCCGGCTCCGGCCCCCGTGGCCGCTCCGGCCCAGGTCCCCGTGCAGGCTCCGGCGCCGGTCGCGCCGCAGCCGCAGGTGCAGCCCGGCCCCGAGTACCTGGACATCCCGGTTCAGACGGGCACGCCCTGGCTGGCAGTACAGCCGTCGGTGGAGCCTGAGGTTCTGCCTGTGGCCGAGCCCGCGGTGCAGCCGGTGGCGGCCCCTGTAGAAACGGTGGTGCAGGCCCCCGAGCCGCTGTTGGCGGAGTCCCACCCGGCCGCCGAGGTCCAGCCGGAGCCGCCCGCCGAGCCGGCCGAACCCGCCGAGCCGGCCGTGGCTCCGCAGCCGGCCCCCGAGGCCGGCGGCCTGCTGAGCTCGGCCGTGCCGGCCGGGCAGATGGCCGCCGAGCCCCCCGCCGAAGCCGGCGGCCTGCTCCCCACGGACATCGCCCCCGAGCCCCTGCCGGCCATGCCCGAGCCGGGCCCGGAGCCGGTGGCGGCCTCGGAGCCGGTTGCCGAGGTCCCGGAGCCGGCGGAGGCCGTGGCCGAGACGGAGCCCGAGGCCGGGGACGAGGAACCCCCCGCACTGGACCTCACGGACGCCCCGGCCGAGCCCGAGTCCGTGGCCGCACCGGAGGAGCAGCCGGCCGCCCCCGCCCCTGTCGTGGCCGAGGTACCCGAAGCGCCGGCGGCCCCGGTCGTTCCGGAGCCGGAGCCGGCCCAGCCCGAGCCCGCCGAGGCCGTCGAGACCGCCGAGGTCATCGAGACAGTCGAGGCCGTCGAGGTCATCGAGACCGTTGAGACCGTGCAGGCCGTCGAGAGCGTCGAGGAGGTCGAGGCCGTCGAGCTCCTTGGGCCCGACCCCTACCTGACGCCCGCCGCCGAAGCCGAGCCGGAACCGCAGCCGGCCGCCCAGCCCGCCCCGGCCGAGGAGGCGCCCCAGCCCCAGGCGGGCGAGCCCGCCCCCGGCTACGCCGACGCCGAGCGGGAAGCCGTACTCCGCGTCATGCGCGAGCGGCGCGACATCCGCAACGGCTTCCGCACCGACCCCATCCCGCACGAGGTGCTGCTGCGCGTCCTCGAAGCCGCTCACACCGCCCCCAGCGTCGGCCACTCCCAGCCCTGGGACTTCGTGGTCATCCGGTCCGCCGAAACCCGGCGCACCATGCACGAGCTCGCCGAGCGCCAGCGCGAGGCGTACGCCAAGTCGCTGCCCAAGGGCCGGGCGAAGCAGTTCAAGGAAATGAAGATCGAGGCCATCCTCGACACGCCGGTGAACATCGTGGTCACCGCCGATCCGACCCGCGGCGGCCGGCACACCCTCGGCCGGCACACCCAGCCGCAGATGGCCCCGTACTCCTCGGCCCTCGCCGTCGAGAACCTCTGGCTCGCCGCCCGCGCCGAGGGCCTCGGCGTCGGCTGGGTCAGCTTCTTCGACGAGCGCGAGATGGTCCGCACCCTCGGCCTGCCCGAGCACCTCGAAGTGGTCGCGTACCTGTGCGTCGGCTACGTGGACGAGTTCCCGGACGAACCCGAGCTGATGCAGGCCGGCTGGTCCAAGCGCCGGCCGCTGTCCTGGGTGGTCCACGAGGAGACCTACGGCCGCCGCGCGCTGCCCGGCGAGGAGCCGCACGACCTGCTCACCGAGACCGTCTCCGGCATCCGGCCGCTGGACGCCAAGGCGCTCGGCGAGGCCTGGGAGCGCCAGAAGCGGATGACGAAGCCCGCAGGGGCGCTCGGCATGCTGGAGATCATCTCCGCCCAACTGGCCGGCCTGTCGCGGGTCTGCCCGCCGCCCATTCCGGAGCCGGCCGCGGTCGCGATCTTCGCGGGCGACCACGGTGTCCACGCGCAGGGGGTCACCCCCTGGCCCCAGGAAGTCACCTCGCAGATGGTGGCGAACTTCCTCGGCGGCGGTGCGGTCTGCAACGCCTTCGCCAACCAGGTCGGCGCCGAGGTCTGCGTGATCGACGTGGGCGTGGCCGGCGACCTGCCCGCCACCCCCGGCCTCCTTCCCCGGAAGGTCCGGCCCGGTACGGCCGACCTGTCCACCGGCCCGGCGATGAGCCGGGAGGAGGCCGTCGCGGCCATCGAGGTGGGCATCGAGACCGCCCGCGACCTGGTCGCGGCCGGCAACAAGGGCCTGCTGACGGGCGAGATGGGCATCGCGAACACCACCGTGTCCGCGGCCCTGATCTCGGTCTTCACGGGCGTGGACCCGGCGGAGGTCACCGGCCGCGGTACCGGCATCAACGACGAGACCCACGCCCGCAAGGTCGAGGTGGTCCGCCGGGCGCTGGAGCTGCACCAGCCCGACCCCACCGACCCGATCGGCGTCCTGGCGGCCATCGGCGGCCTGGAGCACGCGGCGATGGTCGGCCTGATCCTGGGCGCGGCTTCGCTCCGTACGCCGGTGATCCTGGACGGCGTCTCGGCCGGCGCGGCGGCGCTGGTGGCGCGCGCGATCGCTCCGGAGTCGCTGTCGGCGTGCATTGCGGGGCACCGCAGTGCGGAGCCGGGCCATGTGGCGGCCCTGAACAAGCTGGGCCTGCGCCCGCTGGTCGACCTTGACCTCCGCCTGGGCGAGGGCACGGGCGCGCTGCTGGCGCTGCCGCTGGTGCAGAGCGCGGCCCGCGCGATGCACGAGGTCGCCACGTTCGACTCGGCCGGAGTCACCGAGAAGTAGCCGCTGCGCGGGGGTGTGGTCCGGACCCGCGGGGCCGGGGGCGGGCCCGGGCCACACCCCCGCCCCGCCGGGGCCTTATCGTGGACCCGCACAGAAACCTGCACGTCAGTACCCCCGCCGCTCCAGCGCCGCAGCGGCACGACCCCTCGCCGCTTCAGGAGCCGCACCGCCATGGCCGACACCCCCGCCTACCCCGTAGGGCTCCGTCTCGCCGGTCGCCGCGTCGTCGTCATCGGCGGCGGCCAGGTCGCCCAGCGCCGGCTGCCCGCCCTTGTCGCGGCCGGTGCCGACGTGCTGCTGATCTCCCCGTCCGCCACCCCGTCCGTGGACGCGATGGCCGAGACCGGCGAGATCCGCTGGGAGCGCCGCCGCTATCAGGACGGCGACCTCGCCGGCGCCTGGTACGCCCTGATCGCCACCCAGCACCGCGAGGTCAACCAGCAGGCCTCCGCCGAGGCCGAGCGCGAGCGCGTCTGGTGCGTCCGGGCCGACGACGCCTCCGCCGCCACCGCCTGGACCCCGGCCACCGGCCGCAGCGAGGGCGTGACCGTGGCCGTGCTCACCGGGAACGACCCGCGCCGCTCGGCCGCCGTCCGCGACGCCGTCGTCGAGGGCCTGCGCGACGGCACCCTGACCGCCCCCGCCCACCGCCGCGCCGCAGGTCAGGGCGCCGGCTCCGTCGCGCTCGTCGGCGGCGGCCCGGGCGACCCGGACCTGATCACCGTCCGCGGGCGCCGCCTCCTTGCCCAGGCGGACGTGGTCATCGCCGACCGGCTCGGCCCCCGCGACCTGCTCGCCGAACTCCCGCCGCACGTCGAGGTCATCGACGCGGCGAAGATCCCGTACGGCCGCTTCATGGCCCAGGAGGCCATCAACCAGGCACTGATCGAGCACGCCAAGGCCGGCCGGAACGTGGTCCGGCTCAAGGGCGGGGACCCGTACGTCTTCGGCCGTGGCATGGAGGAGCTCCAGGCGCTCGCCGAGGCCGGCATCCCGTGCACCGTGGTGCCCGGCATCTCCAGCTCCATCTCCGTGCCGGGCGCGGTCGGCATCCCGGTCACCCACCGGGGCGTCGCCCACGAGTTCACCGTGGTCAGCGGCCACGTCGGCCCCGAGGACCCGCGCTCGCTCGTCGACTGGGCCTCCCTCGCCAAGCTCACCGGCACCCTGGTGATCCTGATGGGCGTGGACAAGATCGGCTCCATCGCCGAGGCCCTCGTCCGGCACGGCAAGTCCGCCGACACCCCGGTCGCCGTCGTCCAGGAGGGCACCACCGCCACCCAGCGCCGGGTGGACGCCACGCTGGCCACCGTCGGCGAGCGGGTCCGCGCGGAAGAGGTACGGCCGCCCGCCGTCATCGTCATCGGTGACGTCGTGACGGTTCACGCCGGTAACTGACCACCAACCGACCCGAGCCGTTGGCACCACACCCAGGACAAGGCAGTATCACCCTGTGGCTGATCTCATCACCGTCGAGGACCCCGACGACCCGCGCCTGCGCGACTACACGGGCCTGACCGACGTCGAACTCCGGCGCCGCCGCGAACCGGCCGAGGGCCTGTTCATCGCCGAGGGCGAGAAGGTCATCAGACGGGCCAAGAGCGCCGGGTACGAGATGCGCTCGATGCTGCTGTCCGCCAAGTGGGTCGACGTCATGCGGGACGTCATCGACGAGCTCCCGGCCCCCGTGTACGCGGTCAGCCCGGAGCTCGCCGAGCGGGTCACCGGCTACCACGTGCACCGGGGCGCGCTCGCCTCCATGCAGCGCAAGCCGCTGCCGACGGCGGAGGAACTCCTGTCCACCACCCGCCGGGTGGTCGTCATGGAGGCGGTCAACGACCACACCAACATCGGCGCGATCTTCCGCAGCGCCGCCGCGCTCGGCATGGACGCCGTGCTGCTGTCCCCGGACTGCGCCGATCCGCTGTACCGGCGGTCGGTGAAGGTCTCCATGGGGGCCGTGTTCTCCGTCCCGTACGCCCGGCTGGAGGCCTGGCCCAGGAGCCTGGACTCGGTCCGCGAGGCCGGGTTCAAGCTGCTCGCCCTCACCCCGCACGAGAAGGCCTCCCCGATCGACCAGGCGGCCCCGCAGGGCCTGGAGCGGGTGGCGCTGATGCTTGGCGCCGAGGGTGACGGCCTGTCCACGCAGGCCCTGGTCGCCGCCGACGAATGGGTACGCATCCCCATGGCGCACGGAGTGGACTCGCTGAACGTGGGCGCGGCGGCGGCCGTGGCCTTCTACGCGGTGGCCGGTCCCGCCACCCCCGCCTGACCCACGGCGCCCCGGCCGCCGCGCCCCGGCCGCCGCGCTACAACTTCTGCGCGGCGGCGATGCCCAACGCCACGATCAGGGTGACCACGACGAACACGATCAGGCGCTGACGCAGCAGCCGCGGGTCCGGGCGCGCGGGCCGGCGGCCCGCTCCGGTGGTGCGCGGGGCCGGCCGGCCGCCGGTGCGGCCGGCCGTCGGGCGGGACGAAGGGCCCTGGTTGCGCGGTGAGGACGGCCGGGACTGCGGGCCGCCCTGCGGGCGCGGCGCCGGGGTACCGGCCGGCCGGCGCTCCGTACGCTGCTCGGTGTGGTCGGCGGCCTGGGCGGGCCGGGCGTGCTCGGTGGGACGGTCCAGAGGGCGTTCCGGCCTGGCCCGCTGGGCCGGCGGGCGCCCGTCGGTCAGCCCCTGTGCCTCGCGGGCCGCGATCTCCTTCAGCCGCATGGACAGCTGGAGGGTGCTCGGCCGGTCCTCCGGGTCCTTGGCCAGGCAGGCCCGTACCAGCGGGGCCAGCGCGTCCGGCACCCCGTGCAGGTGCGGCTCCTCGTGCACCACGCGATACAGCATCACCTCGGAACTGCCGTGGCCGAACGGGGAGTCGGCGGTCGCGGCGTACGCGAGGGTGGCACCCAGCGCGAACACGTCCGTGGCCGGGGTGACGGCCGCGCCGCGGACCTGCTCGGGGGCGAGGAATCCGGGGGAGCCGACGGCCGTGCCCACATGGGTCAGCGTGCTCGCCCCGGTGGCCCAGGCGATCCCGAAGTCGATGATCCGCGGGCCCTTGGGCGACAGCAGGATGTTGGAGGGCTTGAGGTCCCGGTGCACCACACCGGCTTCGTGTACGGCGACCAGCCCCTCGGAGAGCGCGGCGCCGACGGCGGCGATCTGCGCGGCGGTGAGCGGGCCTTCCTCGGCCACCCGGTCGTGCAGGGAGGGCCCGGGGACGTACTGGGTGGCGAACCAGGGCCGCTCGGCCTCCAGGTCGGCGGCCACCAGGCGGGCCGTGCAGCCGCCGCGGATCCGGCGGGCGGCGGACACCTCGCGGGCGAACCGGGAGCGGAACTCCTGGTCCTCGGCCAGATCCGGCCGGATCACCTTGAGCGCGACGCGCTGCCCGCGCCGGTCCGAGCCCAGGTAGACCACGCCCATTCCGCCGGCACCGAGCCGTCGGTGCAGCCTGAACGAGCCGACGACACGCGGGTCCTCGCGCCGGAGCCGCATCATCGCCATGTCCACCCCGCTGACTGACCGGTCGTCCTGTTGACGTGGCACAGCTTACGGACGATCCGGCATGTGCGCTCAGAGGCCGCGCCCTCGTCGGGAGATTCGATTGTCAGTGCGGGATGGGACACTTGAGGGGTGCTCAGAAATCCCCGTGCGGGGGGCCTTTCAGGGCCGCTGAGCTGTCAAGAGTCCATCGCATAAGGGGGATTGGCGATGAAAGGCGACAGGGTCGAGATCGTCGTGGACGCGGGAGACACGACGCGGACGTACGACGTGGTGGCCACCAGGGCGGGGCGCAGGGTGGAGACTGCGGTCCGCAGGGGAGTGGTGGAAGTGAGCGAAGTCACTCGGAGTGGTCAGGCGGTGCGCACAGCGCGCTTTATGGCCAATCGTGTCCTGGCGCTGGTGGAGCAACCCGTTCCGGGGGGACCCCTCCGGGAAGACCCCCAGGCGGAGTGACGGGTCTCCAACCAGGGGAGTAGGCGCAGGGTGCGCCCGTCATCCTCCTGGAGGCCCGGCAAAGGGTCCACAGGCATGAGGACCTGGCGTTCCAGCGCTCCTAAGGTTGAACACAAGCGGCGGGTGGCTAACTCGTCCCCCGAGGTCACACGCCCGCCGCTGCCAACCCCAGGGAGAGGATCATGTCGGACCGCGCAGAGCAGGGACGCAAGACATTCGCGTTCAACGCGCACCAGTCCGCCTCCGGTACGCGCCACCCATTGGTGGCCGCGGCCATGGTGCTTCCCCTGGCCACCCTCCTGGTCGTGCTGTTCGGCGGCTGGGACCAGGTGGTGACACAAGCGTCGTCCGTGAGCGCGTTGCTGGGGCGCTGAGCGGCGCCTCAGGTCCGGGAGAGCGGCCCGGGCCAAAACATCGCCGAACAACCCCGTGGGGACGGGGGTACGGCGGACGGCAGTGAAAGGGTGCTGTCCTTGCGACTGGGGAGTCGCAAGGCCGGCACCCTTTTTGTCTTCGCCGCCCGGGAGGGCCTAGGGCTCGTACTCGCGGTCGTGGACCGGTGCGTGGGGGAGCTGGCGGTCCAGGGACTCGCGGTAGCTGACGCAGCCGCGGAGGAAGCGCGGCCAGGGGGGTACCGCCACCGCCGGGGGGACGCGTTCGGGGAGCAGGCCCCACAGTCGGGGGTGGTGCCAGCAGAGCTCGTGGCCGGTGCTGTCGCGATGGGTGCGGATCCCGTTCCGCAGGCGCACCACCTCGGCCACGAGCTCCTCGCGGCTCAGCCCGGCCAGGTCTGCATCGGGCTCCGGGTCCGGTTCGTCCGGTTCCACGTCCATTCCCGCAGCGTAGGGCCTCTCCGGGCCGCCGCCTGAGGGGCGCGCGTACGATCCGCAGGGAGTGTGGACCGAAGGAACCCGGGGGGACATGTGACCGAGCCGCTGAGTGCCGTGCTGGCCGAGGTCGCTGCGCGGGCGGGCGGGGGAGTGCCGGGGCCGCGCCGGGGCGGGGTGCTGGCCGAGCGGGCCGACGGGACCGTCGTCCGGTGCGGGGACACCGTGGCCAAGGCGCATGCCGCCGATACGGATCGTGCCGGGCTGGCCGCCCGGCTGCGACTGGCCGCGGCCCCGGAGCTGGCCGGGGTGCTGCTGCCGCCGCTGCGGCCCGCCGCCGAGTACCTGCGGGGCCGGGCCGTGACCGTCTGGCCGTACGGCGTCCCGGTGGACCCCGAGCATCCCGAGAACGCCCCCTGGGCCGCGGCCGGCCGCCTGCTGGGCCTGCTGCACCGGGTACCGGTGGACCAACTGCCCGGCCCGGTCCCCCCAATGCGCGGCCCGGCAAAGCTGGCCCGCGCCCTGCGCAGGATGACCGAGGTACTGCGGGACACCGACCGGGCCGGCGCCTCCTGCACCGACCCGGGCGCAGACCCGTGCACCGATCCGGGCACCGGCTCGCGTGCCGGCGTGCGAGCCGACCCTGGCGCGGCCCGCGCGGTGCTGGCGGCGGCGGCCACGTTGCCCGCCTGGGCGCGGGACGAGGCGCCCGTCCCGCTGTCCGGCAGCTCCGCCCTCTGCCACGGCGACCTGCACCTCGGCCAGCTCGTCCGGACCGCCGCCGGCTGGCGGCTGATCGACGTCGACGACCTCGGCGTCGGGCCAGCCGCCTGGGATCTGGCCCGGCCCGCCGCCTGGTACGCGGCCGGCCTGCTCGCCCCCGAGGACTGGCTGTGCTTCCTCGACGCCTACCGGCAGGCCGGCGGCCCGGCCGCCGGCCCGCCCGGCAGCGACCCCTGGCCGGAACTCGACCTCGCCGCCCGCGCCTTGACCGTGCAGACCGGTGCGCTGGCCGTGGCCAGGGCCGGTGCGGAGAACCGCCGACTCGACGAGGTGGAACGGGCGATGACCGATGCCTGTGGCCGAATAGCCGACCTCCCGGCTGAGTTGGAGTCCGCGCCTCCGTCGTAAGGTGAGGGAACGCCGCCGGGCACGTATCCGGTGGCGAGGTCCGACGGCGAGGAGTGAGCCGATCATGCAGTGTCCGAAGTGTCACGCGATGATGCATACGTACAACCGCAGCGGTGTCCAGATCGAGCAGTGCAGCGGCTGCCGGGGCATCTTCCTGGACTACGGAGAGCTGGAGGCCCTGACCCGTCTCGAGTCCCAGTACGGCCAGGTTCCGCCGCCGGCGGCGCCGCCCGCCTACCCGGCGCAGCACGCCGCCCCCGCGCCCGCCTGGGGCGCCCCGCAGCACCACGGCCACGGTCATGGCCACCACCGCGGTTTCGGCCGGATGCTGTTCTCCTCCTGACGGGGGGAACACGGAAGCCCCGGCCGTGGAGACGGCCGGGGCTACCGGGATGGTGCGCGATACTGGGATTGAACCAGTGACCTCTTCCGTGTCAGGGAAGCGCTCTCCCGCTGAGCTAATCGCGCGGGTCGTACCGTGCGGCACAAAGCCGCAGGATACTGCGTACTGCGTGCGCGATACTGGGATTGAACCAGTGACCTCTTCCGTGTCAGGGAAGCGCTCTCCCGCTGAGCTAATCGCGCGGGTAGATCCGAAGATCCGGGATCCGAAGATCCAGTGGACGATACTGGGATTGAACCAGTGACCTCTTCCGTGTCAGGGAAGCGCTCTCCCGCTGAGCTAATCGTCCATGGAGGTGGAGACGGGATTTGAACCCGTGTAGACGGCTTTGCAGGCCGTTGCCTCGCCTCTCGGCCACTCCACCAGGAGTGATTACAGGGGTTCGGGAAGATCCCCCACATCGAGCGGACGACGAGATTCGAACTCGCGACCCTCACCTTGGCAAGGTGATGCTCTACCAACTGAGCCACGTCCGCATGTCGCCGTCTTGCTTGGGGTTTTTCCTTCGCTCCCCGGCGACGTGTTGAACTCTAGCGGATTCCCGGGCCAGCTCAAAAACGCGTTTCCGCAGCGTGCTGCCCTCCGGTCACCTCAGGTCACCCATCGGTCACCTCTCCGGCGCCTTCCGGTCACCGGTCATAGACTCGACGCCGTGCAAGACCTGCAGCCCATGGCCCGCTTCGGCGGCCTCCTCGCCACCGATCTCCGCGATGTGACCGGCGACGTCTCCGCCCTTGACTCCACCGGGTTCTGGGCGGTGTCGGCCGACTTCGAGGGGCGCATCACCTGTGCCCGCTTCGGAGACATACGCCCGGCCCCGGTCCCCGCGCCCGTTCCGGGCGCGTGGCAGGGGCCCGCCGCCGACCGGTGGACCTCCTCCCTGGACCGGGACGCCTATGTGGCCGGCGTACGGCGGATCCGGGAGCACATCGCGGCCGGGGAGGTCTACCAGGCCAATCTGTGCCGGGTGATGTCAGCCCCGCTGCCGGACCCGGCCGGAGCCGATGTGGACGCGCTCACCGCACTCCTCGCGCGCGGCAACCCCGCGCCGTACGCAGGAACGATTCGGCTTCCGGCGCACGGCGTCGAGATCGCCACCGCCTCCCCGGAGCTCTACCTCAGCCGCACCGGCCGCCACATCGAGTCGGGACCGATCAAGGGGACCGGCCGCACCGCCGACGACCTGCTGGAGAAGGACCACGCCGAGAACGTGATGATCGTCGACCTGGTCCGCAACGACCTCGGCCGGGTCTGCGCCACCGGCTCCGTCGCCGTCCCCGAACTGTGCGCCGTCGAGGAGCACCCCGGCCTGGTCCACCTGGTCTCCACCGTCAGCGGCGAGCTCGCCGACGGGGCCGGCTGGCCCGAACTGCTCGCCGCCACCTTCCCGCCGGGCTCCGTCACCGGCGCGCCCAAGTCCTCCGCCCTCCGGATCATCGAGGCCCTGGAGACCGCCCCGCGCGGCCCCTACTGCGGTGGCATCGGCTGGGTGGACGCCGACCGCGGCACCGCCGAGCTCGCCGTGGGCATCCGTACGTTCTGGATCGACCGGCAAGCCCCCGGCGGACCCCGGCTGCTCTTCGGCACCGGCGCCGGCATCACCTGGGGCTCCGACCCCGAGCGCGAGTGGGCGGAGACCGAACTGAAGGCCGCCCGGCTGCTCGCGGTAGCGTCGGGTGCGTATGCGGCGAGTGAAGGGACCGTACGGTGAGGATCTGGCTCGACGGAGCGCTGCGCGAGGGCGACGGCGCGCGGGTGTCCGTGTTCGACCATGGTCTGACGGTCGGCGACGGCGTCTTCGAGACGCTCAAGGCCGAGCACGGGCAGGTCTTCGCGCTCACCCGCCACCTGGAGCGGCTGACCCGGTCGGCCCGCGGACTCGGCCTGCCCGACCCCGACCCCGAGGAGGTCCGGGAGGCCTGCACCGCCGTCCTCGCGGCCAACCCGATGCCGCTGGGCCGGCTCCGGATCACCTACACCGGCGGGGTGTCCCCGCTCGGCTCGGACCGGGGTCAGGAAGGCACCACCCTGGTCGTTGCCGTCGGCGAGACCACCCGCCGCCCGGACAGCACCGCCGTGATCACCGTGCCCTGGGTGCGCAACGAGCGCAGCGCGATCGCCGGCCTGAAGTCCACCTCGTACGCAGAGAACGTGGTCGCCCTGGCCGAGGCGCACCGGGCCGCGGCCAGCGAGGCGCTCTTCGCCAACACGGTGGGCCGGCTCTGCGAAGGCACCGGCAGCAATGTGTTCGTGGTCCTCGACGGCGAACTCCACACCCCGCCGGTGACCTCCGGCTGTCTGGCCGGGATCACCCGGGCCCTGGTCGTCGAATGGGCCGGGGCCAAGGAGACCGAGCTGCCCTTCGACGTCCTGGAGCAGGCCGAGGAGGTCTTCCTGACCTCCACCCTGCGCGATGTCCAGGCGGTCCGCCGGATCGACGGGCGCACCCTCGCGGACGCCCCCGGACCGGTCACCGCCGAGGCGATGCGGATCTTCGACGAGCGGTCCGCGGCCGACATCGATCCGTAGCGAATCCGGCTGACGCGGGGCCGCAGGGCGGGTAGAACAACGCTGATGACCACCACCCTGCGGCCGAGCGAGCCGCTTCAGCAGCACAGTGACGGCAGCCGAACGCGGGCCTACGAGGTCCGCGTCAACAGCCGGCGCGTCGGTGTCCTCGAACTCGCCGCCGGCCGGGACTCGGTCGGCGTGATCCGGGGACTGCGGATCGACGAGCCGGACCGCGGGCGCGGGCGCGGCACAGTGGCCGCGCTCGCCGCCGAGGAGGTGCTCCGCTCCTGGCGGTGCGCCCACATCAGGGTCTCCGTGCCCGCCGACGCGGGCCCGGCGCTGCGGCTGGCCACGGCGCTCGGATACCGGGAGACCGGCCGGATCATGGCCAAGGACCTTCCCGAGGTCCCTCCGGAGCTGCCCGCGCAGAGCGCCGGCCGCCCCATGACCGGGGCCGAGTACGAGGCCTGGGAGGAGGCCGACGTGCGCGCGTACGCCGAGCAGCTGGTCCTCCCCGGCATCACCGCGGAGCAGGCCCTCGCCGCCTCCCGCGCCGAACACGACCGGCAGCTCCCGGCGGGCCGGGACACCCCCGGCGCGGCCCTCCTCGTCCTGGAGGCCCCCGGCACGGGGGCCGTCGGCACCGTGTGGGTCGGCGAGCGGGAGCTGCCCGAGGTGGGCACCGTCCCGTACGTGTACGACGTCGAGGTCGCCGAGGGGCAGCGCGGGCGCGGCCACGGGCGGAGCCTGATGCTGCTGGCCGAACGCGCGGCACTCACCGCCGGGGCCGCCACCCTCGCCCTGCACGTGGCCGCGGACAACACCCCGGCCCGGAGCCTGTACGTCTCCCTCGGCTACCGCGATCTCGCCGTGAACGCCCTGAAGGAGCTGCTCTAGGAGCTCTTGAGCGGTTAGGCCGCGGCCAGCAGGCGGTCGGCGATCTCCTCGATCCGGGCGCGCAGGCCGTCCTGGCTCTTGCCGCCGTCCAGCCGCTCACCGCCGATGACGTAGGTCGGGGTGCCGGTCACGCCGATGGCCTTGCCCTCGGCCTGGTCCGCGTCCACGATCAGGATGTGCCGGCCGTCGATCAGCGCGCTGTCGAACTCCTCGGCGTCCAGGCCCAGTTCGCGGGCGACCTCGATCAGCAGCGGCTCGCCGACCCGGCCCAGCTCCTCGGCGCGGGCGAGCACGGCCTCCGCGTACGCCCAGCCCCGGCCCTGCTCCGCCGCCTCCTCGGCGGCCTGCGCCGCCGCGAACGCGTGCTTGTGCTTCTCCAGCGGGAAGTGGCGCAGGACGATGTCCAGCCGGTCCCCGTAGCGGGCGCGCAGGGCGTGCAGATCGCCGAGGGCGGTGTGGCAGTCGGTGCACTGGAGTTCGCACCAGACTTCGAGGACGACGGGACCGGCGTGGCCCTGATGGGATTGGCTCATGGGGCCAGTCTCCCAGCCCGCCGGGCCCGGCACCGACCGGGACCTGGGGGCGGACCCCGGCGGGACCTGGGGACGGCACCTGGGGAGGATCCCGAACCCGGAGATCTCCCGGAGATCCGTCCGGGAAGCCGTCGCGCCGTGGCCCGGACGGCCCGGCCCGGTGCAGGATGGACAGTGACAAAGCACCCACCGCTGGAGGACCGCATGCTTGCCGAGACCATATGCTCCGCGGCGTCCGCGGCCGGCCTGGGCATCGCCGCGCTGACCGCGTACCGCAAGCGCTTCCTTGCCGCGACCCGGATCGCCGCGTACTCCCTGGTCCCGGTCGGCCTGGTGATGACCGGGGTGGTGGCGTGGCTGACCGGGATCGTCTTCAAGCCCTCGGTCTGGGTGGGCTTCGGCCTGCTCGGCCTGTCCTGGGTGCTGTTCGCGACCACCCGGGCGGTGGAGCGCCGCCGCCTCGGGGCCGGTGCCGAGGGCGGCGCGCAGAGTGTGAACAGCGGGAAGAGCGGGAAGCGGCTGCGGGGCCGGAAGGCGCAGCCCGAGGCGGTGGCGCCGGGCGCCTCCGCGCCCTCCCTCAGCGCGGGCGCGCAGCCGCAGCCGGGTCCGGCCCGGAACACCGCCGCTCCGGGGGACGACTTCTCCGACATCGAAGCGATTCTGAAGAAGCACGGAATCTGACGAACTCCCTCACACACCTTGGCGTGTTGAGGGGCGATCCGGGGCGGCTTGCGCCATCATCGCCCCGACATGCTCGACACAACGCAGAGCGAGCCGCCCGGACGCGTCAGCGTTCCCGCCGCCGCCGAGGAACCGCGCGGTTGCCTCTTCGCGCTGTCCCAGCCGCCACTGATGATCTTTCTGGCGGTGATCGGCACGCTGCTGCTGCTCGCCGCGGTCCACGATCTGTTCGTGCTGTGACCCCTGCGGTGACCGGGGCCGGGGGAGGCTACTCCCCGGCTTCCTTGCGGCGGGCCCGGTACGCGGCCACATGCAGCCGGTTCCCGCAGGTCCGGCTGTCGCAGTAGCGGCGGGAGCGGTTCCGGGACAGGTCCACGAAGGCCCGCCGGCAGTCCGGCGCCTCGCAGCGGCGCAGCCGTTCCTGCTCGCCCGAGACCACGATGAAGGCCAGTGCCATGCCGCCGTCGGCCGCCAGGTGGTCCCCGACCGAGGCGCCCGGCGCGAAGTAGTGCACGTGCCAGTCGTAGCCGTCGTGGTCCGTCAGCTGCGGGGTGGTGCCGGCCGTGGCCACCAGCTCGTTGATCAGCCCGGCGGCCGTCCGGGCCTGCGAGGCCGCGAAGACCTGCGCGAATTTGTTGCGTACGGTGCGCACTCCGGCGAGGTCGCGGGCGCTGAGCTCGCCCACCCCGCTGATCGAGTACTCGTTGACAAAGGTCCGCAGAGCTCCGGTGTCCGACAGCCCGTCCGGCTCGTTGCCCTCGGGCGCGGTGTTCACCAGGGCGACGACGACGTCGAGCGCCCGGCGGGTGTCGTGGGGAATCTGCACGTGCCCGACTCTAGCGCTTCGTGCGAAAACCGGACCGGCGCTGTTCCCGCGGACGGCTTTCCGCGGGAACAGCGCCGGTCACGCCGTATGTGGTTGTACGGCTCGCACCGTCGCCCCGAGTCGGACGGTGTCGAGCGGCGGCCGGGCCGGCGGCTGCCGGCTCGCGCTGGATCGTGCTCGATCGATCTGGTCGAACGGGCCGGATCAGCTTTCAGCCAGGATGTGGGACAGCTCCTTGTCGAGGTCGAAGTGCCGATGCTCGGTACCGGGTGGAACCGCGGCGTCGGTCCGCTTCAGGAACGACTCCAGTGCTCGGGCGGGTGCTTCGAGCAGGGCTTCTCCCTCCGGTGAGCTCAGGGCGATGCAGACGACGCCCTGGCCGTGGCTACGGGACGGCCAGACCCGGACGTCTCCGGTACCGGTGGGCCGGTGGAGGCCCTCCGCGAGGAGGTCGCGGGCGAATACCCATTCGACCGTCTCCTCGGCGCCGGTGTGGAAGGTGGCGTGCACGGCGTAGGGGTCGGCCGTGTCATACCGCAGGCCCGCGGGAACAGGCAGAGAGGACTCGCTCGACACAACGAGGCGCAGGTGCAGCTCGCAGCTGACCGTGGTGTTCATAAGCGCCAGGGCCTTTCGCTCAGTGTGCGCTCGGGGATTCGCACGTCGGCGAAATCGACATGCCACCTACGGTGCCGTTGTAAACCCCTCTGACCGTTTTGCGGACCTTCGGGTCCCTCGGACGGCGGATCCAAACGGCCATTCACGTGTGCTTTCGGCTCGGGTACATTCCTGCCCATGGATACGGGGAGTGACGACGCCAAGACCACCGATATGCCCGAGACGGAGCAGCCGCTCGGCTCACGGGCGCCCGCCTTCATCCAGGCGCGCAGAACCCTTCACCTGAGCTGGCAGGTCGGCGTTTTCATCGTCGGCCTCGCCGTCGTGATCACGGGCGTCATCCTGCTGCCCCTGCCCGGACCGGGCTGGGTGATCATCTTCGGTGGCATGGCGATCTGGGCGACCGAGTTCGTCTGGGCCCAGCTCGTGCTGCGCTGGACCAAGCGCAAGGTCACCGAGGCCGCCCGGAAGGCCCTCGATCCCAGGGTCCGCCGCCGCAACCTCATCCTGACCACGACCGGCCTGGTGATCGCGGGAACCCTGCTCGGCATCTACCTCTGGAAGTACGGCATCACCATGCCCTGGGACCTCAAGGGCGAGTGATCGCCAACCGGTCGCGGGCGGCCGGGCAGGATGGTCAAAGGCACCGCTGACATGGGGTAATGTTTGCGGTGCGCCCGGGCGATTAGCTCAGTGGGAGAGCGCTTCGTTCACACCGAAGAGGTCACTGGTTCGAACCCAGTATCGCCCACCCGGACGAAGGCCCGGAGACTTCTCGAAGTCTCCGGGCCTTCGGCGTTCCCGGCCCCCGGGCCCCCGTGCTGGGGCCCGGGCCCGGGCGGCTACCGCAGTCGGCCCAGGGCCCCCCGGAGCCGCCGCGCGTCCCGCAGCCGCTTCTCGTACGTCGCCCCCACCGCCAGCAGCAGCACCCCCGCCAGCGCCGGCGGCAGCCAGCGCGGCAGCGCATCGGCCACCTGCACCACGTACGGCATCAGCTCGTGCAGCGCGTCCAGCGCCAGCACCGTCCCGCCGAGCAGCAGCGGCGCCTGCAGCCGGCGGTGCGCCCCGGCCAGGGTCACGCCCAGCGCGGCCACCCCCAGCAGCAGCGGCCGGAGCCAGTGCGCGTCCCCCCAGGCCGCGACCAGGCTCGGCAGCAGGGTCGCCGCCAGACCGGGCCCGTACGCCGTCCAGGACGAGGCCTGCGGGTCCCGGCGGCGCCGCAGCAGGCCGACCGCCAGCGCGGGCACCGTCACGGGCAGCGTGTACGCCTCCGGGACCTGCACCCCGGACGCGGCCAGCCGCACCCAGGTCGCCGCCACGAACAGCACCCCGGCCGCATAGCCGACCCCGCGCCGGTCCGGCCGTACCGCCGCACCCGCGCACACCACCCCGGCCAGCGCCAGCAGCAGCGCCAGCCAGGCGGGCTCCGCGGCGGCCAGGGCCACCGCCAGGCCGCCCGCCACGGCCGCCGCGACCTCCACCGGCACCCGGGGCACCGCACCGCCCCGTCCCGGCGGCCGGACGGCCACCGCCGCCGGGACGGCCAGCACCAGCAGCCCCCAGGCGTGCACCGGAAGCTCCAGCACGGCCCCCAGGGCCATCAGCAGCCCCGTCGCGTACCCGACGGCCCCCACCGCCGCACCGGCCCGCAGCCACGCCGGGGCGGGCCCGTACGCCGCCCCCCACGCGCACGCCGCCCCCAGCACCCCGAACACCCCGAAGGTCGCCGTCCGGCCGTCCAGCGCGGCCACCGCCACGGCAGCGGCCCCCAGCAGGGCACACACCGCCGCGACCACCCCGGCCGCCCGCCGGCCGCCCGGACCCGTGCCGGACCACCGCAGCGCCAGGAACAGCGCGGCCACCGACACCCCGGCCTGCACCACCAGCACCACGGGCACCGCAGCCTCCAGCAGCACCGGAGCCACGAACAGCCCCGCCCACCCCAGGGCCACCGCCACCCCACGCGGCTCCGGCCGCCGCAGCAGCCGCTCCAGCAGCCCCGCCGCAGCCGCCACCAGCAGCAGCACCACCGGCACCGCCGCACCCGGCCACAGCACCACCGGAGCCGGGACCGAGGCCTCCCAGACCTCACCCGCCACCGCCAGCCGCGCCGCCTGCGCCACCCCGGCCGCCGGCAGCACCGAGAGCACCGACAGCGCCGCGACCACCGCCCCGGCGACCGCCAGACCCAGCCGGACCGGCCGCGGCCACCGGGGCGCCCGTACCGCCCCGAGCAGCGGCAGCGCCACCGCCAGGTACACCACCACCGGCCAGCCCGAATCCCAGGCCGGCCGCAGCAGCCCGCCCAGCGCGCCCACGGCGGCGAAACCGCCCGCCGCTGCCATCGCGTACCCGGCCGCCGGGGCCCCCGCCGTCACGCCCGCCGCGCGCCAGGCCACCGCCACACACCCGGCCGCCAGCGCGGCGAGCAGCAGCGACGGGGCCACCGCCCCGGTACCCGCCGACACCGTCAGCCCGATCAGCAGCACACTCGTACCGAACGCCGCCCCCGACACCCCGGCGCACCACCGCACGACCGCCCGGGCCCGCGGCCACAGCGCGAGCCCGGCATCCAGTGCCGCCGTGGCCAGCAGCGCCCAGCCCACCCCGGTGGCCCCGGCCCCCGCGGCCAGCGCCGCCAGCGGCAACGGCAGCTGCCCGGTCAGCACCGCGGCCGGCAGCGGCATCCGCAGCGGGCGCAATGCCAGCCCGTACCCCGCCCAGACCGCTGCCAGCACCGCCGCCGCCCCGGCCGCGTACGCCAGGCCGTCCGTGTCCGACAGGCCCACCGCGTACAGGGCGTACGCGTCCAGCACCGTCAGCGTCAGACCCACCCCGGCCACCGACTCGGCGGTGGACCGCAGCCCCCGGCGCAGCAGCAGCGCGGGCGCGGCCAGCGCCGCCGCCGTCACCGCGGCCAGCACCGCCGACCGGCCCCCGATCCCCATCGAGCCCCAGCTCACCAGCGTGAACGCCAGCGCCGCCACCCCGAGCAGCACCGCACCCAGGGTCAGCAGCACGTTCTGCGCGCCGGGCGCCGAAGCCTCTGCGGGCCGCGGCTGTGCTGCCTGAGCCGGCCACGGCTGCGCGGCGGCCTGCAGCCGCCCCAGCAGCCAGGCCCGACGGCCCAGCAGATACACGCGGCGGGCGTCGAGTTGGACCAGTTCGCGGTCGACGAGCACCAGCTCCTCGGCCGGCGGCAGAACGTTTTCCATGTTTCGCAGTGTGGTGCCGGTCACGCAGCCCGCACATGGGTACGCATACTCATCTATGGACTGGAGTTGCTACCGATTCCGCAGTGTGTGGGACCTCGCCGCCCCGCCCGCCCGCGTCTACGCCGTCCTGGCACGCCCCGCCGACTACCCGCTCTGGTGGCCCCAGATCCGGGCGGTCACCCCCGACCCCGCCGACGGGCGGACCGGGACCGCCGAGTTCCGCTCCGTCCTGCCGTACACGCTCCGCGTCACCGTCACCGAACGGCCGGCCGACCCCGCTCGCCGGGTGCTGGAGGTCTCCCTGGCAGGGGACCTCGAAGGGTGGGTGCGGTGGACGCTGCTGCCCCTCGGTGAGGGCGGCACCCGGGCCGTGTACGAGCAGGAGGTCGTCGTCCGCAAGCCGCTGATGCGGCGGCTCGCGATCGCCGGGAGGCCGTTCTTCCGGCTCAACCACGCCCTGATGATGCGCTCCGGACGGCGCGGTCTCGCGGCATACCTAGAAGCGGTTTGAACGAACCCCGGCCGGGCCTGTATGGTTCAGTCCGTTCCCGGGCGATTAGCTCAGCGGGAGAGCACTTCGTTCACACCGAAGGGGTCACTGGTTCGATCCCAGTATCGCCCACACCGGGAGAAGCCGGTCCGTCTCAGACGGACCGGCTTTTTCGTGCTTGTTCGTGCGCTCAGGCGGCGGTGGACAGCTCCGGCCGCACCGGCCAGTGCGGATCCACGGCCTCTTCCGAACCGTTGCGCGCGAACCAGGCCTGCAGCCCGCGGGCCTGCGCCGCATGCCACACCGCCTGCAGGGTGTGCAGCTCGGCCGGGGTCAGTCGCTCCAGCCGGGTCGCGAAGCGGCGGCCCACCGCCCGGACCACCTCCAGCGAGGCCAGCGCGTCCGCCGCCGCATCGTGCGCTGCCTCCAGCTCTATGCCGTAGTGACCGCACAGATCGGTCAGCGTCCGCCGGCCCTTGCGGTAGCGGTCCAGATGCTTGTCCAGCACCCGCGGATCCAGCACCGTCAGCGGCCGGTTGTCCATGTACCGGGACAGCGAGGACGCCCGGTGCCGGCGCAACTCCCGGTCCAGCAGCGTCAGATCGAACGGCGCGTTCATCACCACCACCGGCCGGCCGGCGACCTGCTGCTCGGCCAGGGTGCGGGCTATCTCCTCCACCACCGGGGCCGGCCAGCGCCCGTTGCGCTGGAGGTGGTCGTCGGTCAGACCGTGCACCTCGGTGGCGCCCGGCGGCACCGGAACACCGGGATTGACCAGCCAGCGAGTCGCCCGGGCCCGGCCGCCCGCGCACTCCTGGACGACGATCGCAGCGGACACGATGCGGTCCTGCTCGACGTCCACACCGGTGGTCTCTGTGTCGAATGCGGCCAGCGGGCCCTCGTACCAGCGCGTCATGGCGAACTCCTCGTCCCCGAACGGCAGGCGAGGCCTGCCCGCATGCGTGATACCCGGGAGGTTTGCCCCGTACGCCGTTTGCGGCCCGTCGGGTGCGGAGACAACTCCGGTGGGGGACCGTACAGGTGAGCGGTCGTCACAATCCGGCCAGTCGAGCCTGGAAGGCATGGGGAGCCATGGCGCTCGCGCATCCCGAGCCGGGTGAGGTGCTGCGCGGCAGCCTCGCCACCACCGCCTGCATGGAGACCCTCCAGGTGGGCTATCTCCATGCCGTCGCCGCCGCGGCGGGCTGCTCGCTCTCCCAGCCGTTTCCGGACAACGGCATCGACTGGCACGTCAGCCACGGCGCGGCCGAGCACACCGTCGACGACGAGGTCACCATCAAGGTGCAGCTGAAGGCGACCTACCAGGTGGCCGCCCGGCCGCCCGGGCCGACCTTCGCCTTCACCCTCGACAACGAGCACCTGCTGAAGCTGGCCAGGACCCCGGTCGCCGTCCACAAGATCCTCGTGGTGATGCTCGTCCCGCGGGAGCGCCGGGACTGGCTCGATGCCGGGCACGACCTGCTCGGCCTGCGGCACTGCTGCTACTGGACCAACCTGGCGGGTCACCCCGTGACCGGCCGGCGCCGCACCACCGTCCGGATCCCGACCACGAGGATCTTCGACGACCGCGCGCTGTGCGAGATCATGACCCGGGTCGGGTCGGGAGGGACACCCTGATGCACTGGCAGTCGCCGAAACCCGAACCACACGCACCCTTCGCCCCGGACCCGGACCTGGAGCCGGACCTGGAGCAGGCCGGCTCCCGGCCCGACCCGGGACAGGTCGATCCGGCCGTCCTGGCCGCCCTGTTGCACCGGCACGGCTGGCAGCGGCGCGGGGGCGCGGCCGGCCGGTACGGGCGCTGGACACCGCCCGGCCGGGCCGGCACCAGCCTGCTGGTCCCGGAGGACCGGTCCTTCCCGGACTGCACCGACCTGCTGGACGAGGCCCTCACCGCCCTCACCCGCAGCGGGCTCCCCTCGGCCCGGGAGGTGCTCTACGGGCTGACCGTGCCCAGCGACGAGATCCGCTGGGCCCGCGACACGGCGCCGGCGGCCGAGTCCTCCTGGACCGCGCAGGAACAACTCCGCTCGGCCGCCCGGCAGCTGCTGGTCGCGGGCGCCCTCGCCGACCGCGCCCGGGCCGGCTACTACGGCGCACGGTGGCGCGGCCAGGCGGAACGGTCCCTGGACGGGGTACTGGTGGGCCCGGCACCCGGCGGACGCCGGCTGACCGCGTACGTGCCGGTGGACGGCGGCCGGGGGACGGTGACCCGGCTGCACCATGCGCTGCACGCGGCCCGGGAGGCGGTGGACTACCAGCGGGCCACGGGCGGCATGGAGGCCTTCGACGCGGCGGTCGCGGCCGGAGTCAGCCGGGAGCTCGCCGAGGCGCTGATCGCCCTGGTCCACGGCTCGGAGGGGGCGACGGTCGCGCTGGCCTGGGCGCCGGCCGCGGGGGTGCCGGCGGGCTGCGCGGCCCGCCCCGAGCCGGTCGAGTTCTCCCCGGGCGACCTGCCCGCGCTGCGCGAAGCGGCCACCCGCTACACCCGGGACGAACCGGCGGTCCCGGTCCGCCTGGCAGGCGCAGTGGTCCGGATGCGCCGCTCGGCCCCGGGGGGCGGCGGCACGGTCCGGCTGCGGGTGCTGTCGGGCGCGGAGATCGCGTATGTGCGGGCCGCGCTGGACGAGGAGGCGTACGGGGTGGCGGGCCACGCCCACCTGGCCGGCGTCCCGGTCCGGCTCAGCGGCCGGCTGGAGCGCCGCGGCGGCTTCCGCCGCCTGACGGAGGTCTCGGACGTCACCCCGGTCCCCCTGGACGAGGTCGACCACGACCGCCTCCTGAAGTCCCTGGAGGACGACTCCCTCCCGGACGCGTGACCCCGGGCCCCGGCGCACCCGCTGCGCGGGGCCTCACCCCACCCCGCCCCTCCCCGAAACCGGGGCTCCGCCCCGACCCCCCGGGCGCAGCCCGGCCCCGGGTGCCGGGCGGAGCCCGTGCACCCAGCGGGTGTGGGGCGCAGCCCCACGAGCGGGGGCCGGGGCCGCAGGCCCCGGTTTCGGGAAGGGGCGGGGTGGGGGACAGCTCCGCGCAGCGGAGCCCTGGGGGCTAGCGGGTGTGGGGTGCGGGGCGGTGGAATGAGGCCATGCGGAGGCCCGGGGCCGGGGAGAAGTCTGCGCCGCGGACGAAGCCCAGGCCCTCGTACAGGGCGACAGCCGGAGCGTTCGCCGCACCCGTAGTCACCTCGGCCGCGCGCCCACCCGCCACCTCCTCCAGGAAGTACCAGACCAGCTGCGAGGCGATGCCCTTGCGGAACCAGGCCGGGTCCACGCACAGCCGGTCGATCCGGGCCGCCGCGTCGCCCGCCGCCGGCTCCTCCCAGGCCAGGAACCCGGCCAGGCCGCCGTCCCCGTCGGCCGCCCCCACCCACCGCAACGGCCGCGCCCGCAGCTCGGCCAGGCTCTCCCGGAGCGCCGGGATCCCGTCGAAGCCGATCAGCTCCGCCTCCACGGCGTAGGACGCCCGTCCGAGGCGGTGCACGGCCTCCGCGACCGCGTCCTGTTCGAGGTCCAGGGGGTGTACGAGCGGGTCGGGCATGGGCGGGTTCCCTCCGGGTCAGACGGCCGTACGGGTTCGGTGCGGGCTCCGTACGGGCTCAGTGCGGGCTTCGTACGGGCCCACCCTCGCCCCCATCCCGCTCCGCCGACAACCGTTTAGCGGTCGGCCCGCCCCTCTCGGTACGATTCAGGCGCACCCGGTGTCCGCCGGCGTGCCCCCAACAGTTCAGGAGAGACCGGTGTCAGACGTCCGTGTGATCATCCAACGCGATTCCGAGCGGGAAGAGCGCGTGGTGACCACGGGCACTACGGCAGCGGACCTCTTCTCCGGTGAGCGCACCGTCATCGCGGCGCGCGTCGCGGGCGAGCTCAAGGACCTGGCGTACGAGGTGAAGGACGGCGAGGCCGTCGAGCCCGTGGAGATCTCCTCCCCGGACGGCCTGGACATCCTCCGCCACTCCACCGCGCACGTCATGGCCCAGGCCGTGCAGGAGCTCTTCCCCGAGGCCAAGCTCGGCATCGGCCCGCCGGTCCAGAACGGCTTCTACTACGACTTCGATGTGGCCCGGCCCTTCACCCCGGAGGACCTGAAGGCCATCGAGAAGCGGATGCAGGAGATCCAGAAGCGGGGCCAGAAGTTCTCCCGCCGCGTGGTCACCGACGAGGCCGCCCGCGAGGAGCTCGCCGACGAGCCGTACAAGCTGGAGCTCATCGGCATCAAGGGCTCCGTGTCGACCGACGACGGCGCGAACGTCGAGGTCGGCGCCGGCGAGCTGACCATCTACGACAACCTGGACGCGAAGACCGGCGAGCTGTGCTGGCGCGACCTCTGCCGTGGTCCGCACCTGCCCACCACCCGGAACATCCCGGCCTTCAAGCTGATGCGCAACGCCGCCGCCTACTGGCGCGGCAGCGAGAAGAACCCGATGCTCCAGCGCATCTACGGCACCGCCTGGCCGTCGAAGGAGGAGCTGAAGGCCCACCTCGACTTCCTCGCCGAGGCCGAGAAGCGCGACCACCGCAAGCTCGGCACCGAGCTCGACCTCTTCTCCATCCCGGACGAGATCGGCTCCGGCCTGGCCGTCTTCCACCCGCGCGGCGGCATCATCCGCCGGGTCATGGAGGACTACTCGCGCAAGAAGCACGAGGAGCACGACTACGAGTTCGTGTACTCCCCGCACGCCACCAAGGGCGCGCTCTTCGAGAAGAGCGGCCACCTGGACTGGTACGCGGAGGGCATGTACCCCCCCATGCAGCTCGACGGTGGTACCGACTACTACCTCAAGCCCATGAACTGCCCGATGCACAACCTGATCTTCGACGCGCGGGGCCGCTCCTACCGCGAGCTCCCCTTGAGGTTGTTCGAGTTCGGCACGGTGTACCGGTACGAGAAGTCCGGCGTGGTGCATGGCCTGACCCGGGCCCGCGGCTTCACCCAGGACGACGCGCACATCTACTGCACCCGTGAGCAGATGGCCGAGGAGCTCGACCGCACCCTCACCTTCGTGCTGGACCTGCTGCGCGACTACGGTCTGACCGACTTCTACCTGGAGCTGTCGACCAAGGACGAGTCGAAGTACGTCGGCTCGGACGAGGCGTGGGAGGAGGCCACCGCGGTCCTCCAGCAGGTCGCCGAGAAGCAGGGCCTCCCGCTGGTCCCGGACCCGGGCGGCGCCGCGTTCTACGGCCCGAAGATCTCCGTCCAGTGCCGGGACGCGATCGGCCGTACCTGGCAGATGTCGACGGTCCAGCTGGACTTCAACCTGCCCGAGCGCTTCGACCTCGAGTACACCGGCCCGGACGGCTCGCGCCAGCGCCCGGTCATGATCCACCGCGCCCTGTTCGGCTCGATCGAGCGGTTCTTCGCGGTGCTGCTGGAGCACTACGCGGGCGCCATGCCGCCGTGGCTGGCCCCGGTCCAGGCGGTCGGCATCCCGATCGGCGACGCGCACGTGGAGTACCTGCAGGAGTTCGCCGCCGAGGCGAAGAAGAAGGGCCTGCGGGTGGAGGTGGACGCCTCCTCGGACCGCATGCAGAAGAAAATCCGCACCCATCAGAAGCTCAAGGTCCCGTTCATGATCATCGTCGGCGACGAGGACATGGCCGCGGGGACGGTCTCCTTCCGCTACCGGGATGGTTCGCAGGAGAACGGCATTGCGCGTGACCAGGCACTGGCCAAGCTCGTTGACGTGGTGGAGCGTCGGGTCCAGGTGTGATCTGCTCCCCGCGTGAGTGGGGATGATCCGATGCATGAGATGCAGAACCGCGGTCAGTAGTTCTGCTCCCCGCACCAGCGGGGCTGAAGCCCCCGGGAAGTCTCACTTCCCGGGGGCTTCCTCGTCCTCCCGAGTGAACACCTGGATCAGCCAGGACGAGAACGACCCGGTGACCGCGCCCAGCAGGGCCAAGCCGCAGGCCATCAGGAAGACCGCGATCGTCCGGCCCTGCCAGGTCACCGGGACCACGTCCCCGTAGCCCACGGTGGTGAGCGTCTCGCAGGCCCACCAGAGCGCGTCCCCGAAGGTACGGATCGACGCCCCGGGCGCCCCCCGCTCCTGCTGGTACACGGCGAGCGCCCCGGCGAAGCCCAGCAGGAGGGCGGACAGCCCGGCGTACGTGATCGCCCGCGCGTACAGGCTGAGCCGCGGCTGGTCACGGCGCCGCTGGACCGCCGTGTACAGCTTGACCAGCCGCAGCGGGCGCAGCAGCGGCAGTACCAGGACGATGGTGTCCAGCCAGTGCGTGCGGGTGAAGCGCAGCAGGCCGAGGCCGCTCAGCTGCTTCCGTACCGCGTAGTCCAGCCCGAAGCACAGCCAGCTCAGAGCGATCACCGCCAAGGCGATGTTCTGCACGAGCGGGTCCGTGTCGTGGACCAGCACGATCACGGCATATCCGGCCAGGAAGAGCAGCGAGGCCGCGAGCAGCGGGAGCTCGGTCCGGTCCTCCCAGCGCTGCATCCTGAGGTTCCTCGGGTCGTCCATGGGGTCAGCATCGCCGCCCCCAGGGCGATCTCCGCCCCGGCGACACGCCGAGCGGCGGCAAGGTCATATGCTGCATGCCATGACGACTGAGCCGGAGCAGCAGATCGGTGTGGGCACGCAGGACGCGTTCCAGCGGCTGTGGACGCCTCACCGGATGGCGTACATCCAGGGGGAGAACAAGCCGACCGGCCCCGATGCCGGGGACGGCTGCCCCTTCTGTGGCATTCCGAACATGTCGGACGAGGACGGGCTGGTCGTCGCCCGGGGCAAGCACGTGTACGCGGTGCTGAACCTCTACCCGTACAACGGCGGGCACCTCATGGTCGTCCCGTACCGGCACGTCGCCGACTACACCGAGCTGGACACCCCGGAGACCGCCGAGCTGGCGGACCTCACCAAGCGGGCCATGGTCGCGCTGCGGAAGGCCTCGGGGGCGCACGGGTTCAACATCGGGATGAACCAGGGCGCGGCGGCCGGGGCCGGCATTGCCGCGCACCTGCACCAGCACATCGTGCCGCGGTGGGGCGGGGACACGAACTTCATGCCGGTGGTCGGGCACACCAAGGTGCTGCCCCAGCTGCTTGCGGACACCCGGCAGATGCTGGCCGAGGCCTGGCCCCAGGACTAGCTTCCGGAGGAACGGGGGATCGGAGCGCGGCCGGGCCGGGGCCCGGCCGCGCACTCGCGCGCGGCTTACGCGTCGTACACGTCCACCTTGCGCGGACCCGGCTCCTGGATCATGCCGCTGATGATCATCGAGCGGTTGTTGAAGCGTTCGATGTCGCAGCCGTTCTCCTTCAGGACCCGCATCGCAGCCGCGTGCACCACCCGCAGGACCGGGGTGGCGGCGCGCATCGCGTCGTCCGCCATGAACCGGTGCCGCCACATCGAGCCCGCCCAGACGTGCCGGGCGCCGAAGGGCTCGGGCAGGATCAGCTTCCCGCCGAGCCACTCCAGGACCGGCGGGTACCAGGTCAGCGGGGCGCGGACCATCAGGCGGACCACCTCGGAGGTGTCGCAGACCGGCAGCAGGCGCTCTGTGGTCTCCCAGAACCGGAGGGTCTTGGAGACCTCGACCTTCTTGGGTTCGGACTTGCTGGTGAACAGGCCGTGCACCGGGCCCAGGGCGTGGCCGGTGACCTCCACGCGGAGGGTCTGGTAGAGCACGGTCACCGTCACCAGCATGGTGATCACCAGCTGGCCGTCCCACAGCGGCCACTGGATGCCGAGGTAGTGCCGGTTGCCGGCGCTGAACTGCTGCTCGTTGCAGATGCGGGTTATTTCGTGCGGCTTGACCTGGAAGGCATCGACGTTCTCACCTGAGGGCCGGGCCACTTCCTTGGCGCCCTCGCCGACCGGGGTGACGATCCAGTGCTTGATCTGGGGGGTGGGGAAGCCGCCGGTGTGCAGCGGGCCGCGCTCGATCAGGCGGAGCTGGTCGTGGATGGCCCGGATGACGTCCCAGCTGCGGAACGGGTGGATCTCGGTGCCCTCGGTCTGCGGGACGAGGTCCTCGGCCATCTGCCAGCTGCCCCAGCGGGTGCCCATCCCGAGTATGCCCTTGGGCCCGGCGTAGAAGACGGAGTTGCTGCGGTCCTCGGCGGTGAGCTTGGCCAGCTGGTGGCGGAGGTCCTCGGCGGCCTTCTCGCCGGGCTTGCCGGACGGAACGGCCTCCGGGATCTTGGCTCCGACGCCGCCCCCGGACAGCAGGCCGTCCCAGCGGGAGCGCATGTCGACGGCGGTGCTCTCGCAGATCCGGCGGGCCAGGAACCAGCCGACGGCCGGCGCGATGATCATGCCGCGCAGGTAGTACGCCCAGAAGCCGGTGTAGGGCAGCCGGAACATCAGCACCAGGACCGCCAGGGCCACGCCGACCAGTACGACCGTCCCGATCCAGGAGGCGTGCTTGCTCTCGTTCTTGGCGAGCAGCTTGCGGATCTGGAACAGCCCCAGCCAGAGCAGCATGCCGGGCAGGAACAGCACGCCGAACAGCAGGGTGATCAGGCGCAGCTTGCGGTCGCGTTCCTTGCGGATCCGGGAGGCGGCCAGGCAGTGCTCGACCACGGTCTGCGGGTCGGCGCCGAAGGACTGGATCAGCGGTTTGCGGGCGGCCCCGAGCATCCGGGTCTCCACCGCGCGGGAGAAGGCCTCGCCCAGATTCGGCTTGAAAATGGTGGCCCAGGCGCGGCCGGCCTTGACGGTGGACTCGTGGTACTCGTTGTTGGCCTTGAGGATGTCGTCGATGGGGCTGTCCCGGTACGCGGCGGAGGCGAGCGCGTTGGTCGCCGCGGTCTGGCCTCCTGCCCCCTGCAGCGGGACCTGCGCTCCCGGCCTGAAGTCGAAACCGTCGTCCGCCACCGCTGACCGCCCCCATCGTTGTGCTGTGTTGTGCCGTGCCCGTTGTGCCGTGTTGTCCCGTCCCTGACGCATATGGGACAGGGAAATGCCGCCCACCGCAAGCGGGTTGGGTGGGCGGCCGGACACACGCTATGACAACTAGGATCCCCCCTCCGCCTGTTCGCGAATCTTGTCCGCCAGCTGCGGGGGCATCGGCTCGTGCCGGGCGTAACTGCGGCTGAACCGGCCTGTTCCGTGCGAGACCGA
The DNA here is from genome assembly GCF_040296685.1 of Streptomyces sp. NPDC002054. Lineage (NCBI taxonomy): Bacteria > Bacillati > Actinomycetota > Actinomycetes > Kitasatosporales > Streptomycetaceae > Streptomyces > Streptomyces sp. NPDC002054. The sequence continues at coordinate 67,234 of NZ_JBEOXT010000013.1, forward strand.
GCGCAGGTCCACGGCGTACCGGTCGATTTCGATCTCCGGGATCTCGGACCGCACCAGGGTCCGGCCGGGGCCTGCCTGTTCGGTGCCGACGACCCGGCCGCGGCGGCCCGCCAGATCGCTCATGACGGCGCCGACGTATTCGTCGGGGATCATCACGGACAGTTCGGCCACCGGTTCGAGGAGGTGGATCCTGGTCTCGGCGGCGGCCTCGCGCAGGGCCAGGGCGCCGGCGGTCTGGAAGGCGGCGTCGGAGGAGTCCACCGAGTGCGCCTTTCCGTCGCGCAGGGTGATCCGTACGTCGACCAGCGGGTAGCCGGCTGCGACGCCCTTCGCGGCCTGGCCGCGGACGCCCTTCTCCACGGACGGGATGAACGAGCGCGGGACGGCTCCGCCGACCACCTTGTCGACGAACTCGATGCCGCTGCCCGGCGGCAGCGGCTCGACCTCGATCTCGCAGATGGCGTACTGGCCGTGGCCGCCGGACTGTTTGACGTGCCGGCCGCGGCCGGTGGCCCGGTCGCCGAAGGTCTCGCGGAGGCTGACCTTGTGCGGGACCGGGTCGACCTGGACCCCGTACCGGGTGCGCAGCCGTTCCAGGGCGACGTCCTGGTGGGCCTCGCCGAGGCACCACAGGACCACCTGGTGGGTGTGCTGGTTCTGCTCCAGCCGCATGGTGGGGTCCTCGGCGACCAGCCGGGCCAGCCCCTGGGAGAGCTTGTCCTCGTCGGCCTTGCTGTGCGCCTCGATGGCGAGGGGGAGCAGCGGGTCGGGCATCACCCAGGGCTCCATCAGGAGCGGGTCGTCCTTCGCGGACAGGGTGTCGCCGGTCTCGGCGCGGGTGAGTTTGGCCACGCAGGCGAGGTCGCCGGCGATGGCCCGGGTGAGGGTGCGCTGCTGTTTGCCGAAGGGGGCGGTGAGGCTGCCGATCCGCTCGTCGACATCGTGGTCCTCGTGGCCGCGGTCGGTGAGCCCGTGGCCGGACACGTGGACGGTGGCGTCGGGCTGCAGGGTGCCGGAGAAGACCCGGACCAGGGAGACCCGGCCGACGTACGGGTCGGAGGAGGTCTTGACGACCTCGGCGAGGAGGGGGCCGCCGGGGTCGCAGACGGCGTCGGGGCGGGACCGGCCGTCCGGGGTGGTGACCGGCAGAGCGGTGCGTTCCAGCGGGGTGGGGAAGCCGCCGGTGATCAGTTCGAGGAGTTCGACCGTGCCCAGGCCCTGGCGGGCGCCGTCGGTGGCGGGGGCGGCCATCAGCACCGGATGGAAGGTGCCGCGGGCGACGGCCCGCTCCAGGTCCTCGATCAGGGTCTTGATGTCGATGTCCTCGCCGCCGAGGTAGCGGTCCATCAGGGACTCGTCCTCGCTCTCGGCGATGATCCCCTCGATGAGCCGGTTGCGGGCCTCGGAGATGAGCTCGAGCTCGGCGGGGTCCGGGTCGCGTTCGATGCGCTCCCCGGAGGCGTAGTCGTACACCCGGCGGGACAGCAGGCCGAGCAGCCCGGTCACGGGGGAGTGGCCGTCCGGGCCGGCCGGCCCGTACAGCGGCAGGTAGAGGGGGATGACGGCATCGGGGTCGTCCGCGCCGAAGATTTCCCCGCAGACGGCGGTCATCTGCGCGTAGTCGGCCCGGGATGCCTCCAGATGGGTGACGACGATGGCCCGGGGCATGCCGACGGCCTCGCATTCCTCCCAGACCATGCGGGTGGCCCCGTCGACCCCGTCGGAGGCCGAGACGACGAAAAGGGCCGCGTCCGCGGCGCGCAGACCGGCCCTGAGCTCACCGACGAAGTCGGCGTATCCGGGGGTGTCCAGGATGTTGATCTTGATTCCGCCCCATTCGACGGGGACGAGGGAGAGCTGGACCGAGCGCTGCTGCCGGTGCTCGATCTCGTCGTAGTCGGAGACGGTCCCGCCGTCCTCGACGCGTCCGGCCCGGTTCACCGCCCCCGAGGTCAGGGCCAGGGCTTCGACCAGCGTGGTTTTTCCGGCACCGCTGTGGCCGACCAGCACCACGTTCCGCAGGGACGAGGGCCGGTCGGCCGTCGGTGCCCTGCCGGCGGCTCCGGGCTGTTGCGTGTGTGTTTTGTCGCCCATGTTGCTCGTGCCTCCCGGTGCGACGGTGAGGAGGATGGAGTTCTTGAAGCTTTGCACCGGCGTCACCCACCGTCCATACGTAAGTGACACAACGGTGGGTGCGCGGCATCGGGCGCCGTGGCCGCTGGCTACGATGGGCCAGCCGGTGGCCGTGGTGGCCGTGCGGCCCAGCGACCCCCTGGGAAGACCATGCTGAACAAGTACGCGCGTGCCTTCTTCACGCGTGTTCTCACACCGTTCGCCGCGTTTCTGCTCCGGCGGGGGGTGAGCCCGGACGCGGTCACCCTGATCGGCACGGCCGGAGTGGTGGCCGGTGCGCTGGTCTTCTTCCCCCGCGGCGAGTTCTTCTGGGGCACGATCACCATCACCGCCTTCGTCTTCTCCGACCTGGTGGACGGGAACATGGCCCGCCAGGCCGGCGTGTCCAGCCGGTGGGGCGCCTTCCTCGACTCCACCCTGGACCGGGTCGCGGACGCGGCGATCTTCGGCGGCCTCGCGCTCTGGTACGCGGGCGGCGGCGACAACAACGCACTGTGCGCGGTGGCGATCTTCTGCCTGGCCAGCGGCCAGGTGGTCTCGTACACCAAGGCCCGGGGCGAGTCGATCGGGCTGCCGGTGGCCGTCAACGGCCTCATCGAGCGGGCCGAGCGGCTGGTGATCTCGCTGGTCGCGGCCGGCCTGTCCGGGCTGCAGATCTTCGGCGTGCCCTCCTGGATCGGCGTGCTGCTGCCGATCGCCCTGTGGGTCGTGGCCGTCGGCTCGCTGGTGACGCTGATCCAGCGGGTGGTGACCGTGCGCCGGGAGGCGGCGGAGGCGGATGCCGCGGCAGCCCCGTCGACCGGCTCGGCCGGCTCGGCCGGTTCGGCCGGCTCCCCGGAGAGCGGCGCCGCCTGATGGGCTCGATGCGGGACAGACTGACCGACGGACTGTACGGAGCCGGCTGGGCCGGAGTGAAGAAGCTGCCCGAGCCGGCGGCCGTCGCGCTGGGCCACCGGATCGCCGACTTCGCCTGGAAGCGGCACGGCCGCAGCGTGCAGCGGCTGGAATCGAACCTGGCCCGAGTGGTGCCGGAGGCCGGGCCGGAGCAGCTGCGCGAGCTGTCCCGGGCGGGCATGCGCTCGTACATGCGCTACTGGATGGAATCCTTCCGGCTGCCCGCCGTGCCCAAGGAGCGCTTCGGCCGGGACGTGCAGATGAAGGACGAGCACATCCTCCGGGAGGCCATCGCCTCCGGCCGCGGAGTGGTCGTCGCCCTGCCGCACCTGGCCAACTGGGACCTGGCCGGCGCCTGGGCCACCACCCACCTGGGACAGCCCTTCACCACGGTCGCCGAGCGCCTCAAGCCGGAGACGCTGTTCGACCGGTTCGTGGCCTACCGGGAGAGCCTCGGCATGGAGGTGCTGCCGCACACCGGCGGCGCCGCCTTCGGCACGCTCGCCCGGCGGCTGCGGGCCGGCGGCCTGGTCTGCCTGGTCGCCGACCGGGACCTGTCCGCCTCCGGCGTCGAGGTGGAGTTCTTCGGCGCCACCGCCCGGATGCCGGCCGGGCCCGCGCTGCTCGCCCAGCAGACCGGGGCGATCCTGCTGCCGGCCACCCTCTGGTACGGGGACACCCCCCGGATGTACGGCCGCATCCACCCGCCGGTGCCGGTACCCGAGACGGGCACCCGGCAGGCCAAGACCGCAGCAATGACCCAGGCGGTGGCCGACGCGTTCGCCTCCGGCATCGCCGAGCACCCCGAGGACTGGCACATGCTGCAGCGGCTTTGGCTGGACGACCTGGAGCCGCGCGACGCAGCGGGGGCCGGGGCGTGAGGATCGGCATCGTCTGCCCGTATTCCTGGGACGTCCCCGGCGGCGTCCAGTTCCACATCCGCGACCTGGCCGAGCACCTGATCGGGCTCGGCCACGAGGTGTCCGTGCTCGCCCCGGCGGACGACGAGACCCCGCTGCCGCCGTACGTGGTCTCCGCCGGCCGCGCGGTTCCGGTGCCGTACAACGGCTCGGTGGCCCGGCTGAACTTCGGCTTCCTGTCCGCCGCGCGGGTCCGGCGCTGGCTGCACGACGGCACCTTCGACGTGATCCACATCCACGAGCCGGCCTCGCCCTCGCTCGGGCTGCTGTCCTGCTGGGCGGCACGCGGCCCGATCGTGGCCACCTTCCACACCTCGAACCCGCGGTCCCGGGCGATGATCGCCGCGTACCCGATCCTGCAGCCCGCGCTGGAGAAGATCAGCGCGCGGATCGCGGTCAGCGAGTACGCCCGGCGCACTCTGGTGGAACACCTGGGCGGCGACGCGGTGGTCATCCCCAACGGGGTCGACGTGGACTTCTTCGCCGAGGCCGAGCCCAACCCCGAGTGGTCGGGCACCACCCTGGGCTTCATCGGCCGGATCGACGAACCCCGCAAGGGCCTGCCCGTACTGATGGCGGCCTTCCCGAAGATCGCCGAGGCCTGCCCGGACGTCCGCCTGCTGGTCGCCGGCCGCGGCGACGAGGAGGAGGCGGTCGCCACCCTGCCGCCGGAGCTCCGCGCCAAGGTGACCTTCCTGGGCATGGTCTCGGACGAGGACAAGGCGCGGCTGCTGCGCAGCGTGGACGTCTACGTCGCCCCGAACACGGGCGGTGAGAGCTTCGGCATCATCCTGGTCGAGGCGCTGTCGGCGGGCGCGGCCGTGCTCGCCTCCGACCTCGACGCCTTCGCCCAGGTCCTGGACCAGGGCGCGGCGGGCGAGCTCTTCGCCAACGAGGACCCGGACGCACTGGCCGCCGCGGCGATCGGCCTGCTCCACGACCCGGCCCGCCGAGCCGCCCTCTCGTCCCACGGCTCGGCCCACGTCCGCCGCTTCGACTGGTCCACGGTCGGTGCGGACATCCTGGCCGTCTACGAGACGGTGACGCTGGGCGCGGCGGCGGTGGCGGAGGACGAGCGGGTATCACTCCGCACCAGGCTGGGCCTGACCCGCGACCCGGGGGCCTGACCGGGCGCCAGGCTCAGGGGACGGAGATCCGGCGGTCGGGGCGCCCCGACGGGCCGACGCCGACCAGGTACGTCTCACCACCGGCGGTGTCCAGACGGACCCGGTCGGCTCCGTCCCAGACCGCCCCGGCCAGCTCGTTGTCCTCGGCGTCGCCGTCGAAGGACCCCAGGAGCCAGCGCCGCTCCCGAGGCCACGTGCCCTGCTGTACGTACACGAGCCAGATCGGGTCGATCGACACGTGGTCCCGGTGCACGACGAGGTGCCGGTCGGCCCGCCCGGGAGCCGCGGTACGCGCCGACTCCTCCGCGGAGGAGGTGAACTGGGCCAGGACCAGGGCCGGCAGGGCGGCCAGGCTCAGGCACACGTACCCGCCCGCTTTGAACGGGCCGTGCCGCACACCGAGCGCAAGCGCTCCGAACAGCGCAGCCAGGACCAGCCACACGGTCACCACTTGGTGCTCCCGGGCCGTGACGAGGACCACCAGGCCGCCGTCACCGCCGCCGTACCACCCCGCCACCGTCCAGCCGGCCAGGGCGACCGCCGCCACCGCCAGGGCGGCACCGAGCCCGCGGCGGACCCGCAGCCCGCGCGGCGTCCCGGTCGTTGCGTTCGTAGTGTTGCTGGTCATGGCCATGACTCCCCCCGGAGATCGTCCCCGTACCCTAGGCCCACGGGAGCCACACCCGGGAGGGTAGTGTCACCCCGCGTGATCGAAACCCTCGTATGGATCGTGCTGGCGCTCGGCGTCATCGGGGTCTACCTCAGCTGGACCGCCGGGCGGCTCGACCGGTTGCACTCGCGGATGGACGCCGCCCGGGCCGCGCTCGATGCGCAGCTCCTGCGGCGGGCCTCCGTCGTGATCGAGGTGGCCACCTCCGGGGTGCTGGATCCTGCCTCCTCGCTGGTGCTCTACGAGGCCGCGCATGCCGCCCGGCAGGCCGAGGAGGACCACCGCGAGGTCGCCGAGAGCGAGCTGAGCCAGGCCCTGCGCGCCGTGTTCGGGGATGCCGCGCAGGTGGAGGCCCTGAAGGAGGCCCCGGGCGGCGAGCAGGCCGCCGAGGAGCTGGCCGCGGCCGTGCGCCGGGTGCCGATGGCCCGGCGGTTCCACAATGACGCCGTACGCGCCGCCCGCGCGCTGCGCACCCATCGCAAGGTGCGCTGGTTCAGACTGGCGGGGCACGCACCGTTCCCGCTCGCGTTCGAGATGGACGACGAGCCACCGGCCGATCTGGCCGACCGCCCCTGATTTGTACCCGGTGGCCAAGTTGGAAGGAGCCACCGGCTCCTTATTGGCCCTTGCAGTGGACTGGTCGGTGGCGGTTTGCTCAGCCGAGTAGAGCCGTACCCCTGCGGTACAGACGTCTTCCTTCGAGTGAGGTCACCCCGTGAGCACGCTTCCCACCAACCCGCAGTCCGCTGAGTCCTCGGCGATTGGCACCTCTCGCGTCAAGCGAGGCATGGCCGAGCAGCTCAAGGGCGGCGTGATCATGGACGTGGTCAACGCCGAGCAGGCGAAGATCGCCGAGGACGCAGGCGCCGTGGCCGTCATGGCCCTGGAGCGGGTCCCCGCCGACATCCGCAAGGACGGCGGCGTCGCCCGGATGTCCGACCCGAACATGATCGAAGAGATCATCGAGGCCGTCTCCATCCCCGTCATGGCCAAGTCCCGCATCGGCCACTTCGTCGAGGCCCAGGTCCTGCAGTCCCTCGGTGTCGACTACATCGACGAGTCCGAGGTCCTGACCCCGGCCGACGAGGTCAACCACTCCGACAAGTGGGCCTTCACCACCCCCTTCGTCTGTGGCGCCACCAACCTGGGCGAGGCCCTGCGCCGCATCGCCGAGGGCGCGGCCATGATCCGCTCCAAGGGCGAGGCCGGCACCGGCAACGTCGTCGAGGCCGTCCGCCACCTGCGCCAGATCAAGAACGAGATCGCCAAGCTGCGCGGCTTCGACAACAACGAGCTGTACGCCGCCGCCAAGGAGCTCCGCGCCCCGTACGAGCTGGTCAAGGAGGTCGCCGAGCTCGGCAAGCTGCCGGTCGTGCTGTTCTCCGCCGGTGGCGTCGCCACCCCCGCCGACGCCGCCCTGATGCGCCAGCTCGGCGCCGAGGGCGTCTTCGTCGGCTCCGGCATCTTCAAGTCGGGCGACCCGGCCAAGCGCGCCGCCGCCATCGTGAAGGCCACCACCTTCTACGACGACCCGAAGATCATCGCGGACGCCTCCCGCAACCTGGGCGAGGCCATGGTCGGCATCAACTGCGACACCCTGCCCGAGGCCGAGCGCTACGCCAACCGCGGCTGGTAAGGCACCACTCCCATGAACAACCCCGTGATAGGCGTCCTGGCCCTCCAGGGCGACGTACGGGAGCACCTGATCGCCCTGGCCGCGGCGGACGCCGTGGCCAGGCCGGTCCGGCGCCCCGAGGAGCTCGCCGAGGTCGACGCCCTGGTCATCCCCGGCGGCGAGTCCACGACCATGTCGAAGCTCGCCGTCCTCTTCGGCATGCTGGAGCCGCTCCGCGAGCGGGTCCGCGCCGGCATGCCCGTCTACGGCACCTGCGCGGGCATGATCATGCTCGCCGACAAGCTGCTGGACGGCCGTGAGGACCAGGAGACGCTCGGCGGCATCGACATGATCGTCCGCCGGAACGCCTTCGGACGGCAGAACGAGTCCTTCGAGGCACAGATCGACTTCGCCGGCATCGAGGGCGGACCGGTCGAGGGCGTCTTCATCCGGGCCCCCTGGGTGGAGTCCGTCGGCGCCGCCGCCGAGGTGCTCGCCACGTACGACGGCCACACCGTCGCCGTGCGCCAGGGCAACGTGCTCGCCACCTCCTTCCACCCCGAACTCACCGGCGACGATCGCGTCCACGCGTACTTCGTCGACATGGTGCGCGCGGGGGTGTGAACGCACCCCGGTAGGATCAGGGACGAACACTGTTGGTTACGCGAAGGAGACAGGCGGATGTCCGGCCACTCTAAATGGGCTACGACGAAGCACAAGAAGGCCGTGATCGATGCCAAGCGCGGCAAGCTCTTCGCGAAGCTGATCAAGAACATCGAGGTCGCGGCCCGTACCGGCGGCGCCGACCCGGACGGCAACCCGACGCTCTTCGACGCCATCCAGAAGGCCAAGAAGAGCTCGGTGCCGAACAAGAACATCGACTCCGCGGTCAAGCGCGGTGGCGGTCTCGAGGCCGGCGGCGTCGACTACGCGACGATCATGTACGAGGGCTACGGTCCGAACGGTGTCGCGGTGCTCATCGAGTGCCTCACCGACAACCGCAACCGCGCCGCGTCCGACGTGCGGGTGGCCATGACCCGCAACGGCGGCTCGATGGCCGACCCGGGCTCGGTCTCGTACCTGTTCAACCGCAAGGGCGTCGTCGTCCTGCCCAAGGCCGAGCTGTCCGAGGACGACGTCCTCGACGCGGTGCTCGACGCGGGCGCCGAGGAGGTCAACGACCTCGGTGAGAACTTCGAGATCATCAGCGAGGCAACCGACCTGGTCGCGGTCCGTACCGCCCTCCAGGACGCCGGCATCGACTACGACTCGGCCGAGTCCAGCTTCGTCCCGACCATGCAGGTCGAGCTGGACGAGGAGGGCGCGCGCAAGATGTTCAAGCTGATCGACGCGCTGGAGGACAGCGACGACGTGCAGAACGTCTTCGCCAACTTCGACGTCAGCGACGAGGTCATGGAGAAGGTCGACGCGTAAGGCCGCGAGCACGACCGACGGCGGGCCGACGGGGACACACCCCGTCGGCCCGCTGCGTTGTCAGTGGCACCCGATAGCCTGCACAAAAGGCTGAACGAAGGGACGGGACACGTGCGTGTGTTGGGGGTGGACCCCGGACTGACCCGATGCGGTGTCGGTGTGGTCGAGGGCGTCGCCGGCCGTCCCCTGAGGATGCTGGGCGTGGGCGTCGTACGGACCTCCGCGGACGCGGACCTCGGGCTCAGGCTGGTCGGGATCGAGCAGGGCCTCGAGCGTTGGCTGGACGAATACCAGCCCGAACTCGTCGCCGTGGAGCGGGTGTTCAGCCAGCACAATGTGCGCACGGTGATGGGCACCGCGCAGGCCAGCGCCGTTGCCATGCTGTGCGCCGCGCGCCGCGGCATACCCGTCGCCCTGCACACCCCCAGCGAGATCAAGGCGGCCGTCACCGGCAGCGGCAGGGCCGACAAGGCCCAGGTCGGCGCCATGGTGACCCGGCTGCTGCGGCTGGACGCCCCGCCCAAGCCCGCCGACGCCGCCGACGCCCTCGCCCTCGCCATCTGCCACATCTGGCGGGCCCCCGCCCAGAACCGCCTGCAGCAGGCCGTAGCCCTGCACGCCTCGAACGCCTCGAAAGGCCGAAGCGCATGATCGCTTTCGTCAGCGGCCCGGTGGCCGCCCTCGCCCCCACCACGGCCGTGATCGAGGTCGGCGGTGTGGGCATGGCCGTCCAGTGCACCCCGAACACCATCGCGGGCCTGCGGACCGGCGAGCCCGCCCGGCTGGCGACCTCCCTGGTGGTCCGGGAGGACTCCCTCACCCTGTACGGCTTCGCCGACGACGACGAGCGCCAGGTCTTCGAGCTGCTCCAGACCGCGAGCGGGGTCGGGCCGCGGCTCGCCCAGGCCATGCTGGGCGTGCACAGCCCGGACGCGCTGCGGCTGGCCGTCTCCACGGGTGACGAGAAGGCGCTGACGGCGGTGCCCGGAATCGGCAAGAAGGGCGCGCAGAAGCTGCTGCTGGAGCTCAGGGACAAGCTGGGGGCTCCGCTGGGCAGCAGCGGCCTGGTGGGCACACAGCGCGGCGCCGCCGCGGCCGGCCCGGCCCCGTGGACCGAACAGCTGGCCTCGGCCCTGATCGGCCTCGGCTATGCGTCGCGGGAGGCAGAGGATGCGGTCACCGCCGTGACCCCGCAGGCGGAGGCAGCCATCGCGGCATCGGGCGCTGCTCCGGTCCCGCAGCTCCTCCGGGCGGCCCTCCAGACCCTGAACCGCGCCAGATAGCCCTGCGGGGCGTTTCCCCCACCCCGCCCCTCCCCGAAACTGGGGCTCCGCCCCAGACCCCGCGCCGGCGAGGCTGGAAATGCCGCGCAGCGGCATTTCCAGCCCGCGCGGCGTTTGAGCGCCCCGGCGCGAAGCGCCGGACGGGGGTCTGGGGGCTTGCCCCCAGTTTCGGGAAGGGGCGGGGTGGGGGAAGGCTCCGCGCAGCGGCCCCCGCCGGCACACGACCGCACCACGACGAGAAGGCAGACACAGTGAACTGGGACGACGAGCCGGACACCGCACCCGCGGAGCGCTTGGTCGGCGCCTCGGCGGATGGTGAGGACACCGCCGTCGAAGCCGCCCTGCGCCCCAAGGACCTCGGCGAGTTCGTCGGCCAGGAAAAGGTCCGGCAGCAGCTGGACCTGGTCCTCAGAGCGGCCCGCCAGCGCGGCGCCACCGCCGACCACGTCCTGCTCTCCGGCGCCCCCGGTCTCGGCAAGACCACCCTCTCCATGATCATCGCGGCCGAGATGGGCGCGCCCATCCGGATCACCTCCGGCCCCGCCATCCAGCACGCCGGCGACCTCGCCGCGATCCTCTCCTCCCTCCAGGAGGGCGAGGTCCTCTTCCTCGACGAGATCCACCGGATGTCCCGGCCCGCCGAGGAAATGCTCTACATGGCCATGGAGGACTTCCGGGTCGACGTGATCGTCGGCAAGGGGCCCGGTGCCACCGCGATCCCGCTGGAGCTGCCGCCCTTCACCCTGGTCGGCGCCACCACCCGGGCCGGCCTGCTGCCGCCGCCGCTCCGCGACCGCTTCGGCTTCACCGGCCACATGGAGTTCTACGCCCCCGAGGAGCTCGAGCGGGTGATCCACCGCTCCGCCCGGCTGCTCGACGTGGAGATCGACCCGGCCGGCGCCGCCGAGATCGCCGGCCGCTCCCGCGGCACCCCCCGCATCGCCAACCGCCTGCTGCGCCGGGTCCGCGACTACGCCCAGGTCAAGGCGGACGGCGTCATCACCCGTGCGGTGGCCGCCACCGCCCTCCAGGTGTACGAGGTGGACGCCCGCGGGCTGGACCGGCTGGACCGGGCGGTGCTGGAGGCCCTGCTCAAGCTGTTCGGCGGCGGGCCCGTGGGCCTGTCCACCCTCGCGGTGGCGGTGGGGGAGGAGCGCGAGACCGTGGAGGAGGTTGCCGAGCCTTTTCTGGTCCGCGAGGGGCTGCTCGCCCGTACCCCCCGGGGGCGGGTCGCGACCCCTGCGGCCTGGGCACATCTGGGACTCGTACCCCCCGCTGCGCAGACCGGACAACCCGGGCTCTTCGGAGCCTGACGGCGCGGAGGATCGACCCCTGCGGAACACCGGTGACATGCTGGGCGTTGTTCCATCGGTGCGGACTCGCCTAGACTCCGCCGATGCCGACTGTGCAGGTCGGCATGCCCACCCCCGTAGAAAAGGCCGCCTTCCAGCGCGGTCGTGCGAAGGATCTTCGTCTCGTGAACCTCGTGACCTTCCTCCCGTTCATCGTGCTCATCGGGGCGATGTTCCTGATGACCCGCTCTGCGAAGAAGAAGCAGCAGGCGGCCGTCCAGATGCGCGATCAGATGACGCCCGGGACCGGCGTCCGGACCATCGGCGGCATGTACGCCACGGTCAAGGAGATCGGCGACGACACCGTCACCCTTGAGGTGGCCCCCGGTGTCCATGCCATCTACGCGAAGAACGCCATCGGCGCCGTGCTCGAGGACGAGGAGTACAACCGCATCGTCCACGGTGCGCCCGATGATCTGACCATCGACACGCCGGTCGTCCCGGACGATGCCTCCTCGCTGATCGAATCGGCCGAGGACAAGGCCGCGGACGAGGCCGAGGCCAAGAAGCTCGACCTGGGCAAGAAGGACGAGCCCAAGGACGCCGAGCCGAAGACCGACGGCAAGACCGACGGCGAGACCGGCGCGAAGTAGCGCACGCGGCCGGGACCGGGCCCGCCTGACCGGCGGTCGGCACGGTCCCGGTCGGTGACCCGTTTCTGCGGGGGGCAGGGGTCCCCACCACACATTTCGTGGCCGTCCGCGCGCTGACCTGAGCGCTGGACGGTTGGACAGGGAGATACGACAAGGTGGCAGCACCGAAGAAGGGCCGGCGGCCCACGGGGGCTCAGGGGAGGCCGGGGCGCGCCCTGGCCATCATCCTGATCGCGATGGTGGCGCTCACCGCGGGGATGTTCATCTCCAATCAGACGACGCCCCGGCTGGGCATCGACCTCGCCGGCGGTACGAGCATCACGCTGAAGGCGAAGAACGAGCCCGGCAAGCCGAACGCGATCAACGAGACCAACATGAACACGGCGGTCGGGATCATCGAGCGCCGCGTCAACGGTCTCGGCGTCTCGGAGGCCGAGGTCCAGACCCAGGGCCGCGACCACATCATCGTGAACATCCCCAAGGGGACGAACGAGAAGCAGGCTCGCGCGCAGGTCGGTACGACCGCCCAGCTGTACTTCCGCCCGGTCCTGGCCTACCAGGACGCCGCCGCGGCCCCCGAGCCGACGCCGTCGGCGAAGCCCTCCGGTGCGCCGAGCGGCGCCCCGAGCCCGTCGGCCAGTGCCTCCGGCACCCCGAAGGCCGGGGACAACAAGGGCGGCAAGTCCAGCCCGCCCGCCAGCCCGTCGTCCAGCGCCACTTCGCAGGGCCGTGCCATCGGTGAGGCCCTCAAGGCCACCGGCACCCCCTCGCCGAACCCCTCGGCGAGCCAGTCGAAGAAGGCAGACGACAAGGCGACCACCCCGGCCCCGACCCCGTCGGTCGACCCTGCCGTCGCCGACATCCAGGCCAAGTTCGCCGCGCTCGACTGCTCCAAGGAAGACCAGCGCGCCACCGCCGGCAAGGGTGCCAAGCCGGGCGACACCATCGTCGCCTGCGGCCAGCGCGACAAGGGCGAGAACGCGCCCTGGAGCAAGTGGATCCTGGGCCCGGCCGGTGTCGAGGGCAAGGACGTCAAGACCGCCAAGGGCGTCATCGACCCGCAGACCGGCATGTGGATCGTGACCATGGAGTTCAACGGCAAGGGCTCCGACGCCTTCGCCAAGGTCACCGGCCAGCTGGCCACCCAGCAGTCCCCGCAGAACCAGTTCGCCATCGTGCTCGACGGTGAGGTCATCTCCGACCCGTCCGTCAGCTCCGCGATCACCGGCGGCAACGCCCAGATCTCCGGCGGCTTCAATCAGCAGTCCGCCCAGGACCTGGGCAACATGCTGTCCTACGGCGCCCTGCCGCTGTCCTTCCAGGAGGACAGCGTCACCACCGTGACCGCCGCGCTCGGCGGCGAGCAGCTGAAGGCCGGCCTGATCTCCGGCGCCATCGGCCTCGCCCTCGTCGTGATCTACCTGCTGGTCTACTACCGCGGCCTGTCGATCCTCGCCGTCGTCTCGCTGATGGTCTCCGCGATCCTCACCTACACGATCATGGCGCTGCTCGGAAAGGGCATCGGGTTCGCGCTGAACCTGCCCGCCGTCTGTGGTGCGATCGTGGCCATCGGTATCACCGCGGACTCGTTCATCGTGTACTTCGAACGCATCCGCGACGAGATCCGTGAGGGCCGCACCCTCAAGCCCGCCGTGGAGCGTGCCTGGCCGCGCGCCCGGCGCACCATCCTGGTGTCCGACTTCGTGTCGTTCCTGGCCGCCGCGGTGCTCTTCATCGTCACCGTCGGCAAGGTGCAGGGCTTCGCCTTCACCCTGGGTCTGACCACCCTGCTCGACGTGGTCGTGGTGTTCCTCTTCACCAAGCCGGTCATGACCCTGCTGGCGCGTACGAAGTTCTTCTCCAGCGGGCACCCGTGGTCCGGGCTGGACCCGAAGCGGCTCGGCGCCAAGCCGCCGCTGCGCCGGTCCCGCCGCCCCGCCGCCAGCTCCGCCCCCGTCGACGTAAAGGAGGCGTGAGATGTCGAAGCTGGGAGACCTCGGCGCCAAGCTGTACAAGGGTGAGGTCGGGTACGACTTCGTCGGCAAGCGCTTCCTCTGGTACGGCGTTTCCATCCTGATCACCATCACGGCGATCGTGGCCCTGGCCGTTCAGGGCCTCAACATGGGCATCGAGTTCAAGGGCGGTGCCGTCTTCACCACCCCGAAGACGGCCGTCTCGGTGGCGCAGGCCACCGAGGACGCCGAGAAGGCCTCCGGCCACGACGCGATCGTCCAGGAGCTCGGCACCGGCGGCCTGCGCATCCAGATCTCCGGTCTGGACACCGACGCCGCGGCCGATGTGAAGAAGCAGCTCGCCGGCGACCTCAAGGTGTCCGAGAAGGACATCAACGCGGACCTCGTCGGCCCCAGCTGGGGCGAGCAGATCGCCAACAAGGCCTGGACCGGCCTCGGCGTGTTCATGGTCCTCGTGGTGATCTACCTGGCCATCGCCTTCGAGTGGCGGATGGCCGTGGCGGCGCTGATCGCGCTGATCCACGACCTCACCATCACCGTCGGCATCTACGCGCTGGTCGGCTTCGAGGTCACCCCGGGTACCGTCATCGGTCTGCTGACCATCCTCGGTTACTCCCTCTACGACACCGTCGTCGTCTTCGACGGTCTGAAGGAGTCCACCAAGGACATCACCAAGCAGACCCGCTTCACCTACAGCGAGCTCGCCAACAAGAGCGTCAACGGCACCCTGGTCCGCTCCATCAACACCACGGTGGTGGCCCTGCTCCCGGTCGCCGCGCTGCTGTTCATCGGCGGCGGCTTCCTGGGCGCGGGCATGCTGAACGACATCTCGCTGTCGCTGTTCGTCGGCCTCGCGGCCGGTGCGTACTCCTCGATCTTCATCGCGACCCCGCTGGTCGTGGACTTCAAGGAGCGCGAGCCGGCGATGAAGGCGCTGAAGAAGCGGGTGCTCGCCAAGCGGGCCGCCGCCGCGGCGAAGGGTCAGAGCGTGGACGCCGAGGACACCGACGAGGCCGAGAACGCGGCCGAGGTCGTGGCGCAGGGCCGGCCCGGCCGTGCGACGGGACGCCGCCGGTGACCGCGCTCGCCGACGAGACCCGGGAGCTGCTGCTCAGCCGGATCACGGATGTCGCGGACTACCCCAAGCCGGGCGTGATGTTCAAGGACATCACCCCGCTGCTGGCGGACCCGCAGGCCTTCGCCGCGCTGACCGACGCCCTGGTGGAGATCGCCACCGGCTGCGGGGCCACGAAGATCGTGGGCCTGGAGGCCCGCGGCTTCATCCTGGCCGCCCCGGTGGCCGTCCGGGCGGGCATCGGCTTTGTGCCGGTCCGCAAGGCCGGCAAGCTGCCGGGGGCCACGCTGGCCCAGTCGTACGAGCTGGAGTACGGCACCGCGGAGATCGAGATCCACGCCGAGGCGCTGGCCGCCGAGGACCGGGTCCTGGTCATCGACGACGTCCTGGCCACCGGCGGCACCGCCGAAGCCTCGCTGGAGCTGATCCGGCGGGCGGGCGCGCAGGTCGCCGGGCTCGCCGTCCTGATGGAGCTGTCCTTCCTGCCGGGCCGCGCCCGGCTGGAGCCGGCCCTGGCCGGTGCCCCGCTGGACGCGCTGATCGTGGTCTGACGCAGGCCGGTCCGGGTACGGCCGACCGAAGCGGCGGGTTCCCCCGAACGGGGGTGCCCGCCGCTTCGGCGTTCCCGCGGGCCCCGGCCGGACCGGGGCCGGACCCGGGCCCCACCCGGCGCCCGCCCCCGGGAGCCGCCCGTACCGCAGCCAGGCGAACGCCATGCGGCCGGGCTCGCTACCATGGGTTATCCGGACCTGACCGGGGCCCCGGATCCTCCCCCGGACTCCGTCCGGGACCCCCAGAGGAGCGCTCTTGCCAGACGAGGTCCAGCCCATCTCCGCCGCGCAGCCCGACCCGAAGGCCGAGCAGGCCAAGGCGGCTGCCGCCGCGCCCAAGCCGCCCGCGCCGCCGGTCCGGCCCGCGCCGCTGAAGTCCGCCGGGTCCTCCAACCGGGTGCGCGCCAGGCTCGCCCGTCTCGGCGTCCAGCGTTCCAACCCGTACAACCCGGTGCTGGAACCCCTGCTGCGGATAGTCCGGAGCAACGACCCGAAGATCGAGACCGCGACGCTCCGCCAGATCGAGCAGGCCTACCAGGTCGCCGAGCGCTGGCACCGCGGCCAGAAGCGCAAGAGCGGCGACCCGTACATCACCCACCCGCTCGCGGTGACCACCATCCTCGCCGAGCTGGGCATGGACCCGGCCACCCTGATGGCGGGTCTGCTCCACGACACCGTCGAGGACACCGAGTACGGCCTGGAACAGCTCAGACGCGACTTCGGGGACGCCGTCGCCCTCCTCGTCGACGGAGTCACCAAGCTCGACAAGGTCAAGTTCGGCGAGGCCGCCCAGGCCGAGACCGTCCGCAAGATGGTCGTCGCCATGGCCAAGGACCCCCGGGTCCTGGTCATCAAGCTCGCCGACCGCCTGCACAACATGCGCACCATGCGCTACCTCAAGCGGGAGAAGCAGGAGAAGAAGGCCCGCGAGACCCTCGAGATCTACGCCCCGCTGGCCCACCGGCTGGGCATGAACACCATCAAGTGGGAGCTGGAGGACCTCGCCTTCGCGATCCTCTACCCCAAGATGTACGACGAGATCGTCCGCCTGGTCGCCGAGCGCGCGCCCAAGCGGGACGAGTACCTCGCCGTGGTCACCGACGAGGTGCAGACCGATCTGCGGGCCGCCCGGATCAAGGCCACCGTCACCGGCCGACCCAAGCACTACTACAGCGTCTACCAGAAGATGATCGTGCGGGGCCGCGACTTCGCCGAGATCTACGACCTGGTGGGCATCCGCGTCCTGGTGGACACCGTCCGCGACTGCTACGCGGCCCTCGGCACCGTCCACGCGCGATGGAACCCGGTCCCCGGCCGGTTCAAGGACTACATCGCGATGCCCAAGTTCAACATGTACCAGTCGCTCCACACGACGGTCATCGGGCCCAGCGGCAAGCCGGTCGAGCTCCAGATCCGCACCTTCGACATGCACCGCCGCGCCGAGTACGGCATCGCCGCGCACTGGAAGTACAAGCAGGAGACCGTCGCCGGCAGCTCCAAGATCCGTACCGATGTCCCCAAGGCGGCCAAGGGCAGCGCCGGCCAGGACACCGTCAACGACATGGCCTGGCTGCGGCAGCTGCTGGACTGGCAGAAGGAGACGGAGGACCCGGGCGAGTTCCTGGAGTCGCTGCGCTTCGACCTGTCCCGCAACGAGGTCTTCGTCTTCACGCCGAAGGGCGACGTGATAGCGCTGCCGGCCGGCGCCACCCCGGTCGACTTCGCCTTCGCCGTCCATACCGAGGTCGGCTACCGGACCATAGGCGCCCGGGTCAACGGCCGGCTCGTCCCGCTGGAGTCCACCCTGGACAACGGCGACCTGGTCGAGGTCTTCACCTCCAAGGCGGAAGGCGCCGGCCCGTCCCGCGACTGGCTCGGCTTCGTCAAGTCCCCGCGGGCCCGCAACAAGATCCGTGCCTGGTTCTCCAAGGAGCGCCGCGACGAGGCGATCGAGCAGGGCAAGGACGCCATCGCGCGGGCCATGCGCAAGCAGAACCTGCCGATCCAGCGGATCCTGACGGGCGACTCGCTGGTCACCCTGGCCCACGAGATGCGCTACCCCGACATCTCCTCGCTGTACGCGGCGATCGGCGAGGGGCACGTCTCGGCGCAGGCCGTGGTCCAGAAGCTGGTCCAGGCCATGGGCGGCGAGGAGGCCGCCAACGAGGACATCGAGGAGAGCGTCCCGCCGTCCCGCACCCGCAGCAAGCGCCGTGCGAACGCCGACCCCGGCGTGGTGGTCAAGGGCGTCGAGGACGTCTGGGTCAAGCTGGCCCGCTGCTGCACCCCGGTGCCGGGCGACCCGATCATCGGCTTCGTCACCCGCGGCAGCGGCGTATCGGTTCACCGCGCGGACTGCGTCAACGTGGACTCGCTGTCCCAGCAGCCCGAGCGGATCCTGGACGTCGAGTGGGCACCCACCCAGTCCTCGGTCTTCCTGGTCGCCATCCAGGTCGAGGCCCTGGACCGGTCCCGCCTGCTGTCCGACGTCACCCGGGTCCTCTCCGACCAGCACGTCAACATCCTCTCGGCGGCCGTCCAGACCTCCCGCGACCGGGTGGCCACCTCCCGCTTCACCTTCGAGATGGGCGACCCGAAGCATTTGGGCCACGTCCTGAAGGCCGTTCGGGGTGTGGAGGGCGTGTACGACGTCTACCGTGTGACTTCGGCGAGGAGGCCGTGACCAAGGAGGCCGTGACCCTCGCCTGACGGCGCCCCGGGGGAGCGTGTGGCCGAGTACGACCTGTTTCCGCAAGCACTCAGCGAGCGGTACGAACCGTTGCGCGTGCTCGGCCGCGGCGGCATGGGATCGGTCTTCGAGGCCGAGGACCGCAACCTGCGCCGCCGGGTGGCCATCAAAGTGCTGTCCGCGGGCGACGCCGACCTGCTCAGGAACGGCGACCGGTTCCAGGCCGAGGCATGGGCGCTGGCCCGCATCAGCCATCCGTCGGTGGTGGCGGTCCACGACACGGGCATCGCCGACTCCGCGCCCTACCTCGTCATGGAGCTCCTCGACGGCTCCGACCTCTCTGACCTGGTGTCCGGGGAGGTCCCGCTGCCACCGCCGACGGCCATGCGGATCGCCCACGAGGTGCTGAGCGGCCTCCAGGCGGCACACGAGCAGGACGTGATGCACCGCGATGTGAAACCGGCGAACGTCCGGGTCACCGAGCGCGGGCGGGTGGTGCTCTACGACTTCGGGCTGGCGCGGATCGCCGAAGAACGGGCGATCACGGCCCCCGGCTACCTGCTGGGCACCCCGCGCTTCATGGCCCCGGAACGGATCCGGGGTCTGCCCCCCTTGCCCACCACGGACGTGTACGGGGTCGGGGCGTGCCTGCACGTGATGCTGACCGGCCGGCAGCCCTTCGGCCAGGGGCTCGACGTCGGCGTGCTCGTCCTGCGGGCCGCCGAAGGGCTGCCGCCGCTCGGCGCACAGTCCGTGCCGCTGCCGCCCGGCCTGGTGGCCGCGGTGGACGCGCTCTGCGCGAAGGACCCGGCCGACCGCCCGCAGACCGCTGCCGAGGCAGCCGCACTGGTGCTTCCCTGGGCAGGTGAACCGCTCGCGCTCACGGGCCCGTTCACGCAGCGGACCATGGTCCTGGGACCCCGGCCGCAGCTGCGCGACCCGCTCGTGCCGACCCCGCCGCCCGCGGTACCGGGCCACCGCGTGGTCCTCAGCCCCGAGTACGACTGGGGCACTGTGGACGTGGGGCGGACCGGGGAGGGCCCCGAGAGTTCCGACCTGCCCGTCCTCAGCGAGTCCACCACCAGCCTGGTCCGCAGCCGGATGACCGACCGGTCGGCCACCGCCCGGCAGCGCGAGGCCGTCGGGCTGGCCCTGCGCGGCTCCTTCCGGGAGGCCTCGGAGATGCTGGCCGGAGTCCTGCCCTTCTGCCAGGAGAGCCTCGGCGCGGAGCATCCGACCACCGTCGCGTGCCAGTTCTGGCAGGCCGTCTGCCTGGCCCGGCTCGGGGCGGCCCGGCCCGCGCTGGAACTGTTCTCGCATGTCACCACACACACCGGCCCGGGGAGGGACACCACCGATGCGTGAGTTCGAGTTACGAGTCGACGACGGGGCCGCCGGCCCGGCGGGCCGCCCGGCCGAGGACGAACTGCGGTCGTTGTTGCGTTGGTTGAACGAGGACGACACCGTACGAGCGCACACGCGAGGGCGGTTGGCCGGCGCGGCCGAGCTGGACGGCATGGATGGTCGGCCCATGGGCACGGGCCTCGACCTGCTGCAACTCGCCGTCGGCAGTGGGCTGTCCACCGGATCGCTGGTCTTCGCCGTCCTGCAGTGGCAGGCCTCCCGCCGCCGCCCGCCCGCGCTCACCGTGCGGCGAGGGGCGTACGAGGTCACGCTCACCGGAGCCGAGGCCACCGACCCGGACGCCCTGCGCCGCATCGTCGCCGCCCTGGAAGCAGAGGGGCCTGACGGGCCGGACGGGGACGATGACCGGACTGCCTGACCCGGCGGCCTCCCGGGCGGTGCTCATCGGCAGCGGGGGATACCGGCACCTGGCCGCGCTCCCGGCGGTCGAGGCCAACCTCAAGGACCTGGCCGCCGAACTGTGCGACGCGACCGTCTGGGGGCTGCCCGAACAGCACTGCACCCTGGTGTCCGACCCCCGGCATCCGGCCGAGCTGCTCGACCCGGTGTACCGGGCCGGCGAGGAGGCCACCGACACCCTCCTCGTGTACTTCGCCGGGCACGGGATGCGGGACAGCGACTCGGCCGACCTGTACCTCGCCCTGCACGGCTCCCGGGACAACGTCGGCTACACCGCCGTCGCCTACCGGCACCTGCGCGCCGCCCTGCGCGACTCCCGGGCCGCCCGGAAGGTCGTGCTGCTCGACTGCTGCTTCAGCGGCCGGGCCGCCCGCACCCTGGCCGGGGAACACCAGGCCCTGGCGGCCGAAGCAGCCGTCGACGGGGCCTACGTACTGACCGCCTCCCCGCGCGACCGGGTGGCGCTCGCACCCGACGGGGAGCGGCACACCGCCTTCACCGGCGAACTGCTCACGATCCTCCGGGAGGGCATCCCGGACGGTCCCGAGCTGATCGACCTGGACACCCTCGGCCGCGCCCTGGAGACCCGGCTGCGCGGCAAGAACCGGCCGCTGCCGCAGTCCGCCCAGGAGAACGGCCTCGGCCGGCTGAAGCTCGTCCGCAACCGGGCCCGCGCCGTCCGCGGGGCCGCGGCCGGGCCCGTGCTCGCCGCCGACGTCCGCGCGGCCATGGCCGCCGCCGGGCTCGGCCTGGCCCGGACCCTGCGCGCCGCGGGCCGGACCCGGGACGCATTGCCCGTACTCCGGCTCGCCCTGCGCGAACGCCAGCCCGGCGGCGAGGGCGATCTGCTCGCCGTCCAGCTGGAACTCTCCGACATGCTGGAGGAGACCGGCCAGACCCGGGAGGCCATCGAGGTCCTGGAACAGGCCTTCCAGCAGGTGCACCGGTTCTACGGGCCGGAGGCCGTCCAGGTCTGCCGGCGCCTCGCCGGACTGCTCCAGGAGTCCGGCAACCACATCCAGGCCTGCGAGGTCCTCGACCACGCCCTGGACCTCGTCCAGGACGGCGCCAGGGCCCTGCCCCGGTAACGGGACGGGAAGGGAAGGGCCCCGGGTACGGAGATCCGTACCCGGGGCCCTGTCACAGCGGGCGACGGACCGCCTCAGCCGCCGAACTCCTCCAGGCCCTTCAGAGCCTGGTCCAGCAGGGCCTGGCGGCCCTCCAGCTCGCGGGCGAGCTTGTCCGCCTTCGCGTTGTTGCCCTGGGCGCGGGCCGCGTCGATCTGCTCACGCAGCTTGTCCACGGCCGCCTGCAGCTGACCGGTGAGACCGGCCGCCCGGGCCCGGGCCTCCGGGTTGGTGCGGCGCCACTCGGTCTCCTCGGACTCCTGGATCGCCCGCTCCACCGCGTGCATCCGGCCCTCGACCTTCGGGCGGGCGTCGCGCGGCACGTGGCCGATGGCCTCCCAGCGCTCGTTGATGGACCGGAACGCGGCACGGGCCGCCTTCAGATCCGTCACCGGGACGAGCTTCTCGGCCTCCTCGGCCAGCTCCTCCTTCAGCTTCAGGTTCTCCACCTGCTCGGCGTCACGCTCCGCGAAGACCTCGCCGCGGGCCGCGAAGAACACGTCCTGCGCACCGCGGAAGCGGTTCCACAGCTCGTCCTCCGACTCCCGCTGGGCCCGCCCGGCCGCCTTCCAGTCCGCCATCAGCTCGCGGTACCGGGCCGCCGTCGGACCCCAGTCGGTCGACTTCGACAGCGACTCCGCCTCGGCGACCAGCTTCTCCTTGACCTTGCGGGCATCCTCGCGCTGCGCGTCCAGCGAGGCGAAGTGCGCCTTGCGGCGCTTGGAGAAGGCGGACCGGGCGTGCGAGAAGCGGTGCCACAGCTCGTCGTCCGACTTGCGGTCCAGCCGGGGGAGACCCTTCCAGGTGTCCACCAGGGCCCGCAGCCGCTCGCCGGCGCTGCGCCACTGGTCGCTCTGCGCCAGCTGCTCCGACTCCGTGACCAGGTCTTCCTTGGCCTTGCGGGCCTCGTCGGTCTGCTTGGCCTTCTGGACCTTGCGCTCCTCGCGACGCGACTCCACCGTCGCGACCAGCTTGTCCAGCCGCACCCGCAGCGCGTCGAGGTCGCCCACCGCGTGGTGCTCCTCGACCTGCGTGCGCAGGTGGTCGATCGCGGTCTGCGCGTCCTTGGCGGACAGATCGGTGGTCCGAACCCGCCGTTCGAGGAGGCCGATCTCGACCACCAGGCCCTCGTACTTGCGCTCGAAGTAGGCCAGGGCCTCCTCGGGGGTGCCCGCCTGCCACGAGCCGACGACCTTCTCGCCATCGGCAGTTCGCACGTACACGGTGCCCGTCTCATCGACGCGGCCCCACGGGTCGCTGCTCACAGCGCCTCCTCCACCTGATGCCTGCGCGGGGGTCTCCCCCTCGGCATCGTCCACAGTTCCTGGGGCGGGCAGCGCCCGCCCTGCACAACGCAAACATAGGCGACCGCCGGGCCGGCTGTCCGCATCCCGCACGACGGAATATCGCCATGGACGCGGCCCGGCCGGCCCGCGGGCCGCCCGGGGCCTCAGTTCTTGGTCACCGTGGCCTTCTCGATGGTGACGCCCTTCTTCGGGGCGATGCCGCCCTGGACGGTGCCCTCCTTGGCCACATCCTGGACGATCTTCAGGCCGGCCGGGTCGATCTTGCCGAACGGGGTGTACGACGGGGCCAGCGGGCTGTCCTTGTAGACCAGGAAGAACTGGCTGCCGCCGGAACCGGGCTGGCCGGTGTTGGCCATCGCCACCGTGCCGGCCGGGTAGATCACCTGGCCCTGCTCGTTGGCCTTGCCCAGCGCGTCCAGGTTCTCGTCCGCGATGGTGTAGCCCGGACCGCCCATGCCGGTGCCTTCCGGGTCGCCGCACTGGAGGACGAAGATGCCCTCCGTGGTCAGGCGGTGGCACTTGGTGGTGTTGAAGTACCCCTTGTCGGCAAGCGACTTGAAGGAGTTCACGGTCTGCGGGGTCTTCGCCGCATCCATGTCGATCTTGATATCGCCCTCGTTGGTCTTCAGCGAGAACGTGTACTTCGCCTTCTGGTCGATCGCCATGGCCGGCGACGGGGACTGCTTCGGCGTCGGCGCGGCCGACGGCGAGCTCTCGGCGCTCGGCTCCGCGGAGTCCTTGCTGTCGAAGACCCCGCCCACCACCAGGCCGACGAGCGTCGCCACGACGACGGCGATGGCCGCGCCGATCACGATCATCCGCTGCCGCGCCTTGCGCTGGGCCTCGGCCCGCCGCTTCTGCTGACGCTCGAACTTCTCCTTGGCGAGCTGCCGCCGCCGCTGATCGCTCGTGACCACCGGGTCTCGTCTCCTTGTGCGTTTCTGGTACCGCTGTCCGGGCTGGGTTAGGCCGTACCGTATATGGGTTCGCTGTGAGATGAGCGGCGCCGGTAGGCTCTGATCTGCCGCAACCCTCCCGACGGACGACGACTAACCAGAGGACGAACGTGCTGATTGCCGGATTCCCCGCCGGGGCCTGGGGCACCAACTGCTACCTGGTCGCCCCCGCCGCCGGTGAGGAGTGCGTCATCATCGACCCGGGCCATCAGGCCGCCCAGGGAGTCGAGGAGACGCTGAAGAAGCACCGGCTCAAGCCCGTCGCGGTCATCCTCACCCACGGCCACATCGACCATGTGGCCTCGGTGGTCCCGGTGTGCGGAGCGCACGACGTACCGGCCTGGATCCACCCCGAGGACCGGTACATGATGAGCGACCCCGAGAAGGCCCTCGGGCGTTCCATCGGGATGCCGCTGATGGGCGAGCTGACCGTGGGCGAACCGGACGACGTCCGCACGCTCACCGACGGCACCAGCCTGAAGCTCGCCGGTCTGGAGTTCTCGGTCGCGCACGCGCCCGGCCATACCAAGGGGTCGGTGACCTTCCGGATGCCCGAGGCGGCCGACATCCCGCCGGTCTTCTTCTCGGGCGACCTGCTCTTCGCCGGCTCCATCGGACGCACCGACCTGCCCGGCGGCTCCCACGCCGAGATGCTCGAGTCGCTGGCCCGCGTGTGCCTGCCGCTCGAGGACTCGACCGTGGTGCTGTCCGGCCACGGTCCCCAGACCACCATCGGCCGGGAGCGCGCGACCAACCCGTATTTGCGGGAGGTCGCCGCCGGCCTGGCAGCGGACCCGACCGCCGCTCCACGACGAGGAATGTGACGAGAGTTTCGTGGCTACTTTTCAGGCCCCCAAGGGCACGTACGACCTGATCCCGCCGGTCTCCGTGAAGTACCTGGCGGTACGCGAGGCCATCGCGGCCCCGCTCCGCAATTCCGGCTACGGCTACATCGAGACCCCCGGCTTCGAGGACGTGGGCCTCTTCGCCCGCGGTGTCGGCGAGTCCACCGACATCGTCTCCAAGGAGATGTACGCCTTCGAGACCAAGGGCGGCGACCAGCTGGCCCTGCGCCCCGAGGGCACCGCCTCCGTGCTGCGCGCGGCCCTGGAGGCGAGCCTGCACAAGAAGGGCAACCTGCCGGTCAAGCTCTGGTACTCCGGCTCGTACTACCGCTACGAGAAGCCCCAGGCGGGCCGCTACCGCCACTTCTCGCAGGTCGGTGCCGAAGCCATCGGCGCCGAGGACCCGGCGCTGGACGCCGAGCTGATCATCCTGGCCGACCAGGCGTACCGCTCGCTGGGCCTGCGCAACTTCCGCATCCTGCTGAACTCGCTGGGCGACAAGGAGTGCCGTCCGGTGTACCGGGAGGCCCTCCAGGCCTTCCTGCGGGGGCTGGACCTGGACGAGGAGACCATCCGCCGGGCCGAGATCAACCCGCTGCGGGTCCTCGACGACAAGCGGACGGACGTGCAGAAGCAGCTCGTCGGGGCGCCGATGCTGCGGGACTACCTGTGTGACGCGTGCAAGGCGTACCACGAGGAGGTGCGCGCGCTGATCACCGCCGCGGGCGTGGCTTTCGAGGACGACGAGAAGCTGGTGCGCGGCCTGGACTACTACACCCGCACCACCTTCGAGTTCGTCCACGACGGCCTGGGTTCGCAGTCGGCGGTCGGCGGCGGCGGCCGGTACGACGGCTTGTCCGAGATGATCGGCGGACCGGCGCTGCCCTCGGTGGGCTGGGCGCTCGGTGTGGACCGCACGGTGCTGGCGCTCGAAGCCGAGGGCGTCGAACTGGACCTCCCGGTATCGACATCGGTGTTCGCGGTGGCTCTGGGCGAGGCCAAGCCGACCGTCTTCGGGCTGGTGACGCAGCTGCGCAAGGCGGGTGTCGCGGCCGACATGTCGTACGGCGGCAAGGGCCTCAAGGGGTCCATGAAGGACGCGAACCGCAGCGGTGCGCGCTTCGCCATCGTCGCGGGCGACCGGGACCTGGCCGAGGGTGTCGTCCAGCTCAAGGACATGGAGTCCGGCGAGCAGACCGCCGTTCCGCTGGACGCGCTGGTCGAGACGGTCCGGGCGAAGCTGGCCTGAGCCGTGGTCGGACCGGGTCCGGGGAAGCCCCCGGACCCGGTGCGGCAGAATGCTCCGCATGAGAGACGCGGGCACGGAGACCACCACACGGACGGTCGGCGGTAGCCGAGCACTGGCCTGGCTGCTGGTGATTACCGGCGCGGCCGGACTGCTTGCCGCCTGGGTGATCACCCTCGACAAGTTCAAGCTGCTGGAGGACCCGGACTTCGTCCCCGGATGCAGCTTCAACCCGGTCGTGGCCTGCGGCAACATCATGAAGAGCGATCAGGCGTCCGCCTTCGGCTTCCCGAACCCGATGCTCGGCCTGGTGGCCTACGGGATCGTGATCTGCGTCGGCATGAGCCTGCTGGCCGGCGCCCGGTTCCGCCGCTGGTACTGGCTGACCTTCAACGCCGGCACGCTCTTCGGCGTGGTCTTCTGCGCCTGGCTGATGTACCAGTCGCTGTACGAGATCAACTCGCTGTGCCTGTGGTGCTGCCTGGCCTGGGTCGCCACCATCGTCATGTTCTGGTACGTCACCTCGCACAACGTCCGCGAGGGCCTGCTGCCCGCGCCGGCCTGGCTCAAGGCCTTCTTCGCCGAGTTCACCTGGGTGCTGCCGGTCCTGCACATCGGGATCATCGGCATGCTGATCCTGACCCGCTGGTGGGACTTCTGGACCTCGTGACCTCGTAAGCGGTGTCGGTGGGCTCGCTTAGGCTTTCGGTGTGGAACCAGACCTGTTCACCGCCGCTGCCGAAGACCGCCAGGAGAAGGATCCCGCGAGCTCCCCGCTCGCCGTCCGGATGCGCCCGCGCACCCTGGACGAGGTCGTCGGCCAGCAGCACCTGCTCAAGCCCGGCTCGCCGCTGCGGCGGCTGGTCGGCGAGGGGGCGGGAGGCCCGGCCGGCGCCTCCTCGGTGATCCTCTGGGGCCCGCCGGGCATCGGGAAGACCACCCTCGCGTATGTGGTCAGCCAGGCCACCCAGAAGCGGTTCGTGGAGCTGTCCGCCATCACCGCGGGCGTGAAGGAGGTACGGGCGGTCATCGAGGGCGCCAAGCGCGCCGCCGGCGGTTACGGCAAGGAGACCGTCCTCTTCCTCGACGAGATCCACCGGTTCAGCAAGGCCCAACAGGACTCCCTGCTGCCGGCCGTGGAGAACCGCTGGGTCACCCTGATCGCCGCGACCACCGAGAACCCGTACTTCTCGATCATCTCCCCCCTGCTGTCGCGGTCCCTGCTGCTGACCCTGGAGCCGCTGACCGACGCCGATCTGAGCGCCCTGATGGGGCGGGCGCTGACGGAGGAGCGCGGCCTGGACGGCGCCGTCACCCTGCCCGCCGATGCCGAGGCGCACCTGCTGCGGATCGCGGGCGGCGACGCCCGGCGGGCGCTGACCGCACTGGAGGCGGGAGCCGGATCGGCCCTCGCCAAGGGCGAGGACGAGATCACCCTCCAGACGCTGGAGGAGGCGGTCGACCGGGCGGCGGTCCGCTACGACCGGGACGGCGACCAGCACTACGACGTGGCCAGCGCGCTGATCAAGTCGATCCGCGGCTCGGACGTGGACGCGGCGCTGCACTACCTGGCCCGGATGATCGAGGCGGGGGAGGACCCGCGGTTCATCGCCCGCCGGCTGATGATCTCGGCGAGCGAGGACATCGGGCTGGCGGACCCGACGGCCCTGCCGACGGCGGTCGCCGCGGCCCAGGCGGTGGCGCTGATCGGCTTCCCGGAGGCCGCGCTCACCCTCTCGCACGCCACCATCGCCCTGGCCCTGGCCCCGAAGTCGAACACCGCGACCACCGCGATCGGCGCAGCCCTGGCCGACGTCCGCGCAGGCCTGGCCGGACCGGTCCCGCCGCACCTGCGGGACGGGCACTACAAGGGGGCCGCCAAGCTGGGGCATGCGCAGGGGTACGTCTACCCGCACGACGTGCCGGGTGCCATCGCGGCCCAGCAGTACGCCCCGGACACCGTCCACGGCCGCCGGTACTACGAACCGACCCGGTACGGAGCCGAAGCCCGGTACGCGGACATCGCCGAACGCGTC
The DNA here is from genome assembly GCF_040296685.1 of Streptomyces sp. NPDC002054. Classification (NCBI taxonomy): domain Bacteria; kingdom Bacillati; phylum Actinomycetota; class Actinomycetes; order Kitasatosporales; family Streptomycetaceae; genus Streptomyces; species Streptomyces sp. NPDC002054. The sequence goes on from NZ_JBEOXT010000013.1 coordinate 94,884, forward strand.
CGCAGCCGCCTCCGCGGCGACACCTAGCCTGCGTCGGGCGCGGCGGCTGCGGCGAACAGGTGGTGCATGGCCCGGCGCAGGGCGCAGACGTCCGACACCGGCTCCGGAAAGTCGAACCGCGCGTCGAAGGAGGCGGCCGACTCGGCGGACTGGGTGGCGGACTCGGCGACGAAGCGCACCCGCAGGCCGAGCCGGTCCAGGGCGAGCGGAACGGCCCGCAGGGCGAGCGCCGAGCGATGGCCCAGCAGACCGCGCAGGTCGGCGACCCGGTCCCGGTGGGCCGCGTGCAGGTGCTGGAGCAGTTCCGTCTCGTGCGGCAGCAGCGGGTCGGGCGCGGCAGCGGCCAGCTCCTCGGGGTCCACTTGCTCGGCGCCCCACAGGTCGTCCACCGTGATCTCGCCGACCTCCAGGCGCAGCAGCATCCAGGCGGGCCGTCCGTACAGTCCGGGTGCCGGGTCGGAGTACAAGGCCTCGCCCAGGCCGAGCAGCTCGCCGACCGGCTGCCGCTCCGCGAGCAGGGCCGCACAGGCGGCCCGGTCGTCGGCCCCGCGTACGGGAGTGAGCCAGCCGGACAGCCGAGCGCGGCCCCGGATACGATGGGGCACGGACACCGGCGCCACATCAGTGATCTCGATCACCGCTGTGAGGTCGTCGTCCTGGGCGTGAGCGGCTGCCCTGGCAGCCGCGGATTCCCCGGAAACAAGGAGAATCACGTCCCCGTCCGGGGTGACGGTCCGTGCGGCCGGCATCCCTGTCCCGAAGTCAGCGGGTTCCTGCGGTACCTGTGTGTCACGAGCACCCGCGAGCGTGAGGGATACTGAGGCGTTGGACTCTACGAGGGTTCGTACGCGTTCGGCTCCGGTGAGCTGTCGAGCGCCTTCCCTGGGACGCGGCTGACCTTGCCTACCGTCGTCGTAAGCGGACGTGGATTGTTTCTCGTCCGGACTGCGATGCGCACTGGGCAGGGGGATCCCATGCGGTCGAGACATTACGTCCTCCTCGAAATAAGGTAAGCCTCACCTAACTTACATGGAGGTAGGTTCCACGTGAACCAGAAGCGACCCAAGGTCAAGAAGAGCCGTGCGCTCGGCATTGCTCTGACCCCGAAGGCCGTCAAGTACTTTGAGGCCCGCCCGTACCCCCCGGGTGAGCACGGCCGTGGCCGCAAGCAGAACTCGGACTACAAGGTCCGTCTGCTGGAGAAGCAGCGTCTGCGCGCTCAGTACGACATCTCTGAGCGTCAGATGGCCCGCGCGTACGACCGCGCCAAGAAGGCCGAGGGCAAGACGGGCGAGGCGCTGGTCGTCGAGCTCGAGCGTCGTCTCGACGCCCTGGTTCTGCGTTCGGGCATCGCCCGCACCATCTACCAGGCTCGCCAGATGGTCGTTCACGGCCACATCGAGGTCAACGGTGGCAAGGTCGACAAGCCGTCGTTCCGTGTCCGTCCGGACGACGTCATCACCGTGCGTGAGCGCTCCCGCGAGAAGCACCCCTTCCAGGTTGCGCGCGAGGGTGGCTACGCCGGCGAGGGCGAGGCCCCGCGCTACCTTCAGATCAACCTGAAGGCGCTCGCGTTCCGCCTGGACCGCGACCCGCAGCGCAAGGAGATCCCCGTGATCTGCGACGAGCAGCTCGTCGTCGAGTACTACGCCCGCTGATCCGGTCGTAGCCTCACCTGGCTGTTTGTTCCGAAGCCCGCAGTTCCCCTTTCGGGGGGAGCTGCGGGCTTCGGCCCGTTACGGGGAGGGCCGGGGCGGCGGGCGGGCCCGCGGATCGTGCGCTCGGCCAGGGCGTCCAGGCCCAGCGCACGGCCCGCCGCCGTCTCCGCCGCGTACCGAACCGCCCCCAGCTGCTCCCGCGCCCGCTCCTCGCACCGCAGCCGCGGCGCATTGAAGTACCCCGACCCGAACAGCTGCAGCCCCACCGAGTCCCACACCGGCTCCGCCGCCCCCTGCAGCAGCGCCGCCTCCGCCGGGTGCCCCTCGGCCACCGTCACCAGCGCCAGCAGCTCCACCGCCAGCACCAGCCCCAGCAGATCGTGGAAGGCGTGGTTGATCGTCACGCACTCGGTCAGCAGCGCCCGGGCCGCCGTCGGATCGCCCGCGTCCAGCGCCGCGTACGCCAGCACATACAAGGCATACGCCTTCGTCCAGCGCTCCCCGCGCTCCTCGCAGATCTCCCGGACCTCCTCGCACAGCGCCAGCGCCGCCGGCAGCTCCCCCTGGAAGGCCCGCGCCATCGCCAGCTCCACCTGGCACATCAGCACATTGCTGTTCAGCTCCCCGGCCTCCCGGTACTGCTCCAGCGCGGACCCGAGCAGTTCGCCGGCCCGCGCCATGTCGTCCGAGACCAGCGCCAGGCACCCCATCCGGTGCACCGCGTACGCCGTGGCCACCGGGTTCCCGGCCGCCAGCGCACCCTCCCGGCACTCGTGCAGCGCGCTCAGCGAGGCCACCCCGTCGCCCTGGAGTGCCGCCACATACCCCAGCACCCACAGCGCCTTCAGCCGCGGGCCGTCCGCCGCGTCCGTGCCGACGCCGTACGCCGCCGCCTCCTGCTGCACCGCCCGGTCCAGCCAGTGCCGGCCCTCCGTGAGCCGCCCGCAGCCCGCCCAGTAGAACCACAGGGTGCCGGCCAGGTACTGGCCCAGATGGACCTCCCGCGGATCCTCCAGGCAGTAGTCCAGCGCCAGCCGCAGATTCGGCAGCTCCGCCTCCACCAGCCGGGACACCTCCTGCTGCCGCGGACTGAACCAGTCCAGCTCGCACCAGGTCGCCAGCCCCATGTACCAGTCCCGGTGCCGGCGCCGCAGCCGCTCGGCATCGCCCAGCGACTCCAGCCAGCCCGCCCCGTACGCCCGTACCGTCTCCAGCATCCGGTAGCGGACGCTCCCCCGGACCCCGTCCGGGGAGACCCCCGGCCGCTCCGGGTCCTCCCGGACCAGCAGCGACTGCGCCAGCAGCTCGCCCACCACGTCCAGCACACTCTCCACCGGCAGGTCCGGCCCGGCGCACACGTACTCCGCCGCGTCCAGGTCGAAGGCACCCGCGAACACCGACAGCCGCGCCCACAGCAGCCGCTCCTGCGGCGTGCACAGCTCGTGGCTCCAGCCGATCGCCGTCCGCAGCGCCCGGTGCCGGGGCAGCGCCCCGCGCACCCCGCCGGTCAGCAGCCGGAACCGGTCCTCCAGCCGGGCCAGCACCTGCTCCGGCGACAGCATGCGCAGCCGCCCCGCCGCCAGCTCCAACGCCAGCGGGATCCCGTCCAGCCGCGCACACAGCTCCCCGAGCACCGCCGGATCGGCCGCCCGGCCGGACCCGAACGCCGGATCGGCCGCCACGGCCCGCTCGGTCAGCAGCCGTACGGAGTCCTCGACGCCCAGCGGTGCCAGCGGGAACGCCTGCTCCGCCTCGACCGCCAGGGGCCGCCGCCCGGCCGCCAGCACCCGCAGCCCCGGAGCCCGCCGCAGCAGCTCCCGGACCAGCTCGGCACAGTCGTCCACCAGCTGCTCGAACCCGTCCAGGACCAGCAGCAGCCTGCGCCCCGCCAGGTGCTCGGCCAGCACGGTCCGCGGCGGCCGGGTGGTGTGGTCGGTCAGCCCCAGGGCGTCGGCCAGGGCGAGCCCAAGCAGCGCTGGATCGCGTACGGAGGACAGCTCGGCCAGCCAGACACCGTCGGGGAAGCGTCCCTGTGCGGCCCGGGCCGCCGCGACCGCCAGCCGGGACTTCCCCACCCCGCCGACCCCCGTCACCGTGACCAGCCGCGAGGACTCCAGCAGCCGCCCCAGCTCGGCGAGTTCGGCACCCCGCCCGACGAGGCCGCCGAGCTCCGAGGGAAGATTGCCGTAGGTCCGCTGTCGCATGGGACACGGAGGGTACTGCTCCGGATGCTCTGCGTACAAGACGGGCCTGCCGTCTGCGGAATTCCGGTACGGCGGCCGGGCCCCGGCGCGATAGGGTCGGGGGACGACTTTTCTTATACTTCAGGGAGCGGTGCAACGTGTCCGGTGGAGAGGTGGCCGGGATCCTCGTGGCCGTCTTCTGGGCGATCCTCGTCTCCTTCCTCGCCGTGGTGCTGGCGAGGCTGGCCCAGACGCTCAAGGCGACCACCAAGATGGTCGCGGAGGTGACCGAGCAGGCCGTGCCGCTGCTGGCAGACGCCTCCACCACGGTCCGCTCCGCCCGCACCCAGCTCGACCGGGTCGACGCCATCGCCAGCGACGTGCAGGAGGTCACCTCCAACGCCTCCGCGCTGTCCTCCACCGTGGCCTCCACCTTCGGCGGCCCGCTGGTCAAGGTCGCGGCCTTCGGCTACGGGGTCCGCAAGGCGCTGGGCCGCGGGGACGACCTGCCGGCGCGCTCGGAGCGACGTACCGTGATCGTCGGGCGGACCGTGCCGGCGGCCCGCCGCCGGAAGCAGAAGGGCTAGACCGCGATGTTCCGCCGCACCTTCTGGTTCACCGCAGGCGCAGCCGCCGGCGTGTGGGCCACCACCAAAGTCAACCGGAAGCTGAAGCAGCTGACCCCGGAGAGCCTCGCCGCGCAGGCCGCGGACAAGGCCGTGGAGGCGGGTCACCGCCTCAAGGACTTCGCCCTCGACGTCAAGGCGGGAATGCTCCAGCGCGAGGACGAGCTGAACGATGCACTGGGGCTGCACTCCGACCCCGACCGGCCCGACAATGTGCGCGCCCTGCCGGGGCAGCGCCGCCTGCGGGCCATCCAGAACGACAGCAAGACCATTCGACCGAACAATTCTTACGACCGGAATGAGGACCACTGATGGAGTCGGCTGAGATCCGCCGCCGCTGGCTGAGCTTCTTCGAGGAGCGCGGTCACACCGTCGTCCCTTCGGCGTCGCTCATCGCGGACGACCCGACTCTGCTGCTGGTCAACGCGGGCATGGTCCCGTTCAAGCCGTACTTCCTCGGCGAGACCAAGCCCCCGGCCCCCCGCGCCACCAGCGTGCAGAAGTGCGTCCGTACGCCGGACATCGAAGAGGTCGGCAAGACCACCCGGCACGGCACGTTCTTCCAGATGTGCGGCAACTTTTCCTTCGGGGACTACTTCAAGGAAGGCGCCATCAAGTACGCCTGGGAGCTCCTCACCAGCTCCGTGGCGGACGGCGGCTACGGCCTTGAGCCGGAGAAGCTCTGGATCACCGTCTACCTCGACGACGACGAGGCCGAGACGATCTGGCGCGACGTGATCGGCGTCCCCGCCGAGCGCATCCAGCGCCTGGGCAAGAAGGACAACTTCTGGTCCATGGGCGTCCCCGGCCCCTGCGGCCCGTGCTCCGAGATCAACTACGACCGCGGCCCGGAGTTCGGCGTCGAGGGCGGCCCGGCCGTCAACGACGAGCGCTACGTGGAGATCTGGAACCTGGTCTTCATGCAGTACGAGCGCGGCGCCGGCGACGGGAAGGAAGACTTCCCGATCCTCGGCGACCTGCCGTCGAAGAACATCGACACCGGTCTCGGCCTCGAACGCCTCGCGATGATCCTGCAGGGCGTGCAGAACATGTACGAGACCGACACCCTGCGCGTGGTCATGGACAAGGCCACCGAGCTCACCGGCGTCCGCTACGGCGCCGCCCAGAACACCGACGTGTCCATGCGCGTGGTCGCCGACCACATCCGCACCTCCGTCATGCTCATCGGCGACGGCGTCACCCCCGGCAACGAGGGCCGCGGCTATGTGCTGCGCCGCATCATGCGCCGCGCCATCCGCAACATGCGCCTCATGGGCGCCACCGGCCCGGTGGTCAAGGACCTCATCGACGTCGTGATCGACACCATGGGGCAGCAGTACCCGGAGCTGATCACCGACCGCAAGCGCATCGAGACCGTCGCGCTCGCCGAGGAGGCCGCCTTCCTCAAGGCCGTCAAGGGTGGCACCAACATCCTCGACACCGCCGTGACCGAGACCAAGGCCGCCGGCGGCACGGTCCTCTCCGGCGACAAGGCCTTCCTGCTCCACGACACCTGGGGCTTCCCGATCGACCTCACCCTGGAGATGGCCGCCGAGCAGGGCCTCTCCGTGGACGAGACCGGCTTCCGCCGCCTGATGCAGGAGCAGCGCGACCGGGCCAAGGCCGACGCCAAGGCCAAGAAGACCGGCCACGCCGACGTCTCCGCCTACCGCCTGATCGCCGACAACGCCGGCGCCACCGAGTTCACCGGCTACGCCACCACCCAGGGCGAGTCCACGGTCGTCGGCCTGCTGGTCAACGGCATGCCCGCGCCCGCCGCCTCCGAGGGCGACGAGGTCGAGGTCGTCCTCGACCGCACCCCGTTCTACGCCGAGGGCGGCGGCCAGCTCGCCGACCAGGGCCGGATCAAGCTCGACACCGGCGCCGTCATCGAGGTCCGCGACGTCCAGCAGCCGGTCCCGGGCGTCTCCGTGCACAAGGGCTCGGTGCAGGTCGGCGAGGTGACGGTCGGCGCCTCCGCGTACGCCGCCATCGACATCACGCGGCGCCGGGCCATCGCCCGCGCCCACTCCGCCACCCACCTCACCCACCAGGCGCTGCGCGACGCCCTGGGCCCGACCGCCGCCCAGGCCGGCTCCGAGAACAGCCCGGGCCGCTTCCGCTTCGACTTCGGCTCGCCGAACGCCGTCCCCGGCTCGGTCCTCACCGACGTCGAGCAGAAGATCAACGACGTGCTCTCGCGCGAGCTCGAGGTCACCGCCGAGATCATGAGCATCGACGAGGCGAAGAAGCAGGGCGCCATCGCCGAGTTCGGCGAGAAGTACGGCGAGCGCGTGCGCGTCGTCACCATCGGCGACTTCTCCAAGGAGCTGTGCGGCGGCACGCACGTCGGCAACACCGCCCAGCTGGGTCTGGTGAAGCTGCTCGGCGAGTCCTCCATCGGCTCCGGCGTGCGCCGGGTCGAGGCCCTGGTCGGCGTGGACGCGTACAACTTCCTCGCCAAGGAGCACACGGTCGTCGCCCAGCTCCAGGAGCTGGTCAAGGGCCGTCCGGAGGAGCTGCCGGAGAAGATCTCCTCGATGCTGTCCAAGCTGAAGGACGCGGAGAAGGAGATCGAGAAGTTCCGCGCGGAGAAGGTCCTCCAGGCCGCCGCCGGTCTCGCCGCCAACGCCCAGGACATCCGCGGCGTCGCCCTGGTCGTCGGCCAGGTCGCCGACGGTGTGGGCGCCGACGACCTGCGCAAGCTGGTCCTCGACGTCCGTGGCCGCATCCAGGGCGACCGCCCGGCCGTCGTGGCCCTCTTCACCGTGGCGAACGACCGCCCGCTGACCGTCATCGCCACCAACGAGGCCGCCCGTGAGCGCGGTCTCAAGGCCGGCGACCTGGTTCGCACGGCCGCCAAGACCCTCGGCGGCGGCGGTGGCGGCAAGCCGGACGTGGCCCAGGGCGGCGGCCAGAACCCGGCCGCCATCCCGGAGGCCATCAGCGCCGTCGAGCGCCTCGTCGTGGAAACGGCCTGACGATGACGCTGCGCCGTGGCCGACGCCTCGCGATCGATGTCGGTGACGCCCGGATCGGGGTCGCCTCGTGCGACCCCGACGGGGTGTTGGCCACACCGGTGGAAACGGTGCCAGGGCGGGACATCCCGTTCGCACACCGCCGGCTGCGCCAGCTGGTCGAGGAGTACGAGCCCCTCGAGGTGGTGGTCGGCCTGCCCCGCTCGCTCAGCGGGCGGGAAGGGCCGGCCGCGGCCAAGGTCCGTGCCTTCGCCACCGAACTCGCCAAGGGCATCAAGCCGGTGACGGTCCGTCTGGTGGACGAGCGGATGACCACGGTCACCGCGGCCCAGGGCCTGCGGGCCTCGGGCCGGAACGCCAAGAAGGGCCGGGCGGTCATCGATCAGGCAGCCGCTGTGATCATCCTTCAGAATGCTCTTGAGACCGAACGGGTATCTGGTAATCCGCCCGGTGAGTGCGTCGAAGTGGTCATCTGATCGCGATACGGTAACGTTCCGCGCGATGTGGCGGCATTCGAACAGCCGTCGGCTCTTCGACACGCGGCTCTAGGGGATCGATGACTGAGTATGGGCGGGGCCAGGCCCCCGAACCGTGGCACCCCAATGACCCCTTGTACGGGGACCAGGGGTGGACGGGACAGCACCAGGTCCCGTCGCAGTACCCGCAGGAGCCGCAGCCGCAGCCGCAGTACGAGCAGCACCCACATCAGCAGTACGTACAGCAGCAGCACCCGCAGCACCCGCAGTACCAGCAGCAGCACCCCCAGCAGCAGTACTACGGCCAGCAGCAGGGGTACGAGGGCCAGACCGGCCAGTTCCACACCGTCGACCCCTACGCGGGCGGCGCGGACCCGTACGCCCAGCAGCCCGGCGGCGGCTACCCCGGCGAAGCGCCCGACCTGTACGGCACCCCCGAGGCCTACCCGCCGCCGGAGGCCCCCGGCCGTCGCGCCCCGATCCCCGAACCCGCCGCCGAATGGCAGCAGGACGACCAGGACGACCGGGACGACCGGGACGCAGCCGAGGACACCGACCTCGCGGCCGAAGAGGACGGTCCCCGCGACGGCGGCCGTCGGGCCGCCCGCGGCAAGGGCCAGGGCAAGGCCAAGGGCAAGAAACCCAAAAAACGCCGCAACGGCGTCGCCTGCCTGTTCGTGGCGCTGGTGCTGGTCGGCGGTGTCGGCGGCGTCGGCTACTACGGCTACTCCTTCCTCCAGGACAAGTTCGGCGAGCCCGCCGACTTCACCGGCGAGGGCACCGAGCCGGTCGACGTGGAGATCAAGGCCGGCTCCAGCCTCGGCGCGATGGGCCGCGCCCTCAAGGAAGCCGGCGTGGTCGCGAGCGTCGACGCCTTCACCGAGGCGGCGCAGGCGGACCCCAGGGGCACGTCCATCCAGCCCGGCGTGTACCCGCTGCGCAAGGGCATGTCCGCCAAGTCCGCCGTCGAGCTGATGACCGACCCGTCCAAGCTGAACGTGGTGACGGTCACCGAGGGCATGCGCAATGCGGCCGTCTACGCGGCCATGGACAAGAAGCTGAAGCTGAAGCCCGGCACCACCCTCGAGGTCTCCAAGCGCGAACTGAAGAACCTCGGCCTGCCGGCCTGGGCCAACAACAACCCGAAGATCATGGACCCGCTCGAGGGCTTCCTGTACCCGGCCCGGTACGACCTCACCAAGGACATGAAGCCGGAGGCCCTCCTCAAGGAGATGGTCGCCAATGCCAAGCAGAAGTACGAGGAGCTCGGCATCGAGGGCAAGGCCAAGGAGCTGGGCCTGGAGAACCCGCTCCAGGTGGTCACGGTCGCAAGCATGGTCAATGCCGAGGGCATGAACCACGACGACTTCCGGAAGATGGCCGAGGTCGTCTACAACCGCCTCAAGCCCGACAATGTGGTCACCAACCACAAGATCGAGTTCGACTCGACCATCAACTACGCCAAGGGGACCAGCAACATCCACGTCACCCGCAAGGAGGCGAAGGAGTTCAACCACCCCTACAACACGTACTTCAACGACGGGCTCACCCCCGGCCCGATCGGCAACCCGGGCGACGACGCTCTCAAGGCCACCCTCGACCCGGACGACGGCGGCTGGATGTTCTTCGTGTCGGTGGACGGCAAGAAGACCTCCTTTACGACGACCTACGAAGAGCACCTGAAGCTGGTCGACGAGTTCAACGCGCGACAGAAGAACGGCGGATAGGAACGTCATGTCAGGCAGAAGGGCCGCGGTGCTGGGGTCTCCCATCGAGCACTCCCTCTCACCGGTGCTGCACCGCGCCGCCTACCGGGAGCTCGGCCTCGACGACTGGTCGTACGACCGGTTCGAGATCGACGAGGCCGCGCTCCCGGCCTTCCTCGCGGAACTCGGCCCCGAATGGGCCGGGCTGTCCCTGACCATGCCGCTCAAACGGGCGATCATCCCGCTGCTGGACGGCATCACCGACACCGCCGCCTCGGTGGAGGCGGTCAACACGGTCGTCCTCACCGAGGACGGCCGGCGGGTCGGCGACAACACCGACATCCCGGGCCTGGTCTCGGCCCTGCGGGAACGCGGTGTGGAGAAGGTGCCCTCGGCCGCCGTCCTCGGCGCCGGAGCCACCGCCTCCTCCGCCCTGGCCGCGCTCTCCCGGATCTGCTCCGGCGAGGTCACGGCGTACGTCCGCTCCGAGGCCCGCGCCGCCGAGATGCGGCAGTGGGGCGAACGCCTCGGCGTGCCCGTCCGCACCGCCGACTGGTCCGACGCTGCCGAGGCACTGAGCAGCCCACTTGTGATCGCGACCACCCCGGCAGGCAGCACCGACGCCCTGGCCGCGGCCGTCCCGGAGCACCCGGGCACCCTCTTCGACGTGCTCTACGAGCCCTGGCCCACCCCCCTCGCGGCGGCCTGGACCGACCGCGGCGGCGCCGTGCTGGGCGGCCTCGACCTGCTCGTCCACCAGGCGGTGCTCCAGGTGGAGCAGATGACCGGCCGCACCCCCGGCCCGCTCGCCGCGATGCGGGCGGCCGGAGAGCGCGCCCTGGCCGCCCGGCCCTGAGGTGCCGCCCGTGACCTGCCGCCCTTGACGTGATGGATTCGCTCGGGCGAGCGAATCCCGATCCGGTCCGCCGACCCACCGGAAGGGCTGCGGTGCAGCCCGCCCGACAGGTCCCTCAGGCGGACCCGGGCGTCCGATAGCTGGACCTGGGCCCGGCAAACCCTTCCGGACATGGCAGGATCGGGGGTACGGCGGGCTCGGGCTGCGCACCCGGTCGCGCCATCGCTGGATCAGGCGCGAGCATGAGGAGCATCGTTGAGCAGGTTGCGTTGGCTGACCGCCGGGGAATCTCACGGACCGGCGCTGGTCGCGACGCTGGAGGGTCTTCCCGCCGGTGTCCCGATCACCACCGAGCTGGTGGCCGACCACCTGGCGCGGCGGCGGCTGGGCTATGGCCGCGGTGCCCGGATGAAGTTCGAGCAGGACGAGGTGACCTTCCTCGGCGGTGTGCGCCACGGCCTCTCCCTCGGCTCCCCGGTCGCGGTGATGGTCGGCAACAGCGAGTGGCCCAAGTGGGAGACCGTCATGTCGGCCGACCCGGTCGACCCGTCGCTGCTCAAGGACACCGGCCGCAACGCGGCGCTGACCCGCCCGCGGCCCGGCCACGCCGACCTCGCCGGCATGCAGAAGTACGGCTTCGACGAGGCCCGCCCGATCCTGGAGCGTGCCAGCGCCCGCGAGACCGCCGCCCGGGTCGCCCTCGGCGCGATCGCCCGCTCCTTCCTCCAGGAGGTCGCGGGCATCGAGATCGTCTCGCACGTGGTGGAGCTGGCCGCGGCCAAGGCCCCGTACGGCGTCTACCCGACCCCCGCCGATGTCGAGAAGCTCGACGCCGACCCGGTGCGCTGCCTGGACGCCGACGCCTCGAAGGCGATGGTCGCCGAGATCGACCAGGCCCACAAGGACGGCGACACCCTCGGCGGTGTGGTCGAGGTGCTCGCCTACGGTGTGCCGGTCGGCCTCGGCTCCCACGTGCACTGGGACCGCCGTCTCGACGCCCGCCTGGCCGGTGCGCTGATGGGCATCCAGGCCATCAAGGGCGTGGAGGTCGGCGACGGCTTCGAGCTCGCCCGGGTCCCCGGCTCCCAGGCCCACGACGAGATCGTCTCCACCCCCGAGGGCCTCAAGCGGACCTCCGGCCGCGCCGGCGGCACCGAGGGCGGCCTGACCACCGGCGAGCTGCTGCGCGTACGGGCGGCCATGAAGCCCATCGCGACCGTGCCGCGCGCCCTCGCGACCGTCGACGTGGCGACCGGCGAGGCGACGGTGGCCCACCACCAGCGCTCCGACGTGTGCGCCGTCCCGGCGGCCGGCATCGTGGCCGAGGCCATGGTCGCCCTGGTCCTCGCCGACGCGGTGGTGGAGAAGTTCGGCGGGGACTCGGTCCCCGAGACCCGCCGCAACGTGCAGTCGTACCTCGACAACCTCCAGATCCGGTGACCGGCGGACCGATGGTCGTCCTCGTCGGGCCCCCCGGGTCCGGCAAGTCCACGGTGGGGGCGCTGCTCGCCGAGCGGCTCGGCGTCCCCTACCGGGACACCGACGCCGATATCGTCGCCGCCCAGGGCCGGGAGATCGCCGACATCTTCGTCGACGAGGGCGAACCGCACTTCCGGCAGCTGGAACGGCAGGCCGTGGCCGCCGCCCTCGCCGACCACACCGGTGTCCTCGCCCTCGGCGGCGGCGCCGTGCTCGACGCGAACACCCGCGAGCAGCTGACCGGGCTGCCCGTCGCCTACCTGTCGATGGACGTCGACGAGGCCGTGCGCCGGGTCGGCCTCAACACCGCCCGGCCGCTGCTCGCCATCAACCCGCGCCGCCAGTGGCGCGAGCTGATGGAGGCCCGCCGGCCGCTGTACACCGACGTCGCGCGGGTCGTCGTACCCACCGATGACCGCACACCCGAAGAGGTCGCCCAGGCGGTCCTCGACGCACTGGAGTTGAAGGACGCATGACGGAGCAGGACCAGAACCAGGTCACCCGGATCCACGTGGCCGGCAGCGCCGGCCACGATCCGTACGACGTGCTGGTCGGCCGGCAGCTGCTCGGCGAGCTGGGCGGCCTCATCGGCACCCGGGCCCAGAGAGTCGCCGTGATCCACCCGGAGGCGCTCGCCTCCACCGGCGAGGCCCTCCGCGACGACCTCGCGGAGCAGGGCTACGAGGCGGTCGCCATCCAGGTGCCGAACGCCGAGGAGGCCAAGACCGCCGAGGTCGCCGCCTACTGCTGGAAGGCGCTCGGCCAGTCGGGCTTCACCCGGACCGACGTCGTCGTCGGCGTCGGCGGCGGCGCCACCACCGACCTGGCGGGCTTTGTCGCGGCCTCCTGGCTGCGCGGGGTGCGCTGGATCGCCGTACCGACCACGGTCCTCGGCATGGTCGACGCGGCCGTCGGCGGCAAGACCGGCATCAACACCGCCGAGGGCAAGAACCTGGTCGGCGCCTTCCACCCGCCGGCGGGCGTCCTCTGTGACCTCGCCGCGCTGGAATCGCTGCCGGTCAACGACTACGTCAGCGGCCTCGCCGAGATCATCAAGGCCGGTTTCATCGCCGACCCGGCGATCCTCGACCTGATCGAGGAGGACCCGGCGGCGGCCCGCACCCCGGCCGGCCCGCACACCGCGGAGCTGATCGTGCGGTCCATCCGGGTCAAGGCCGACGTGGTCTCCAGCGACCTGAAGGAATCGGGCCTGCGGGAGATCCTCAACTACGGCCACACGCTCGCGCACGCCATCGAGAAGAACGAGCGCTACAAGTGGCGGCACGGCGCGGCCGTCTCGGTCGGCATGGTCTTCGCGGCCGAGCTGGGCCGGCTGGCCGGGCGGCTGGACGACGCGACGGCGGACCGCCACCGCACCGTCCTCGCCGCCGTGGGCCTGCCCCTCACCTACCGGGGCGACCAGTGGCCCCAGCTGCTCCAGACCATGCAGGTCGACAAGAAGTCCCGGGGCAACCTGCTGCGCTTCATCGTCCTGGACGGGCTGGGCAAGCCGTCGGTCCTGGAGGGCCCGGACCCGGCCCACCTGGTCGCCGCGTACGGCGAGGTGTCGGCGTGAGCCGCAGGGTGCTGGTGCTGAACGGCCCGAACCTGGGCCGGCTCGGCTCCCGCGAGCCCGACGTGTACGGTGCCACCTCGTACGCCGGTCTGGTCGAGAGCTGCCAGGCCGTCGGCAAGGAGCTCGGCTTCGACGTCGAGGTCCGCGAGACCAACGACGAGGGCGAGCTGGTGCGCTGGCTGCACGAGGCGGCGGACGGGCGGATCCCGGTGGTCATCAACCCCGGCGCCTTCACGCACTACTCGTACGCCATGCGGGATGCGGCGGCGCAGCGGACCGCCCCGCTGATCGAGGTCCACATCTCCAACCCGTACGCGCGGGAGGAGTTCCGGCACACGTCGGTCATCGCGGCCGTGGCGACCGGGACGGTGGCGGGCTTCGGCCTGGGCTCCTACCGGCTGGCGCTGCGGGCGCTGGCGGAGGAAGTCACCTCCTGAGATAACGTTCTCGCATCAGTCGCCGATACGAGACGGAGTCGCAGCGGATGCAGCACGGAGTGGGGGGCTGGGGGCCGCCGGGGCAGCACCCGGCGGCGCCCCCGCAGCCGCCGATACCCCCCGCGCAGGGCTGGGCGGTCACGCCGGTGCCCGAGGCCACCGGCCACATCCCGCTGCCGCCGCCCGCCCCGGTGCCGGTGCCGGCCGCGCCGGGCACCGGCGCGGCGACCCTCGCGGTCCTGCTGATCGGCCCGGCCGGGGCCGGGAAGACCACCGTGGCCCGGCACTGGGCGAGCACCCGCCAGGTGGCCACCGCGCACATCAGCCTGGACGACGTCCGCGAATGGGTCTGCGCCGGCTTCGCCGACCCGCAGGCGGGCTGGAACGACCACTCCGAGGCCCAGTACCGCCTGGCCCGCCGCACCTGCGGCTTCGCCGCCCGGAACTTCCTGGCCAACGGCATCTCCTGCATCCTCGACGACGCGGTCTTCCCGGACCGGCCGGTGGTGGGCCTGGGCGGCTGGAAGCGGCATGTGGGCCCCCATCTGCTCCCGGTGGTGTTGCTGCCGGGCTTGGAGATCGTCCTGGAGCGGAACGCGGAACGCTCCGGCAACCGCAGGCTCTCCGACGAGGAGGTCGCCCGCATCCACGGCCGGATGGCGGGCTGGTACGGCTCGGGCCTGCCGATCATCGACAACTCCCACCTGGACGTCCAGGCCACGGCCCGTGCCCTGGACGAGGCCCTGGCCCGGGCCATCTCGTCCCCCGCGCCCTGGTAACCCGGTGACCCGGTAACCCGCCCTGTCCGCGGGGGCCGGAGGGGAGCCACGGGCGGGCGCGCTCAGCGCGCCGAGTGGGCGGGGCGCTCATAGGCTCGAGGCATGTCAGACGTGTACGCCGCCCGCAGGGCCACGCTTCGGGACCGTTGCGCCGCCGCGGGCAACTCCGCCGCCCTGGTCACGCGTCCGGCCAACGTCCGCTACCTCGCCGGTGCCAGCCCCCGCGGGGCCGTGCTGCTGGTGGGGTCGGCCGAGGACGTGCTGTTCAGCGCCGACCCGCCCACCGGAGAGCCGGACGAGGGACGGCTCGACGAGCAGCTGCGGGTTTCCGTGCTGCCCACCCCCGGCGGGGACCCCGCCGTGGCCGCGGCCGACCTCGCCGCGTCCGCCCGGGCCGAGACCCTGGCCGTCGAGGAACACCACCTCACCGTCGCCCGGCACCGCGCCCTGCGGTCCGTGGCCCCCAAGCTGCTGCTCACCGATCTCGGTACCGCGGTGGAGCAGCAGCGGCTGGTCAAGGACGAGGAGGAGATCGCCTGCCTCCGGATCGCCGCCGAGATCGCCGACCAGGCCCTCGGCGAGCTCCTGGAGTCCATCCTGGTCGGCCGGACCGAACGCCACCTCGCCCTGGAGCTGGAGCGGCGGCTCGTCGACCACGGGGCCGACGGGCCCGCGTTCCCGACCTCCGTGGGCACCGGCCCGCACTCCGGGCGCTCCCGGCACCGGCCCTCCGACCGCCGGGTGGAGGAAGGCGACTTCCTCTCCGTCTGCCTCGGTGCGAACTACCGCGGCTACCGCTGCGAGATCGGCCGGACCTTCGTCATCGGCACCACGCCGGCCGATTGGCAGATCGAGCTGTACGACCTCGTCTTCGCCGCCCAGCGGGCCGGCCGCGAGGCCCTGCTGCCCGGTGCCGCCTACCGTGATGTCGATCATGCCTCGCGGTCCGTTCTGGACTCCGCGGGCCACAGCGAGGCCCTCTCGCCCTGGACCGGACACGGGGTGGGACTCGAAATCGACGAGGACCCGCAGCTTGCACCTACGGCCATGGGTAAACTGGACGCTTGCGTGCCGGTCACCGTCGAACCGGGGGTCCACCTCCCGGGCCGGGGCGGAGTCCGGATCGATGACACGCTCGTCGTACGCCCCGAGGCGGACGGCGGACCCGAGCTACTCACCATTACGACCAAGGAGCTGCTCGCGCTCTAGCTCTGCTGTGCGCGCGCCCGTGGTCAATCAGTCCAGGAGATTCCGCAACCGTGGCTTCCACGAACGACCTCAAGAACGGCATGGTGCTCAAGCTCGAAGGCGGCCAGCTCTGGTCCGTCGTCGAGTTCCAGCACGTCAAGCCCGGCAAGGGCCCGGCCTTCGTGCGCACCAAGCTCAAGAACGTGATGTCCGGCAAGGTCGTCGACAAGACCTTCAACGCCGGCATCAAGGTCGACACGGCGACCATCGACCGTCGCGACATGCAGTTCTCCTACATGGACGGCGAGTACTTCGTCTTCATGGACATGGAGACCTACGACCAGCTGCACGTCGACAAGAAGGCCGTCGGCGACGCCGCCAACTTCCTGATCGAGGGCTTCACCGCCTCCGTGGCCCGCCACGAGGGCGAGGTGCTGTACGTCGAGCTCCCCGCCGCCGTCGAGCTGGTCATCGAGCACACCGACCCGGGTGTCCAGGGCGACCGCTCCACCGGTGGCACCAAGCCCGCCAAGCTGGAGACCGGCCACGAGATCCAGGTCCCGCTCTTCGTCACCACCGGCGAGAAGGTCAAGGTCGACACCCGCACCAGCGACTACCTCGGCCGGGTGAGCAGCTAACCGTGGCTGCCCGGAGCAATGCGCGCAAGCGCGCCTTCCAGATCCTCTTCGAGGCCGACCAGCGCGATGTTCCCGTGCGTGAGGTCCTCGCGGACTGGATCCGCCACTCGCGGAGCGACACCCGGCAGCCCCCGGTGAGCGAGTTCACCATGAATCTCGTCGAGGGTTACGCCGATCGGGTGAACCGGATCGATGATCTGATCGCGACGTACGCCGTGGACTGGGATCTCGACCGGATGCCGGTGGCCGACCGCAACATCGTGCGGCTCGGCGCCTACGAGCTGATCTGGGTCGACGAGACCCCGGACGCGGTGGCGATCGACGAGGCCGTGCAGCTGGCCAAGGAGTTCTCCACCGACGATTCCCCGGCGTTCGTGAACGGCCTGCTGGGCCGGTTCAAGGACCTGAAGCCGAGCCTGCGCCGCAGCGAGAGCTGACGCCCGGCCTCCCGGCACGCGAAAGGGCCCGCAGCGCGATGCGCTGCGGGCCCTTCTCGTGGCCGCAGTCACTGGTTTGACCAATGAGTGCGTATACGTTTCTTCAGGTGGTGCTCAGACCTCGTCGTGCGCCACGGCACGGCGAGCGTCCGCGTCCAGCACACCCCAGCTGATCAGCTGCTCGGTCAGCACCGAGGGGGACTGGTCGTAGATGACCGCAAGGGTGCGCAGGTCGTCCTGGCGGATCGACAGCACCTTGCCGTTGTAGTCACCGCGCTGGCTCTGGATGGTGGCCGCGTACCGCTGCAGCGGGCCGGCCTTCTCGGCGGGCACGTGGGCCAGCCGCTCCAGGTCCAGACGCAGCTTCGGCGGCGGCTCGGCAGCACCGCCGGGGGTCGTCCCCGGCAGCAGTTCCTGCACCGGCACCCCGTAGAAGTCCGCCAGCTCGGCGAGGCGCTGGACGGTCACGGCGCGGTCCCCGCGCTCGTACGAACCGACCACTACGGCCTTCCACCGGCCCTGGGACTTCTCCTCGACACCGTGGAGGGAAAGGCCCTGCTGGGTGCGGATGGCGCGGAGCTTGGCCCCGAGCTGTTTGGCGTATTCGCTGGACATAACGCTCCCGGACGCTGTGACGCTGTGACGACATGGACGCTGTGACGGCATGGACCACATACGGCTCCGCCGCGGCTGGTAACTCACTGTGAGGTTACGCAGCGTTACTTGGCCGCGTCAAGCCGAATGGGTTGCCTCGCCCCCCTGCGAGGGATGCTCGCGGCCCCGCTGCGCGCCCCCGGTTCGAGCCCCCGGCCGTGCGCCTGCTACCGTTGCAGCCGTACATCAGACGTCCTTTAAGAACCGTCCCGTGAGGCGGAGAAGGAGGTCCTTTTCATGGACGCTCAGGCAGCACCGCTGCAGCACGACGATGCGACCCGCCCCGTTCTGGAGGCGCAGGACATCGCGCGGGTCCTGACCCGCATCGCCCACGAGATCGTCGAACGCGCCAAGGGCGCCGACGACGTGGTGCTCCTCGGCATTCCGACCCGCGGTGTCTTCCTCGCCCGCCGGCTCGCCGCCAAACTCGAAGAGATCACCGGCGGCAAGATCCCGGTCGGCTCCCTCGACATCACCATGTACCGCGACGACCTGCGGATGAAGCCCGCCCGTGCGATCGGCCGCACCGAGATCCCCGGTGACGACATCGACGGCCGGCTCGTGGTCCTCGTCGACGACGTGCTCTTCTCCGGCCGCACCATCCGCGCCGCCCTGGACGCCCTCGGCGACCTCGGCCGCCCCCGTGCCGTGCAGCTCGCCGTCCTGGTCGACCGCGGGCACCGCGAGCTGCCGATCCGCGCCGACTACGTCGGCAAGAACCTCCCCACCTCGCTGCGGGAGACCGTCAAGGTCCAGCTCCAGGAGGAGGACGGCCGTGACGCCGTGCTGCTCGGGCAAGGCCTCGACCCGGCCGTATCCCGGCGCTGACCCGTCCGGGTGACGGCCTGACCCGGCCGTCGGCCGCCGTTCCCCCCGGCCCGCCGGCACCGCCGGAGCCCGAAGAGCCCCGGCCGGCCCTGCCGGCCCGCCCCGCGGGACAGGCATGCCCGCGCCCGCACGCCGTACTTCCGACCCTCACCCGCCCCGACACCACGGAGCACCCAGATGAAGCGCCACCTCATCTCGGCCGCCGACCTCACGCGCGACGACGCCGTCCTGATCCTCGACACCGCCGAGGAGATGGCCCGGGTCGCCGACCGGCCGATCAAGAAGCTGCCCACCCTGCGCGGCCGGACGATCTGCAACCTCTTCTTCGAGGACTCGACCCGCACCCGGATCTCGTTCGAGGCCGCCGAGAAGCGCCTGTCCGCCGACGTCATCAACTTCGCCGCCAAGGGCTCCAGCGTCTCCAAGGGCGAGTCCCTCAAGGACACCGCGCAGACCCTGGAGGCCATGGGCGTCGACGCCGTGGTCATCCGGCACAGCGCCTCCGGCGCCCCCTACCGGCTCGCCACTTCCGGCTGGATCGACGCCCCGGTCATCAACGCCGGCGACGGCACCCACCAGCACCCCACCCAGGCCCTGCTCGACGCCTTCACCATGCGCCGCCGCCTGGTTGGCCGGGACGCCGGCCTCGGCAAGGGCCTCGACGGCCGTCGCATCACCCTTGTCGGCGACGTCCTGCACAGCCGGGTCGCCCGCTCCAACGTGGACCTGCTGCACACCCTCGGCGCCGAGGTCACCCTGGTGGCCCCGCCCACCCTGGTCCCGGTCGGCGTCGAGACCTGGCCGTGCGAGGTCTCGTACAGCCTCGACGAGGTGCTGCCGAAGTCCGATGCGGTGATGATGCTGCGTGTGCAGCGCGAGCGGATGAACGCCGCCTTCTTCCCGACCGAGCGCGAGTACTCGCGCCGGTACGGGCTGGACGCGGCGCGGATGGCCAAGATGCCGGAGCACGCCATCGTGATGCACCCCGGCCCGATGGTCCGCGGCATGGAGATCACCGCCGAGGTCGCCGACTCCGACCGCTGCACGGTCGTCGAGCAGGTCGCCAACGGCGTGTCCGTCCGGATGGCCGTCCTGTACCTGCTGCTCGGCGGCTCCGAGCCCGCCGTCACCACCCCCGCCGCCCCCGCCCGTACCGAGGAGAACAAGTAAGCATGTCGAAGATCCTGATCCGTGGCGCGAAGGTACTGGGCGGCGAGCAGCAGGACGTCCTGATCGACGGCGAGACCATCGCCGAGGTGGGACAGAACCTGTCCGCCGAGGGCGCCACCGTCGTCGAGGCCGAGGGCCAGGTCCTGCTGCCGGGCCTCGTCGACCTGCACACCCACCTGCGCGAGCCCGGCCGCGAGGACTCCGAGACCGTCCTCACCGGCACCCGCGCCGCCGCGGCCGGCGGCTACACCGCCGTCTTCGCCATGGCGAACACCTTCCCGGTCGCCGACACCGCAGGCGTGGTCGAGCAGGTCTGGCGGCTCGGCAAGGAGTCCGGCTACTGCGATGTGCAGCCCATCGGCGCCGTCACCGTCGGCCTGGAGGGCAAGAAGCTCTCCGAGCTCGGCGCCATGCACGAGTCCGCCGCGAACGTCACCGTCTTCTCCGACGACGGCAAGTGCGTGGACGACGCCGTGATCATGCGCCGCGCCCTGGAGTACGTGAAGGCCTTCGGCGGGGTCGTCGCCCAGCACGCCCAGGAGCCCCGCCTCACCGAGGGCGCCCAGATGAACGAGGGCATCGTCTCCGCCGAGCTCGGCCTCGGCGGCTGGCCGGCCGTCGCCGAGGAGTCGATCATCGCCCGCGATGTGCTCCTCGCCGAACACGTCGGCTCCCGCGTGCACATCTGCCACCTCTCCACGGCCGGCTCCGTCGAGATCGTCCGCTGGGCCAAGTCCCGCGGCATCGACGTCACCGCCGAGGTCACCCCGCACCACCTGCTGCTGACCGACGAGCTGGTCCGCTCGTACAACCCGGTCTACAAGGTCAACCCGCCGCTGCGCACCGAGGCCGATGTGCTGGCCCTGCGCGAGGCGCTCGCCGACGGCACCATCGACATCGTCGCCACCGACCACGCCCCGCACCCCCACGAGGACAAGGACTGCGAGTGGGCCGCCGCTGCCATGGGCATGGTGGGCCTGGAGACCGCGCTGTCCGTGGTCCAGCAGACGATGGTGGAGACCGGACTGCTCGACTGGGCGGGCGTCGCGGAGCGCATGTCCTTCGCACCCGCACGCATCGGCAGCCTCCCGCATCACGGGCGTCCCGTCTCGGCAGGTGAACCCGCGAACCTGACGCTGGTCGATACCTCGTACCGTGGTGCCGTGGACCCCGCACACTTCGCTTCCCGCAGCCGCAACACGCCTTACGAGGGCCGTGAGCTGCCGGGTCGCGTCACTCACACATTCCTGCGGGGCCGGGCAACGGTCGTGGACGGGAAACTGGCGTGACACCTGCAGTAATCCTTCTGGCCTCCGAGGCTGCCGAACGGAAGTCGGCGGAGGTGACGGACTGGGGCGCGCGGATCGCGTGGATCATCGGTCTGCTCGTCTTCATCGCGTTCGTGTACTGGCTGATGCGGCAAGGCTGGAAGTGGCGCGGCGCTCTGCAGAACGATCTGCCGGAGCTGCCCGCCGCCCCCGGCGGACTCCCCGAGCACCGGCTGGCCCTCACCGGCCGGTACCACGGGTCCACCACGGCCGGGCAGTGGCTCGACCGGATCGTCGCGCATGGTCTGGGCGTCCGCAGCCGGGTCGAACTGACGCTCACCGACGCGGGCCTCGATGTGGTCCGTCCGGGGGCCACCGATTTCTTCGTACCGGCCGCGCAGCTGCGCGGCGCCCGCCTCGACAAGGGAATCGCGGGCAAGGTACTCACCGAGGGCGGTCTGCTCGTCGTCACCTGGGCGCACGGCGACAAGCTGATCGACTCCGGATTCCGCTCCGACCGCGCGGCCGAGCACGCCGCCTGGGTCGAAGCGATCAATCTCATGAACCAATCCATCACGACGGAAGGCGCCGAACGATGACGACCTCCACCAGGGGAGCTGCGAAAGCTCCCGCCGTACTCGTCCTGGAGGACGGCCGCATCTTCCGCGGGCGCGCCTACGGGGCCGTGGGGGAGACCTTCGGCGAGGCCGTGTTCTCCACCGGTATGACCGGCTACCAGGAGACCCTGACCGACCCGTCGTACCACCGCCAGGTCGTGGTGATGACGGCCCCGCACGTCGGCAACACCGGCGTCAACGACGAGGACCCCGAGTCCTCCCGGATCTGGGTGAGCGGCTACGTCGTCCGCGACCCCGCCCGCATCCCGTCCAACTGGCGCGCGCAGCGCTCCCTGGACGAGGAGCTCGAGCGGCAGGGCGTCGTCGGCATCTCCGGCATCGACACCCGGGCCCTCACCCGCCACCTCCGCGAGCGCGGTGCCATGCGCGTCGGCATCTTCTCCGGCGAGGCCTGGACGGGCGTCCGTGACGCGGCGCTGCTCGCCAAGGTGCAGGCCTCCCCGCAGATGAAGGGCGCCGACCTGTCCGCCGAGGTCGCCACCAAGGAGGCCTACGTGGTCCCCGCGATCGGTGAGAAGAAGTTCACCGTCGCCGCCGTGGACCTCGGCATCAAGGGCATGACCCCGCACCGGATGGCCGAGCGCGGCATCGAGGTGCACGTGCTGCCCGCCACCGCCACCGCCGAGGACGTCTACGCCGTCAACCCCGACGGTGTGTTCTTCTCCAACGGCCCCGGCGACCCGGCCACCGCCGACCACCCGGTCTCCGTCATGCAGGCGGTACTGGAGCGCAAGACCCCGCTCTTCGGCATCTGCTTCGGCAACCAGATCCTCGGCCGCGCGCTCGGCTTCGGCACCTACAAGCTGAAGTACGGCCACCGCGGCATCAACCAGCCGGTCCAGGACCGCACCACCGGCAAGGTCGAGGTCACCGCGCACAACCACGGCTTCGCCGTGGACGCGCCCCTCGACAAGGTCTCCGAGACCCCCTACGGCCGCGCCGAGGTCTCCCACGTCTGCCTGAACGACCAGGTCGTCGAGGGCCTCCAGCTGCTCGACCAGCCGGCCTTCAGCGTCCAGTACCACCCCGAAGCAGCCGCCGGCCCGCACGATGCCGCGTACCTCTTCGACCGTTTCGTCACCCTGATGGAGGCCGATCGTGCCTAAGCGCACCGATATCCAGTCCGTCCTGGTCATCGGCTCCGGCCCGATCGTCATCGGCCAGGCCGCCGAGTTCGACTACTCCGGCACCCAGGCCTGCCGCATCCTCAAGGCCGAAGGCCTGCGGGTCATCCTGGTGAACTCCAACCCGGCGACGATCATGACCGACCCGGAGATCGCCGACGCCACGTACGTCGAGCCGATCACCCCCGAGTTCGTCGAGAAGATCATCGCCAAGGAGCGCCCCGACGCGCTGCTCCCGACCCTGGGCGGCCAGACCGCGCTCAACACCGCCATCTCCATGCACGAGCAGGGTGTGCTGGAGAAGTACGGCGTCGAGCTCATCGGCGCCAACGTCGAGGCCATCAACAAGGGCGAGGACCGCGACCTCTTCAAGGGCGTCGTCGAGGCCGTCAAGGCCAAGATCGGTTACGGCGAGTCCGCCCGCTCGGTGATCTGCCACTCCATGGACGACGTCCTGGCCGGAGTCGACACCCTCGGCGGCTACCCCGTCGTCGTCCGCCCCTCCTTCACCATGGGCGGCGCCGGCTCCGGCTTCGCCCACGACGAGGACGAGCTGCGCCGCATCGCCGGCCAGGGCCTGACGCTCTCCCCGACCACCGAGGTGCTCCTGGAGGAGTCCATCCTCGGCTGGAAGGAGTACGAGCTGGAGCTGATGCGCGACAAGGCCGACAACGTCGTGGTCGTCTGCTCCATCGAGAACTTCGACCCGATGGGCGTGCACACCGGCGACTCGATCACCGTCGCCCCGTCCATGACCCTCACCGACCGCGAGTACCAGCGGCTGCGTGACATCGGCATCGCGATCATCCGCGAGGTCGGCGTCGACACCGGCGGCTGCAACATCCAGTTCGCGATCAACCCGGACGACGGCCGCGTCATCGTCATCGAGATGAACCCGCGCGTCTCCCGCTCCTCCGCGCTCGCCTCCAAGGCCACCGGCTTCCCGATCGCCAAGATCGCCGCCAAGCTGGCCATCGGCTACACGCTGGACGAGGTCCCCAACGACATCACCGAGAAGACCCCGGCCTCCTTCGAGCCGTCCCTCGACTACGTCGTGGTCAAGGCCCCGCGCTTCGCCTTCGAGAAGTTCCCGCTCGCCGACGCCACCCTCACCACCACCATGAAGTCGGTGGGCGAGGCCATGGCCATCGGCCGCAACTTCACCGAGGCGCTCCAGAAGGCCCTGCGCTCCCTGGAGAAGAAGGGCTCGCAGTTCACCTTCGTCGGCGAGCCGGGTGACAAGGCCGAGCTGCTGCGCACCGCGGTCCGCCCGACCGACGGCCGCATCAACACCGTGATGCAGGCCATCCGGGCCGGCGCCACCCAGGAGGAGGTGTTCGAGGCCACCAAGATCGACCCGTGGTTCGTCGACCAGCTCTTCCTGATCAAGGAGATCGCCGACGAGCTGGCCGCCGCCGAGAAGCTCCAGCCCGAGCTGCTCGCCGAGGCCAAGCGGCACGGCTTCTCCGACGCCCAGATCGCCGAGATCCGCGGCCTGCGCGAGGACGTGGTCCGCGAGGTCCGGCACGCCCTCGGCGTCCGCCCGGTCTACAAGACGGTCGACACCTGCGCCGCCGAGTTCGCCGCCAAGACCCCGTACTTCTACTCGTCCTACGACGAGGAGACCGAGGTCGCCCCGCGCGAGAAGCCCGCGGTGATCATCCTGGGCTCCGGCCCGAACCGCATCGGCCAGGGCATCGAGTTCGACTACTCCTGCGTCCACGCCTCCTTCGCCCTCAGCGACGCCGGCTACGAGACCGTGATGGTCAACTGCAACCCGGAGACCGTCTCCACCGACTACGACACCTCCGACCGCCTGTACTTCGAGCCGCTGACGCTCGAGGACGTGCTGGAGATCGTCCACGCGGAGTCCCTGGCCGGCCCGATCGCCGGTGTGGTCGTCCAGCTCGGCGGCCAGACCCCGCTGGGCCTCGCCCAGGCCCTCAAGGACAACGGCGTGCCCGTGGTCGGCACCCCGCCGGAGGCCATCCACGCCGCCGAGGACCGCGGTGCCTTCGGCCAGGTCCTCGCCGAGGCCGGCCTGCCCGCCCCCAAGCACGGCACCGCCACCACCTTCGCCGGCGCCAAGGCCATCGCCGACGAGATCGGCTACCCGGTGCTCGTACGCCCCTCGTACGTGCTCGGCGGCCGGGGCATGGAGATCGTCTACGACGAGACCCGGCTGGAGTCGTACATCGCCGAGTCCACCGAGATCTCCCCGACCCGCCCCGTGCTGGTCGACCGCTTCCTCGACGACGCCATCGAGATCGACGTCGACGCCCTCTACGACGGCCACGAGCTCTACCTCGGCGGCGTCATGGAGCACATCGAGGAGGCCGGCATCCACTCCGGCGACTCCGCCTGCGCGCTGCCCCCGATCACCCTCGGCGGCTTCGACATCAAGCGGCTGCGGGCCTCCACCGAGGCGATCGCCAAGGGCGTCGGCGTGCGCGGCCTG
Organism: Streptomyces sp. NPDC002054; assembly: GCF_040296685.1. Lineage (NCBI taxonomy): Bacteria > Bacillati > Actinomycetota > Actinomycetes > Kitasatosporales > Streptomycetaceae > Streptomyces > Streptomyces sp. NPDC002054. The sequence goes on from NZ_JBEOXT010000013.1 coordinate 120,041, forward strand.
ATCAACATCCAGTTCGCGATGGCCGGCGACATCCTCTACGTCCTGGAGGCCAACCCGCGCGCCTCCCGGACCGTGCCCTTCACCTCGAAGGCCACCGCCGTCCCGCTCGCCAAGGCCGCCGCCCGCATCTCGCTCGGCGCCACCATCGCCGAGCTGCGCGCCGAAGGCCTGCTGCCGAAGACCGGCGACGGCGGCACCCTGCCGATCGACGCGCCGATCTCCGTCAAGGAGGCCGTCATGCCGTGGTCGCGGTTCCGCGACATCCACGGCCGCGGCGTGGACACCGTCCTCGGCCCGGAGATGCGCTCCACCGGCGAGGTCATGGGCATCGACGCCGTTTTCGGCACGGCGTACGCCAAGTCGCAGGCCGGCGCCTACGGCCCGCTGCCGACCAAGGGCCGGGCGTTCATCTCCGTCGCCAACCGCGACAAGCGCTCGATGATCTTCCCGGCGCGCGAGCTGGTCGCCCACGGCTTCGAGCTGATGGCGACCTCCGGCACCGCCGAGGTGCTGCGCCGCAACGGCATCAACGCCACCATTGTGCGCAAGCTCAGCGACGGCGAGGGCCCCAACGGCGAGAAGACCATCGTCCAGCTGATCCACGACGGCCAGGTCGACCTGATCGTCAACACCCCGTACGGCACGGGTGGCCGCCTCGACGGCTACGAGATCCGTACGGCGGCCGTGGCGCGCAGCGTCCCGTGCCTGACCACGGTCCAGGCGCTGGCCGCCGCCGTCCAGGGCATCGACGCGCTCAACCACGGCGACGTGGGCGTCCGCTCCCTCCAGGAGCACGCGGAGCACCTGATCGCGGCCCGCGACTAACAGCCCGTACGAGCAGGGGGACACCGGTTTCACGACGGGTGTCCCCCTTCTCATGAGCGCACAAGGGATATTCGGGACAATGTACAAACTGTTCTTCAACCTGGTCTTCAAGCGGATGGACCCGGAGCAGGCCCACTACCTCGCCTTCCGCTGGATCCGGCTGGCCGCGCGCATCCCGGTGCTGCGCACCTTCCTCGCCGCCGCCCTCGCCCCCCGCCACCCGGAGCTCCGCACCGAGGCGCTCGGGCTGCGCATGCACGGCCCGTTCGGCCTGGCGGCCGGCTTCGACAAGAACGCGGTCGCGATCGACGGCATGTCGATGCTCGGCTTCGACCACATCGAGATCGGCACCGTCACCGGCCAGGCCCAGCCCGGCAACCCCAAGAAGCGGCTGTTCCGGCTCGTCCCGGACCGGGCGCTGATCAACCGGATGGGCTTCAACAACGAGGGCTCCGAGGCCGTGGCGGCCCGCCTGGCGGCCCGTAGGCCGGTCTTCAAGACGGTGGTGGGCGTCAACATCGGCAAGACCAAGGTGGTGCCGGAGGCCGAGGCCGCCGCGGATTACGTGCTCTCCACCGGGCGCCTCGCCCGGCACGCCGACTACCTCGTGGTCAACGTCTCCTCGCCGAACACCCCGGGCCTGCGCAACCTCCAGGCCACCGAGTCCCTCCGGCCGCTGCTCACCGCGGTCCGCGAGGCCGCCGACCGCGCGGTCACCGACCGCCGGGTGCCGCTGCTCGTCAAGATCGCCCCCGACCTGGCCGACGAGGACGTGGACGCGGTCGCCGACCTGGCCCTGGAGCTCGGCCTGGACGGCATCATCGCCACCAACACCACCATCGCGCGGGAGGGCCTGGGCCTGAAGTCCGACCCCTCCCTGGTCCAGGAGACCGGCGGACTGTCCGGGGCCCCCGTCAAGGAGCGCTCCCTGGAGGTCCTGCGCCGCCTGTACGCCCGCGTGGGCGACCGGATGGTGCTGGTCGGGGTCGGCGGCATCGAGAACGCCGAGGACGCCTGGCAGCGGATCCTGGCCGGCGCCACCCTGATCCAGGGCTACAGCGCCTTCATCTACGAGGGCCCGTTCTACGCCCGCGCCATCCACAAGGGCCTGGCCGCGCGCCTGGCCAACAGCCCGTACGCGACCCTCGCCGACGCGGTGGGCGCCGAGACCCGAAAGGCCGCCAAGTGACCCTCTCCTTCGGTACCCGTCTGCGCTCCGCCATGGACGAGCGGGGTCCGCTGTGCGTCGGCATCGACCCGCACGCCGCCCTGCTCGCCTCCTGGGGCCTGAACGACGACATCGCCGGCCTGGAGAAGTTCTCCCGCACGGTGGTCGAGGCGCTGGCCGACCAGGTGGCGGTCTTCAAGCCGCAGGCCGCCTTCTTCGAGCGGTTCGGCTCCCGCGGCCTCGCGGTGCTGGAGCAGACGGTCGCCGACGCCCGGGCCGCGGGCACGCTGGTGGTGATGGACGCGAAGCGGGGTGACATCGGCTCGACCATGGCCGCGTACGCCTCGGCCTTCCTGGACCCGGCCTCGCCGCTGTTCTCGGACGCGCTGACCGTCTCCCCGTACCTGGGCTACGGCTCGCTGAAGCCCGCCGTGGACCTGGCGCGGGAGTCCGGCGCCGGCCTGTTCGTCCTGGCCCTCACCTCCAACCCGGAGGGCGCGGAGGTCCAGCGGGCGGTCCGGGAGGACGGCCGGTCCATCGGTGCCACCATGCTGGCGCACCTGGCCGCCGAGAACGCCGGAGCCGAGCCGATGGGCTCCTTCGGGGCTGTGGTCGGCGCCACCCTGGGCGACCTGTCCTCCTTCGACCTCGACATCAACGGGCCGCTGCTGGCCCCGGGCATCGGGGCCCAGGGCGCGACCGCGGCGGACCTGCCCGCAGTGTTCGGCGCGGCCGTCCGCAACGTGGTCCCGAACGTCTCGCGGGGTGTGCTCAAGCACGGCCCGGACGCGGCGGCGCTGCGCGCCTCGGCGCGCGCCTTCGCGGACGAGATCCGCGCGGCCGTGGCCTGAGGCGGGCTCGGGTTTCGCATGACCTGACGAAATCGCAGGTCCTCCGTCGGACAAAACCGGGGTGAATTGTCGGTGATGTACGGTTCAGTAGAGGCTGACCAGGACTTTTCGTCCGTTCTCGCTGACTGGAGCGGCCCAGGCCGCTAGTCTCCGACCAGAGCGAACGAACACAACCGCTGTTCGTGAGCTCGCCCGGTGCGGCGCCATTGGTTTGCCCACCGGTCCTATCCGACAGTTCGACATCCGAGGTGACGTAGGCGTGGCTCTTCCGCCCCTTACCCCTGAACAGCGCGCAGCCGCGCTCGAAAAGGCCGCCGCGGCTCGCCGGGAGCGGGCCGAGGTGAAGAATCGACTCAAGCACTCCGGTGCATCCCTGCACGAGGTCATCAAGCAGGGACAGGAGAACGACGTCATCGGCAAGATGAAGGTCTCCGCGCTCCTTGAGTCCCTGCCCGGCGTGGGCAAGGTCCGCGCCAAGCAGATCATGGAGCGTCTCGGCATCTCCGAGTCCCGGCGTGTCCGGGGTCTCGGTTCCAACCAGATCGCCTCTCTGGAGCGCGAGTTCGGCGGCAGCGGCGCCTGAAGCGTCGCCCGAAGTTCTCCCGGCGTTCTCAGGCAGTCCTGAGAACCTGGATAATCGCTTCATGGCAGCAGAGGTTCGTCCGCGGCTGACCGTGCTCTCCGGCCCCTCAGGGGTCGGCAAGAGCACGGTCGTCGCGCATATGCGCAAGGTCCACCCCGAGGTCTGGCTCTCGGTGTCGGCCACCACCCGTAAGCCGCGACCCGGTGAGCGACACGGTGTCCACTACTTCTTCGTCACCGACGACGAGTTCGACAAGCTGATCGCCAACGGCGAGCTGCTGGAGTGGGCCGAGTTCGCGGGCAACCGCTACGGCACCCCCCGGGCGGCCGTCATGGAGCGCCTCGACCGGGGTGAGCCCGTGCTGCTGGAGATCGACCTGCAGGGCGCCCGCCAGGTCCGCGAGTCCATGCCCGAGGCGCTGCTGGTCTTCCTCGCTCCGCCGAGCTGGGAGGAGCTGGTCCGCCGGCTCACCGGCCGGGGCACCGAATCCGCGGAGGTCATCGAGCGTCGACTGACTGCCGCCAAGACCGAGCTCGCGGCCGAATCCGAGTTCGACACCACCCTGGTCAACACCTCCGTCGAGGACGTGGCGCGTGAGCTGCTAGCCTTGATGGAAGTTGTTTGATCGTTTGTTTGATCATTTACCCATCTTCGGAAGGTAGAGCGTGTCCTCTTCCATTGCCGCGCCCGAGGGCATCATCAACCCGCCGATCGACGAGCTGCTCGAGGCAACCGACTCGAAGTACAGCCTCGTGATCTACGCGGCCAAGCGCGCGCGTCAGATCAACGCGTACTACTCGCAGCTCGGCGAGGGCCTGCTCGAGTACGTCGGCCCGCTGGTGGACACCCACGTCCACGAGAAGCCGCTTTCGATCGCGCTGCGCGAGATCAACGCGGGTCTGCTGACCTCCGAGGCCATCGAGGCCCCGGCCCAGTAAGGCACGACATCCCTTTCACCACAGGCCCGGCAGTGCCTCTGCCGGGCCTGTGGTGTGTCATGGGGTGGTCATGGGTACCGACGACAACCGATCACGGGAGTAGCAGTGGGCAGCAAGCCGAAGGTGGTCCTGGGGGTCAGCGGCGGGATCGCCGCCTACAAGGCCTGCGAGCTGCTGCGGCGGCTGACCGAATCCGGACACGAGGTCCGCGTGGTCCCGACCGAGTCCTCGCTGAACTTCGTGGGCGAGGCCACCTGGGCCGCGCTCTCCGGCAACCCGGCCTCCACCGAGGTCTGGGAGACCGTGCACGAGGTGCCGCACGTCCGGATCGGCCAGGGCGCCGACCTGGTGGTGGTCGCCCCGGCCACCGCCGACCTGCTGGCCAAGGCCGCGCACGGGCTCGCCGACGACCTGCTCACCAATACGCTGCTCACGGCCCGCTGCCCGGTGGTGTTCGCCCCCGCGATGCACACCGAGATGTGGGAGCACCCCGCCACCCAGGAGAACGTGGCCACCCTCCGCCGGCGCGGTGCGCTGGTCATCGAGCCCGCCGTGGGCCGGCTCACCGGCAAGGACACCGGCAAGGGCCGGCTGCCCGACCCCGAGGAGATCTTCGAGGTCTGCCGCCGGGTGCTCTCGCGGGGCATCACCGAACCCGACCTGGCCGGCCGCCATGTGGTGATCAGCGCCGGCGGCACCCGCGAGCCCCTCGACCCGGTCCGGTTCCTCGGCAACCGCTCCTCCGGCAAGCAGGGCTACGCCCTCGCCCGCACCGCCGTGGCGCGCGGGGCCCGGGTCACCCTGATCGCCGCCAACACCGCCCTGCCCGACCCGGCCGGGGCGGACGTCGTACGCGTCGGGACCGCACTGCAGCTGCGGGAGGCGGTGCTCAAGGCGGCGGCCGACGCGGATGCCGTCGTGATGGCCGCGGCGGTGGCCGATTTCCGGCCGGTCGCGTACGCGGCCGGAAAGATCAAGAAGCAGGACGGCCAGGAGCCGGCTCCGGTCGACCTGACACGTAATCCGGACGTCCTCGCCGAGATCTCCGCCCACCGGGCCCGCCCCGGCCAGGTCGTGGTCGGGTTCGCCGCCGAGACCGACGACGTCCTCGCCAACGGGCGGAGCAAGCTGCTCCGCAAGGGCTGCGACCTGCTGGTGGTCAATGAGGTCGGGGAGCGCAAGACGTTCGGTTCCGAGGAGAACGAAGCTGTGATCCTTTCAACCGATGGCACGGAGATCGCCGTTCCCTATGGTCCGAAGGAAGCCCTGGCTGATCTCCTGTGGGACCAGGTGGCGCCACGCCTGTGACCTAAGGCGGGGGCCGGATCGCCGACCCTTGTTCCGTGGCTCCGTGTAGGGTCAGAATGAGTGCCGCAGGTCACAGAGCTCCCAGAAGGCGAGACAGGTGGTCTTGCGGGGGGCAGCGCCCGATAAGCTGAACCCGGAACGTGACCGGGAGCAGCCCCCGGTACCGTGCCGCCAAATGATCAGCCAGCAGCCGCTGCAACCCCAGGGAGCGATGTGTCCCGCCGTCTCTTCACCTCGGAGTCCGTCACCGAGGGCCACCCCGACAAGATCGCTGACCAGATCAGCGACACCATTCTCGACGCCCTGCTGCGCGAGGACCCCACGTCCCGCGTCGCGGTGGAGACCCTGATCACCACCGGTCTGGTCCACATCGCGGGCGAGGTGACCACGAAGGCGTACGCGCCGATCGCCCAGCTGGTCCGCGAGAAGATCCTCGAGATCGGCTACGACTCCTCGAAGAAGGGCTTCGACGGCGCCTCCTGCGGCGTCTCGGTGTCCATCGGCGCGCAGTCCCCGGACATCGCGCAGGGTGTCGACACCGCGTACGAGACCCGGGTCGAGGGCGATGAGGACGAGCTCGACAAGCAGGGCGCCGGCGACCAGGGCCTGATGTTCGGTTACGCGACCGACGAGACCCCCGAGCTGATGCCGCTGCCGATCCACATCGCGCACCGGCTCTCCCGCCGCCTCTCCGAGGTCCGCAAGAACGGGACCATCCCGTACCTGCGCCCCGACGGCAAGACCCAGGTCACCATCGAGTACGACGGCGACAAGGCCGTCCGCCTCGACACCGTGGTCGTCTCCTCGCAGCACGCGGCCGACATCGACCTCGACTCGCTGCTCGCGCCCGACATCCGCGAGTTCGTCGTCGAGCACGTGCTCAAGGAGCTCGTCGAGGACGGCATCAAGCTGGACACCGAGGGCTACCGCCTGCTGGTCAACCCGACCGGCCGCTTCGAGATCGGCGGCCCGATGGGCGACGCCGGCCTCACCGGCCGCAAGATCATCATCGACACCTACGGCGGCATGGCCCGCCACGGTGGCGGCGCCTTCTCCGGCAAGGACCCGTCCAAGGTCGACCGTTCCGCCGCCTACGCCATGCGCTGGGTCGCCAAGAACGTCGTCGCCGCCGGACTGGCCTCCCGCTGCGAGGTCCAGGTCGCGTACGCCATCGGCAAGGCCGAGCCGGTCGGTCTGTTCGTCGAGACCTTCGGCACCGAGAAGATCGACATCGCGAAGATCGAGACCGCCATCGGCGAGGTCTTCGACCTCCGCCCGGCCGCGATCATCCGCGACCTCGACCTGCTGCGCCCGATCTACGCCCAGACCGCCGCGTACGGCCACTTCGGCCGTGAGCTGCCGGACTTCACCTGGGAGCGCACCGACCGCGTCGACGCGCTGCGCGCCGCCGCCGGCCTGTAATCCGGCCAGTGACGCAAGGAGGGCCCGGACCGGGAACGGTCCGGGCCCTCCGGCATGCCCGCCCGGTCCGCACTGTCGGTGCCGTTTGGTAAGAATGCTGCTGTGAGCAGCGAGAACGAATCGGGGGAGCGGTCCGCGGACGGGAGTCCGGGCGGACCGCCGGAGCAGCTCGCGCTCATGAGGGACATGGTCGCCGAGGCGAAGGCCAAGGCGCCCAAGGCCAAACCCCGCACCTGGCGGGGCGCAGCCCTCGCCAAGGACCTTCCCGTCGCCCGGATCCTGGTCAACAAGGGCGTGCTCCACCTGGACCAGCTGTGGGACTACGCCGTCCCCGAGGAGCTCTCCGAGGCCGCCCAGCCCGGTGTCCGGGTCCGGGTCCGGTTCGGCGCCGGAGCCCACCAGGTGCGCGGCGGACGCCGCGAGGGCGGCGGCCTCATCGACGGCTTCGTCATCGAGCGCCGCGCCGACACCGACTATCACGGCCCGCTGGCCGCCCTTGCCCAGGTCGTCTCGCCCGAAGCCGTCCTGAGCCCCCGCATGCTTGCCCTGGCCCGGGCCGTCGCCGACCGGTACGCGGGCAGCCTGGCCGACGTACTCCAGCTGGCCCTGCCCCCGCGCAACGCCCGCGCCGAGGCCAAGCCCTCCCCGGAGCCGCTGCCGCCGCCCCCCGCGCCCGAGCCCGGCGGCTGGGCGCGCTACCCGGCCGGACCGGCCTTCCTCCGGGCCCTGGCCGGCGGGGGAGACCCGCGCGCCGTCTGGACCGCGCTGCCCGGTCCCGGCTGGGCGGAGGAACTCGCCCGTGCCCTCGCCGCCACCCTCGCCTCCGGCCGCGGCGCCCTCGCGGTCCTCCCCGACGGCAGGACCGCAGCCCGCCTCGACGCGGCACTCACCGCCCTCGTCGGCGAGGGCCGGCACGCCCTGCTCACCGCCGAATCGGGCCCGGAGAAGCGCTACCGGCAGTGGCTCGCCGTGCACCGGGGCTCGGTGCGCGCCGTGATCGGCACCCGGGCCGCCATGTTCGCCCCCGTCCGGGACCTCGGCCTGGTCGCGATCTGGGACGACGGGGACTCCAGCCACAGCGATGACAACGCCCCGTTCCCGCACGTCCGCGAGGTGCTCGAACTCCGTGCCGTCGGCGACGGCTGCGGCTTCATGGCCGGCAGCACCTCCTGCACCGTCGAGGCCGCCCAGCTGGTCGAATCCGGCTGGGCCCGGCCGCTGGTCGCCGACCGGGAGACCGTACGGGCCACCGCCCCCCGGATCCGGACCGTCGGCGACGAGCTGCTGGCCCGGGACGAGGCGGCCCGCGCCGCCCGGCTGCCCAGCCTGGCCTGGGAGACCGTACGGGAAGGCCTCAAGACCGGCCCCGTCCTGGTCCAGGTGCCCCGGCGCGGCTACGTCCCCCGGCTGGCGTGCGAGCGCTGCCGGACCCCCGCCCGCTGCACGGCCTGCGCGGGCCCGCTGGAGGCCCCGGACGAACGGGAGCTGACCTGCGGCTGGTGCGGGCGTTCCGAAAACTCCTGGCACTGCCAGGAGTGCGGATCGTTCCGGCTGCGCGCCCAGGTGGTGGGCGCCCGCCGTACCGCCGAGGAGCTCGGCCGGGCCTTTCCCGCCGTCGCGGTGCGCACCTCCGGCCGGGACCACATCCTGGACCTGGTCCCGGACAGGCCGGCCCTGGTGGTCTCCACCCCGGGCGCCGAGCCGGTCGCGGCGGGGGAGGGCTATGCCGCCGCCCTGCTGCTGGACGGCTGGGCCATGCTGGGCCGCCCCGACCTGCGGGCCGGCGAGGAGGCGCTGCGCCGCTGGCTGGGGGCGTCCTCCCTGGTCCGGCCGGACGGGACGGTCGTGATCGTCGCGGAGCCGACGCTCCGCCCGGTCCAGGCCCTGGTCCGCTGGGACCCGGTGGGCCATGCCCTGCGGGAACTGGCGGAGCGCGCCCAGCTGGGCTTCCCCCCGGTCTCCCGGATGGCATCGGTGGCGGGCGGCGCCGAGGCGGTGGCCTCCTTCCTGGCCGCGGCCGGACTCCCGCCGGACGCGGAGATCCTGGGCCCGGTGCCGCTGCCGTCCCGCCGCGGCGAACCAGCACCCGGCGAGCGCGCCCTGGTGCGCGTCCCGCCGGGCAGCGGGGCGGCCCTGGCCGCGGCGCTGAAGTCGGCGCAGGCGGCCCGGCTGGCCCGGGGCGTCCCGCCCTCGGAAGCGGTCCGGGTCCGCATCGATCCGCCGCACATCGGCTGACCCGGCTGCGTCTGGCGGACAATCAACTCCGTTACAGGTTTCTTCTGCAGGGTGATCCGAAGGGAAGTCCATGCAAGAGCACTTTGACGTCGTCGTCCTCGGGGCCGGGCCCGGCGGCTATGTGGCCGCCATCCGCGCCGCCCAACTCGGCAAGCGGGTCGCCGTCGTGGAGGAGAAGTACTGGGGCGGCGTCTGCCTGAACATCGGCTGCATCCCCACCAAGGCGCTGCTGCGCAATGCCGAACTCGCGCACCTCTTCACGCACGAGGCCAAGACCTTCGGCATCAAGGTGAACGGCGAGGTCTCCTTCGACTACGGCGAGGCGTTCCGGCGCAGCCGCCGGGTCGCGGACGGCCGGGTCAAGGGCGTCCACTACCTGATGAAGAAGAACGGCATCACCGAGATCGACGGCCGGGGCACCTTCCTCGACGCGCACACCCTCCGGGTCGACGGTCCGGACGGCAGCGCGCGGTCGGTCTCCTTCGACCACTGCATCCTCGCCACCGGAGCAACCCCGCGGCTGCTGCCCGGTACCCGGCTCAGCGAGCGTGTGGTGACGTACGAGGAGCAGATCCTCGCCGAGGAGGTGCCGCAGTCCATCGTGATCGCGGGCGCCGGGGCCATCGGCGTCGAGTTCGCGTACGTCCTGCACAACTACGGCGTGAAGGTCACCATCGTCGAGTTCCTGGACCGGATCGCGCCGCTGGAGGACGCGGACGTGTCCGCCGAACTGGCCCGGCAGTACCGCAAGCTGGGCATCGAGGTGCTGACCTCGACCAGGGTGGAGGCGATCGACGAATCGGGCCCGCAGGTCCGGGTGACGGTCACCGGCCCCGACGGCACCGCCAAGGTCCTGGAGACCGACCGGGTGCTCCAGGCCATCGGCTTCGCCCCGAACGTCACCGGCTACGGCCTGGAGGCGACCGGCGTGGGTGTCACCGAGCGCGGCGCGGTCGAGGTGGACGGCCGCTGCCGCACCTCGGTGCCGCACATCTTCGCCATCGGAGACGTCACGGCCAAGCTGATGCTGGCGCACACCGCCGAGGCGATGGGCGTGATCGCGGCCGAGACGATCGCGGACGCGGAGACGATGGAGCTGGACTACCCGATGATCCCGCGGGCGACCTACTGCCAGCCGCAGATCGCCAGCTTCGGCTGGACCGAGGCGCAGGCGACGGAGAAGGGCTTCGACGTCAAGGTCGCCAAGTTCCCCTTCACCGCCAACGGCAAGGCGCACGGCCTGGGCGACACGGCCGGCTTTGTGAAGCTGATCAGCGACGCCACCCACGGCGAGATCATCGGCGCCCACCTGATCGGACCGGATGTCACCGAGCTCCTGCCGCAGCTGACGCTGGCCCAGCAGTGGGACCTGACGGTCCATGAGGTCGCCCGCAACGTCCATGCGCACCCCACGCTGGGCGAGGCGGTCAAGGAGGCGGTGCACGGCCTGGCGGGCCACATGATCAACTTCTAGTCCCGCTGATCACCTTCCAGTCCCGTCACCGGGGCCGCGGTCTTCCGACCCCGGCCCCGGTGCGGGGCCCGGTGCCTCAGCCGTTGCGGGGCCCCGGGAAAGCCGCCGTGCGGGAGGCGGCGGCGGAAGCGGAGGCGGGCGCGGAGGCGGCCGACGCCGTTTCCTCGCGCAGGGGTTGCGGGGGGACCGAGCGGGCCGCCGGGACCGTGGGCATGCCCAGGGTGCGGGTGGTGGTGCCCTCGGCCGGCTGCTGTTCCGCCGACTCCGCGGTCTGCGCCCGGCGGGCCCCGTACCGCCGGTGCACGGCCTGCTTGGTCACTCCGAGGGCGGAGCCGACCGCATCCCACGAGAACCCGAGTGAGCGGTCGAAGTCCACCGCGGCGGTGACCAGCGTCTCGACGCTGTCCCGCAGTTCCTGCGCGAGGCGGACGGTCGGCGCGGGCGCCCGGCCGTAGACGACAAAGCCCGTGGAGGGACCGGAGCGGCGCGGGCGGTAGACGTTGCCGAGCTGGGCGGTGAGCGTACGCAGAGCATCCACCTGCCGGCGGACCCGCTCGATGTCCCGCACCAAGAGGTGCAGACTGGCCCGCGCTTGGGCGTCGTGGGTGGCGTGGTCGGCCATGAACAAGCCTCTCGAACCGGTGCTGAAGAGCGGATCGGGCCGCACACACCGTTCAGAACGCGGCCCGTTTCGGTCAATCTCTCTTGACCAACGCTCCATACGGCCCGGAAGTCACGCACCGGGGGCGTGTCGGCATATGCGAGAGGCGCGCCCCTGTGCGTACGCCCCCTCAGCTGCCGCCGCATAGACTGGTGCGCTGCTGACAGCCGCCGTCGCAACAGCGCCGAGATAGCGAGGTAGGACCCCAGTGAAGCTCGTCTTCGCAGGCACCCCCGAGGTCGCCGTGCCCGCCCTGGACGCCCTGATCGCTTCCGGGCGGCACGAGGTGGCCGCGGTCGTCACCCGCCCCGACGCGCCCGCCGGCCGCGGCCGGCGCCTGGTCGCCAGCCCGGTCGCCGAGCGCGCCGAGGAAGCCGGCATCGAGGTGCTCAAGCCCGTCCGGCCGCGGGACCCCGAGTTCCAGGCCCGGCTGCGCGAGATCGCCCCGGACTGCTGCCCGGTCGTCGCCTACGGCGCCCTGCTCCCCAAGAGCGCCCTGGAGATCCCGGCACGCGGCTGGGTCAACCTGCACTTCTCGCTGCTCCCCGCCTGGCGCGGCGCCGCCCCCGTGCAGCACGCGATCCTGGCCGGCGACCCCGTGACCGGCGCGTCCACCTTCCAGATCGAGGAGGGCCTGGACTCGGGCCCGGTCTACGGGGTGCTGACCGAGGAGGTCCGGCCCACCGACACCAGCGGCGATCTCCTCACCCGCCTGGCCTTCGCCGGCGCCGGGCTGCTCGCCGCCACCATGGACGGCATCGAGGACGGCACCCTGCGGGCCGTCCCGCAGGCCTCCGACGGCCTCTCCCAGGCCCCGAAGATCACCGTCGAGATGGCCCGGGTCGACTGGACGGCCCCGGCGCTGCGCGCCGACCGGGTGGTCCGCGGCTGCACCCCGGCGCCCGGCGCGTGGACGGTGTTCCGCGGCGAGCGGCTCAAGCTGATCTCGGTGGGCCTGGTGGCCGACCGCACCGACCTGGCCCCCGGTGAGCTCGGCGTCGCCAAGAACAACGTCTACGTCGGCACCGGCTCGCACGCCGTGGAGCTGCTCTGGGTGCAGCCGCAGGGCAAGAAGCCGATGCGCGGCGCCGACTGGGCCCGCGGCGTGCGGATCGCCGCCGGCGAGCGGCTGGGCTGACCCCACGTACGCTGGTCGAACAGCCCCACCCTTTCTCTCCTCGTACCTCCGGAGCACCTTTCACGTGAGCGATCAGCCCCGTCGCCCTGCCAAGCCGCACCGCCGCCCGAAGAAGGACCCCGTCCGGATCCTTGCCTTCGAGGTGCTGCGCGCGGTGGACGAGCGTGACGCGTACGCCAACCTCGTGCTGCCGCCGCTGCTGCGCAAGGCCCGCCAGAACGCGGACTTCGAGGCGCGGGACGCGGCGCTGGCCACCGAGCTGGTCTACGGGACGTTGCGCCGCCAGGGCACGTACGACGCGATCATCTCCGCCTGCATCGACCGGCCGCTGCGCGAGGTGGACCCGCCGGTGCTGGACGTGCTGTCGCTCGGGGCGCACCAGCTGCTCGGCACCCGCATCCCGCCCCACGCGGCCGTCTCGGCCAGCGTGGAGCTGGCGCGGGTGGTGCTGGGCGACGGCCGGGCCAAGTTCGTGAACGCGGTGCTCCGCAAGATCTCCGCGCACGATCTGGCCGGCTGGCTGGAGCAGGTGGCCCCGCCGTACGAGGACGATGCCGAGCAGCATCTCGCGGTGATGCACTCGCACCCGCGCTGGGTGGTCTCCGCGCTGTGGGACGCGCTCGGCGGTGGCCGGGCCGGCATCGAGGACCTGCTGGAGGCCGACAACGAGCGGCCGGAGGTGACCCTGGTGGCCCGGCCCGGCCGGTCCACCCCGGCGGAGCTGCTCGAGGTGGCCGGCGCGGATTCCGCCCTGCCGGGCCGCTGGTCCCCGTACGCCGTACGACTCGCCGAGGGCGGCGAGCCGGGCGCGCTGGAACCCGTCCGCGAAGGCCGTGCGGGGGTGCAGGACGAGGGCAGCCAGCTGGTGGCCATCGCCCTGGCGAACGCCCCCGTCGAAGGGCCCGACGCCCGCTGGCTGGACGGCTGCGCGGGCCCCGGCGGCAAGGCCGCCCTGCTGGGTGCGCTGGCCGCGGAGCGGGGCGCCTTCCTGCTGGCCTCGGAGAAGCAGCCGCACCGAGCCCGGCTGGTGGAGCGGGCGCTGGCCGGCAACCCTGGCCCGTACCAGGTCATCACGGCGGACGGCACCCGGCCGCCGTGGCTGCCGGGCTCCTTCGACCGGGTCCTGATGGACGTCCCGTGCACCGGCCTGGGCGCGCTGCGGCGCCGCCCGGAGGCCCGGTGGCGGCGCCGCCCGGAGGACCTGGACGGCTTCGGGCCGCTCCAGCGCTCGCTGCTGCGCGAGGCGCTGGCGGCCGTCCGGGTCGGCGGCGTGGTCGGCTACGCGACCTGCTCCCCGCACCTGGCGGAGACCCGGGTCGTGGTGGAGGACGTCCTCAAGGGCCGGGGCGCCGGCGCCGAGCCGGTGTCCGCCGAACTGATCGACGCCCGCCCGCTCCTGCCGGGCGTACCGGCCCTCGGCGACGGCCCGGACATCCAGCTCTGGCCGCACCTGCACGGCACGGACGCCATGTACCTGGCCCTGCTGCGCCGCACCGCCTAGGCGGCGGTTGTCGGCCGGCGGCGGCCGGCTGCGGCGGTGCCCTGCGGGAGATGCGGGGTCGGGGTCGAAGGCGGGCGCGGGCATGGCAGGCTTGGGGCATGGCCGTTCAGATCAATCCCAGCATCCTGTCCGCGGACTTCTCCCGACTTGCCGACGAGGCGAAGGCGGTGGAGGGGGCCGACTGGCTGCACGTCGACGTCATGGACAACCACTTCGTCCCGAACCTCACCCTCGGGATGCCGATCGTGGAGTCCCTCAGCCGCGCCACGGACATTCCGCTGGACCTGCATCTGATGATCGCGGACCCCGACCGCTGGGCCCCGCAGTACGTGGAGGCGGGCGCCGGGTCCGTCACCTTCCACGCCGAGGCGGCCGGGGCCCCGGTCCGGCTGGCGCGGGAGATCCGGGCCAAGGGCGCGCGGGCCTCGATGGCACTGAAGCCGGCCACCCCGATCGAGCAGTACGAGGACATCCTCCCCGAGCTCGACATGCTGCTCATCATGACGGTGGAGCCCGGCTTCGGCGGGCAGCCGTTCCTGGACGTGATGCTGCCGAAGATCCGCCGGACCCGCGAGCTGATCGCCAAGCACGGGCTGGAGCTCTGGCTGCAGGTGGACGGCGGCGTGTCGGCGTCCACCATCGAACGCTGTGCCGAGGCCGGAGCGGATGTGTTCGTCGCCGGCAGCGCGGTCTACGGCGCGGTCGATCCGGCCGCCGCGGTGCGCACCCTGCGCGAGCAGGCGGGTGCCGCGATCGCCGCGGCTCCCTGGGCGTGTGACCACTGAAACAAGCATTGGTGAACGGCTCGGTGAACGTCGGCCGTCTGCCCTGATCAACGGCCGCCGGATCTGACAGGATGAACGGCGAGTCGAGAGTGTGAACAGCAGTGAGGAGAACGCGGTGTCTGCAATGTCGGCGGGACGGTCAGCCCTGCGGATGGGACCCGCGGAGCTGGTGCAGGCGGCGGCCATGGCCCGCCGCTTCTACCTCGAGGGCAAATCCAAGATCCAGATCGCCGAGGAGTTCGGCGTGAGCCGCTTCAAGGTGGCCCGGGTCCTGGAGACGGCTCTGGAGCGGGACCTCGTGCGCATCGAGATCCGGGTGCCGGCCGAGCTGGACGCGGAACGCTCGGACGCGTTGCGCGCCCGCTACGGGCTGCGGCACGCCGTGGTCGTCGAATCGCCCGCCGAGGTCACGGAGGACGCGCCCGACCCGGAGAACCTGGGCGCGGTGGCGGCGGACCTCCTCGGCGAGCTGGTCAACGAGGGCGATGTACTGGGTCTGGCGTGGGGCCGGTCGACCATTCACATGGCGGCTGCCCTGCACCGGCTGCCCCAGTGCACCGTGGTGCAGCTGACCGGGGTGTACGACGCCGGGACGGCGGAGCGCGGATCGGTGGAGGCGGTGCGCCGGGCCGCCCAGGTGTCGGGCGGGGACGCGCACCCCATCTACGCGCCGATGCTGCTGCCCGATCCGGCGACGGCGGCGGCGCTGCGCAGCCAGACCGGGATCGCGCGGGCCTTCGACTACTTCGACAAGGTGACGGTGGCCGCGGTGTCCATCGGCTCCTGGGAGCCGGGCATCTCCACCGTGCACGACATGCTGTCCGACGAGGAGCGGGCGCACTACGCCTCGCTCGGTGTCGCCGCGGAGATGTCGGCACACCTGTTCGACGCGGAGGGCCGCCGGGTCGGCCGGGACCTCGGGGAGCGGTGCATCACCGTCGAGGCGGACCGGCTGCGGCGGATCCCGGAGGTGGTGGCGATCGCGGGCGGGCTGCGGAAGGCTTCGGCGATCGGGGCGGTGCTTCGGTCCGGGCTGGTGACCAGCCTGGTCACGGACACGGCCGCGGCGGACTATCTGCTGACCGAGTCGGAGCCGGGGCTTCGGCCGGCGCTGGACCGGGCTGATCCGGACGACTGAGGCGGGGCCGGCCGGGGCGGCCGGGCGGGCTGGGCTGGCCGGGCTGGGCTGATTCGCGTACGAATCGGATATTTGGCAGCATCGGGCGCATGATCTTCCGGAGCGTGCCCCGACGGTTGCTGCGGGTGCTGGGGGCTGTGGTCCTGTGCCTGGCCGTGGCTGCGGGGGTCGGGGCTTGTGGGAGCGGCACCACCACCTCGCCGAGCGTGGTCGCCACGCCCTCGTGGGCCGAGGGGATGGCGACGGTTCCGGCCGGCGATCTGCCGCCGCAGGCCCGGGACACCCTTGCGCTGATCGACCGGGGTGGGCCGTACCCGTACCGGCAGGACGGGACGGTGTTCGGGAACTTCGAGAAGCTGCTGCCCAGGCAGAAGCGCGGCTACTACCACGAGTTCACGGTGAAAACCCCGGGGGAGCGGGACCGCGGGGCCCGGCGGATCGTGACGGGCCAGGGCGGGGAGCTCTACTACACGGACGACCACTACCAGACCTTCGAGGCGGTTCTCCGATGACCCTGGACCCGCAGCCGGCGGCCGGCTGGACGACCCTGCGGCTCGACCTGGACGGCGTACGGAGCAAGGCCGGGCTGATGGATGCCTGTGCGGAGGCGTTTGCGCTGCCGGAGTGGTTCGGGCGGAACTGGGATGCGCTGGCGGATTGTTTGGTCGACCTGTCGTGGTTGCCGGAGGCGCCGGGGCGGGTGGTGGTGGTGAGTTCTTGGCGGGGCTTTGCCAGGGCGCGGCCGGGGGACTGGGAGACGTTGCGGGAGGTGCTGGAGGAGGCGGTGGGGTACTGGCGGGAGGTGGAGGGCGCCGGGGCGGGGCTGGAGGTCCTGCTGGCTGACGCGCCGCCGGAGCCGGAGCCGGGGCGGTAGCGGGCGGGGCCGCTGCGCGGGGCCTTTCCCCCACCCCGCCCCTTCCCGAAACCGGGGCTCCGCCCCGGACCCCGCCGGGGCGCCCGGGCTCCGCCCGGCACCCCGTTTCGGGGGCTCCGCCCCAGACCCCCGCGCCGGGCGGGTCGGTCAGGACTTCGGGATCCAGGGTGGGGTTTGGCCCCAGGTCCAGACCGGGATTTTGGCCGCGTCCACCGGGGGCGGGTTGTCGCCCGAGTAGATCAGGGCCATGCGGGTGCCCCACTCGATGTAGTAGACGAAGACGGCCCGGAACTCCGGGTCGGTCGGGAGGCCGACCTCGTCCGCCGTGTCGAGCAGGAGGTCCACCCAGCGGCGGCGTTGCTGCTCGGTGATGGAGCGGCCCAGGTGCTTGGTGGCCATGTGCTGATGGCCGCCGTGGTGGGCGGTGTAGTCGGCCGGGCCGCCGAAGACCTCGGCGAGCCAGACCGCCACGTGCTGCGGGTGCTCGGCGTCCATGCCCGCGAAGACCGGGGCCAGGATCTCGTCCTGCAGGGCGTGCCCGTAGAACGCGTCGGTGAGGCGGTTCATCGCCTCCGCGCCGCCCATCCATTCGTAGATCGTGGGGGTTGTGGGGGTGCTCATTACTGTGCCGTGGCCTTTCCGATGCCCACCACATCCGTGGCGAGGTAGTGCTGCATCTCCTCGATCGCGGTGACGTACGGGCGGATCGCGCTGAAGAAGGCGGGGAAGTGCTCGCCCTTGCGGAAGCCCTGGAGGTGGTCCTCGACCGAGGTCCAGCGGATCCGCAGGATGTAGCGCTCGCGTTCCTCCTGGCAGCGCGTCAGCTCGTAGTCGATGCACTGCGGCGCGGCGGCCAGTGATTCGGCGGCCCGACGGTAGGCGTCCTCGAACGCGGCCTGGTCGTCTAACGCGATCCGGTAGCGGATGTACTCGACGGTCGTGGTCGTGGTCATGGTGTGCCTCTTCCCTGTGATCGGCCCGGCGGGTGCGCGCCGCCGCGCCCACCCTTGTCGGATCAACGGTTCCCCGGGGCGGCTTCCGTCATTCGGAGTCGGACTTCTGGGAGTCGGAGTCCGGTGCGTCCCCGTTTGCCGTGTCTGTTACGTCGGGGCCCTGTGCGCGGACCCGCTGGACCCCGGCGAGGGAGTCACGCAGGTCGGCCAGCCAGGATTCGGTGTTGCGGCCCACCAGGCGGACGCACCAGGCGAGGGCGTCGGCCCGGCTGCGGGCGACTCCGCCCGCCACCAGGAGGTCCAGGACCTGGCGTTCGGACTGGCGGAGCCGGGTCATGACCGGGACGGCCAGGTGGGTGAACAGGATGCGCTCGTCACCCACCCGGACGCCCCAGGCGACCTTCCGGCGGTAGAGCTGTTCGGCCTCGCGGGCCACCTCGATGCGCTGCTCCCGGGTGCGTTCGCGGAAGTCCGCCGCCGACTCGTCGGCCGGCGGGCGGCCGACCACGGTGATCTCCTCGCGGTCGACCACGACCTCGAGGACCTCCTCGTAGACGTCCACCGGAAGGCGGCCGGCGAACCAGCCGCGGAGCTCTTCTCTCTGTTCGGCTGTAATCATGTAATCAACGTTGCATCCGTTGTGGTCTTGATCACAACCCTCCGCGGCCGGTGTTCGCTCTCAGCCCATCGAGCGGTACCGGTGGATCAGGGAGACGGCCATCGCCCCCTCGCCGACGCCCGAGGCCACCCGCTTCACCGAGTGGGCGCGGACGTCGCCGGCTGCGAAGACCCCGGGAATGCTGGTCTCCAGCGGATAGGGGGCCCGTTCCAGGCTCCACTCGGCCGGGAGCTCGCCGCCGTTGGCGATCAGGTCCGAGCCGGTCAGTACGAAGCCGTGGTCGTCCCGCTCCACCACGCCCGCCAGCCAGTCCGTGTGCGGGCGGGCACCGATGAAGGTGAACATGAAGCGGGCCGGGATCGTGGTGTCCGTTCCGGTCTCGGAGTTGTGGAGGGTGATCTGTTCCAGGTGCTCGCCGCCTTCCAGGGCGGTGACGGTGGTGCGGACCTTGACCTCGATGTTGGGCGTCCGGCCGATCTCGTCGATCAGGTAGCGGGACATGCTCGTGTCCAGCGACTCCGCCCGGACCAGGATGGTCACCCGGGCCGCGTACTTGGCGAAGTGGATCGCCGCCTGCCCGGCCGAGTTCGCGCCGCCGACGATGAACACGTGCTGCGAGATGCAGGCCGAGCTCTCGGTGGTCGCTGCGCCGTAGTACAGGCCGGCGCCCTCGAAACGGTCCGCGCCCGGTGCTTCGAGGCGGTTGTAGGCGACCCCGGTGGCCAGCAGGACCGTCTCTG
This sequence comes from Streptomyces sp. NPDC002054, assembly GCF_040296685.1. Lineage (NCBI taxonomy): Bacteria > Bacillati > Actinomycetota > Actinomycetes > Kitasatosporales > Streptomycetaceae > Streptomyces > Streptomyces sp. NPDC002054. The sequence continues at coordinate 139,254 of NZ_JBEOXT010000013.1, forward strand.
CGGAGATCTCCGTGCCGTCGGCCAGGGTGAGGATCTTCGCCGGGTCGTCCCGGGTGATCGAGACCACTTCCACCGGGTGCAGGATCTCCGCCCCGAAGCGGGACGCCTGGATGGTGGCCCGGCGGGTCAGGTCCCCGCCGGACAGGCCCGAGGGGAAGCCCAGGTAGTTCTCGATCAGGCTGGAGGTGCCCGCCTGGCCGCCGGGCGCGCGGGAGTCCAGCATCAGGGTGGACAGGCCCTCGGAGGCGGCGTACACCCCGGCCGCCAGGCCCGCCGGGCCGGCTCCGACGATCACGCACTCGTAGTGCGGGCGGGACGCGGTGGTGGACAGCCCCAGCCGCTGGGCGAGTTCGGTGTCCGTGGGTGCGGACAGCACCGTGCCGTCCGGGAAGCGGACGAGCGGGAGGGCCCCGTCCGGGCGGTCGGCGATGACGGTCAGCGCCTCGGGATCGCGCTCCACGTTGAGGAAACGGAACGGCTGGCCGTTGCGGGTGAAGAAGTCCCGTACGGCGTGGGTGCCGGGGGAGACGAGGTGGCCGGCCACGATGATGCCGTCGTAGGCCGGCCGGTAGGTGGCCAGCCAGTCCGACAGCAGGTCGTCCAGGACGGGGAAGAGCCGCTCGTGCGGCGGATCCCAGGGCTTGAGCAGGTAGTAGTCCAGCCGGACCCGGTTGATGGCGGTGATCGCCGCGTCCGTCTCCGCGTACGCGGTGAGGAGGACCCGGCGGGCGTCCGGGAAGCGGCTCACCGCCTCGAGGAGGAACTCCACGCCCGTCACGTCCGGCATCCGCTGGTCGACCAGGAACAGGGCCGGGTCGTGGCCGCGCTCGTCGAGGGAGTCGAGGATCTTCAGCGCGTCGGCGGCGGAGGAGGCGCCCAGCACCCGGTACCGGTCGCCGTAGGCGCTGCGCAGGTCGCGGCGGACGGCCCGCAGCACCTGAGGGTCGTCGTCCACCGCCAGGATGACCGGCTTGCGGTTCTCCGCCCGGGCCTGATCTGCCTTGTCCGCTGCCGTTCCCGTGGGCCGGCCGGTCTCCGGTGCCGCACTCATGCCGCGTCCAGCATCAGCTTGTCGGCGTAGCACCACGCCCAGTCCTCGCCCGGCTCGTGGGAGGCGGCGATGGGGTGCCCGGTGAGCCGGAAGTGCCGGGTGGCATGCCGGTTCTTCGAGGAGTCGCAGCAGCCGACGTGCCCGCAACTGAGGCACATCCGCAGGTGCACCCAGCCGTCGCCGAGGGCGAGGCACTCCTCGCAGCCCTCGGTGCCCGCCCGCACCGGACGTATCTGATCGATGTGCGTGCAGATGGTGTCCATCGGCCCCGTCCCTTCCCGTGAAGCGTCCCCGTGATCCGTCCAGAAGATAAAGGCGGAGATCGGCTCCCGGTTCAACGATTCGGCCGAAGTCAGGAAGTCCGGAAGCGACTTCCTGAACTCGCCCGGCGACTTCCTGAGGTGTCCCTGCGACCTGGCCGTCTACCTCACGAAGTCGCACACAGGCGCTTTGACGCAGGCCCACGGCGCCACCAGTGTGGACGACGCCAACGACAACAGGCGGCGCCTGGAGGAATCCGTGAGCAGAAAGATTCTGGTCATTGTCTCCGAACACGGTTACTGGGCCGAAGAACTGATAGGGCCCGTATCGAAGTTCGACGAGCGGGGCTATGAAGTCGTATTCGCCACGCCGACCGGAAAGCGTGCGCACGCACTTCCGCCGAGCCTCGACGCGAACTACATCGACCCCCCGCTGGGCCGCTCGGTGACCACCGAGGAGAACGCCCGGCTGGGGCGCGAATTCGAGCAGTCGAGCCGGCTGGACTCGCCGCTCGACATCGAGGCCTGGGTGCCCGAGCGCCCGTACACGAGCGACGAGGGCTATCTGCGCAAGCTCGAGCAGTACCACCGTGATCTCGACAAACTCGACGCGGACATCGCCGGCTACGACGCGATCCTCATCGTGGGCGGCAGCGGCCCCATCGCCGACCTCGCCAACAACGAGCGGGTCCACGCCCTGATCCTCGCCTTCAAGAAGGCCGGCAAGGTGGTCGCCGCCGAGTGCTACGGCGTGGCCTGCCTGGCCTTCGCCCGGGACTGGAGCGACCGCAAGAGCATCATCTGGGGCAAGCACGTCACCGGCCACTGCAAGGAATACGACTACAAGGACGGCACCGGATTCCTCGGTACCGACTTCAACATGGGCCCGCCCCCGTATCCGCTGGAGTACATCCTGCGCGATGCCACCGGCCCGCGCGGCGCATACCACGGCAATTTCGGAAAACCCGTATCGGTGATCGTGGACTTCCCCTTCGTCACGGGACGTTCGACCCCCGACTCGTATCTCACGGGTCAGAAGATCGTGGAAGTCCTGGAGGACGGTCTCACCCGCTACGGGTGGTAACGACAGGGGGAATGTCATGGGGTCCACGCCGAACAAGCCGCCCACTCCGCCCACTCCCGGACGGGAAAGGCTGATCGAGCAGTTCAAGGTCGACGGCCTGAACATCATGTTCGGAAATCCGGGAACGGTGGAACAGGGATTCCTCGACGCGGTCGACGCGGCAGAGGACTTCCACTACATCCTCGCCCTCCAGGAGACCGTGGCCGCCGGCATCGCCGACGGCTACGCCCGGGCCACCGGCGGTGCCGCCCTGCTCCAGCTGCACTCCGGTGTCGGTCTGGGCAACGGCATCGGCATGCTCTACCAGTCGCTCCGCGGCCACACCCCGCTGGTGGTGGTCGCGGGCGACGCCGGGGTCCGGTACGACGCCATGGACGCCCAGATGGCCGCCGACCTGGTGGCCATGGCCCGCCCGGTCACCAAGTACGCGACCCGGGTCACCGACCCGAACTCGGTACTGCGCACCATCCGGCGGGCCGTGAAGATCGCCCTCACCCCGCCGCGCGGCCCGGTGTTCGTGGCCCTGCCGATGGACGTGCTGGACGAGCTCAACTCCGAGCCCGTGCTGCCCGCCACGGTGCCCCTCACCGATGTGGCCCCCTCCGCGGCATCGGTGGGGCAGGCGGCCCGGCTGCTCGCCTCCGCGGAGCGGCCGGTGGTCCTGATCGGCGACGGGGTCTCGCTCTCCGGCGCGCAGCGGGAACTCGCCGCCGTCGCCGAGCTGCTCGGCGCGGACGTCTACGAGGTCGACTCCTCCGAGGTCAACATCCCGGCCTCGCACCCGCTGCGGCGCGGCCAGACCGGCCACATGTTCGGCCCGCACAGCAAGGAGCTGGTCGCGGACGCGGACGGGGTGCTCATCGTCGGCACCTACGTCTTCCCCGAGGTCTTCCCGGAACTGGCGAGCCCGTTCCGCGAGGGCGCCCGGATCGTCCACATCGACCTCAACGCCTACGAGATCGCCAAGAACCATCCGGTGGACCTCGGGCTGGCCGCCGACCCGCGGGAGGCGCTGCGCGCCCTGGCCGGCGTACTGGAGCGGGAACTGACCCCGCAGCGGCGCGCCGCCGCGGCGGCCCGGCTGGAGGTACGCACCCGGGAGCGGGCCCGCGAGGCCCTGGCCGCGCCGCCCGCGCCGGAAGACGGCACGCCGATGGCCGTGTTCCTGCGCACCCTGGCCGAGCGGACCCGCGGCGACCTGATCGTCTTCGACGAGGCGCTCACCACCTCGCCGCTGGTCACCCGCCATCTGCCGGCCGAGCGGCCGGGGGACTACCACCTCACCCGGGGCGGCTCCCTCGGCATCGGCTTCCCGGGCGCGGTCGGGGTCAAACTGGCCCGGCCGGACCGGCTGGTCGTCGGGTTCGCCGGCGACGGCGGGTCCATGTACACCTACCAGGCCCTGTGGACCGCCGCCCGGCACGGCATCCACGCGAAGTTCGTCGTCTGCAACAACCGCAAGTACCGGCTGCTCGACGACAACATCGCGCAGTACTGGCGGGAACGGGACATCGCCGCGCACGAGTTCCCCGGCTCCTTCGACCTCTCCCACCCCGAGATCGACTTCGCCGGGCTGGCGCGGTCCCTGGGGGCCGGCGGGATGCGGGTGGAGAAGCCGGACGAGGCCGTGGCGGCGGTGGGCCGGATGATCGCGCATCCCGGCCCGTTCCTCGTCGACATCCAGATCTGACCCGGAAAGACCCGGAAAGGGAGGGACCATGCCCGCCGAGCGGCTGACCGAGCCCGCGATCCGCAGTTTCGCCGAGAAGTGGTACGTGGCTCTGGACCAGCACATTCCGCTGGACCAGGTGCTGGCCTTCATCACCGGCGACCTGGAGTTCCGGGTCCCCGAGGACACCTTCACCGGCCACCAGGGCTTCGGCCGCTGGTACGAGGCCGTCACCCACCGGTTCTTCGACGAGGTGCACACCGTCACCAAGGTGGAGCCGGTCATCGAGGACGCGGGAGACCGCGCCACCGTACGGGTGCTGGTCAACTGGCAGGCCAAGATCTGGGACCCGCCGGGGGCCCGGAGCCAGTGGCTCGGCTTCGACGCCGACCAGACCTGGATCGTCGTAGCGGGCCCGGACGGGCCGCAGATCAAGACGTATGTGGTCAACGAGCTGGCACCGATGCCCGGTTCGGGCTCGCTCTGAGAGGCAGGCGGACGATGACCGAGGTGACACGGGAGCGGGTGCAGGCCGCCTACCAGGCGCTGGGCTCGGGGGACCGGGACCGGATCCTGGAGTACTACGCGGAGGACCTGCGCTGGCTGGTGCCCGGCAGCCATCCGCTGGCCGGCTGGTACGAGAGCCTGGACGCCTTCCTGGAACTCATGGGCCAGACCCACAAACTCACCGGCGGCACCTTCCGGATGGACCTGGAGTCGATCCTGGTCGGCGAGGACTGCTCCGCCGACGTGTGCCGCAACGTCGCCCAGCGGGCGGGCGCGGCCGAGGCAGGAGCGTCCGGCTACGAGCGGATGGACTACCAGGTCTTCCACTTCATGCGCTGGCGCGACGGACGGATCGTCGAGGGCCGCGACGGCCTGTTCGGCGACACGGCCACGGCCTTCAGCCAGTTCTGGGCGCCGTTCGGCCCGGACGGCACCCGCAGGGACCGATAGGGGAGCGGACATGGACGCCCGAGAGATCCTCACCAAGTACTACGAGTACGCCAACGCCGGGGACTGGGACCGCTGGTGCGACCTGTTCGCCGCGGACCAGGTCATGGACGAGCAGCTGGCCGGGCACATCGAGGGCCTGGACACCCTGCGCTCGATGATGAAGGGCATGGGGGACATGTACCGGGTCTTCCAGAACAAGCCCGTCCACTTCATCGTGGACAACGACGGCGAGAAGGCCGCGGCGGTCTCCCACCTGAGCGCGGTCAGCGCCTCCGGGGCGGCCATCGAGGCCGAGGTCATGAACTTCTTCCGGATCGCCGACGGAAAGATCGCCTACATGGCGAACTACCACGACACGGTCCCCTTCCAGGTCCTGAGCCAGGGCTGAGGGGGGCGGTGACCGATGGCGATCGCCGAGTACGACTACATCATCGTGGGCTCCGGTACCGCCGGCAGCGTCCTGGCCAACCGGCTCTCCGAGGACCCGGACGTCTCCGTCCTCGTCCTGGAGGCCGGCGGCAACCGCATCCCGCCCGAGGTGGACGACCCGTCCTCCTGGTACAAGCTGCTCGGCGGGCCGGTCGACTGGGGCTACACCAGCGTCCCGCAGCCCGGACTGGACGGCCGCCGCACCTACGAACCGCGCGGCAAGGCCCCCGGCGGCAGCAGCAACCTCTACATCATGATGCACATCCGCGGCCACGCCTCGGACTTCGACAACTGGGCCTACCAGGGCGCGGCCGGCTGGGCGTACGAGGACGTGCTGCCGTACTTCGCGCTGCTGGAGGCGCAGGAGGACGTCACCGCCGCCACCACCGGCACCCAGGGCCCGCAGCGCATCACCCACGCCGGCCGGCACAGCCCCAACCCGGTCTCCCGCGCCTTCATCGACGCCGCCGTCGAGCTGGGCCACCAGGAGATCGCCGACTTCAACACCGACGGGCCGCGCCGCGGACTGTTCGGCACCGGCTGGCACCACATCGACGTGGCCGACGGCCGCCGCCAGGGCACCCTGGCCGCCTATCTGGAACCGGCCCTGACCCGGCCCAACCTGACCCTGCGCACCGGCGCGCAGACCACTCGGCTGCTGTTCGACGGGGACACCTGCACCGGCGCCGAGTACGTCCAGACGGCGCCGCCCGCCGATGTCGCCGGCCGGACCGTACGGGACGCGAACGGCACCACGGGGGAGCCCGGGACGTACACCGTCCGGGCCCGCCGCGAGGTGATCGTCGCGGCCGGGGCCATCGAATCGCCCAAGCTGCTGCTGCTCTCCGGCATCGGCTCCCCGGACCGGCTGCGCGAACACGGGATCGCGGTCACCGCTGCCGTGCCGGGCGTCGGCGAGAACTTCCACAACCATGTGCTGACCGGACTGATGGCCGAGGTCACCCAGGCACTCCCGGCACCCGCGCAGAACCTCTCCGAGAGCGCTCTATTCCTGTCCTCGCAGCCCGGCCTGCCCGCCCCGGACCTGCAGATCGCCTTCGTCCACGTGCCCTTCGACGTGATCGTCGGCCAGGACCACCCCAACACGGTGTCCATCCTGCCGGGCGTGGTCCGGCCGGTCTCCCGCGGCTGGATCCGGCTGGCCAGTGCCGACCCGCTGGCCCACCCGCTGATCCACCCGAACTACCTGGGCGACCGCTGGGACCTGGAGCGGATGGTGCAGGGCGTCAAGCTGGCCCGCGAGATCTTCGCGACCTCCGCCTTCTCGCCCTGGTACAAGCAGGAACTCCAGCCGGGGCCGGGCACGGTCACCGACGAGGAGCTGCGGACCTTCGCCAGGCAGAAATCCGAGAGCTACCACCACCAGGCCGGCTCCTGCCGGATGGGCATCGACGACCTCGCCGTGGTCGACCCGCAGCTGCGGGTGCACGGCGTGCGCAACCTGCGGGTGGTGGACGCGAGCGTGATGCCCGCGGTGCCGTCCGGCAACTGCCACACCGCCATCGCGATGATCGCCGAGCGCGCGGCGGACTTCCTGAAGGGAGTGTCCCGTGCCTGATGCCGTGCTGCGCGAGGGCGCACTCACCGGGACCCGGATCGCGGTCCTGGTCGAGAGCGACTTCTACGAGCCGGAGATCTTCTACTACCAGCACCGGTTCGCGGAGGAGGGCGCCGAGGTCGACTTCCTGACCCGGCTGTGGGGCAACGACTCCATCACCTTCTCCGGGCACGAGTACCGGGCGCCGTTCACCGCGGACCGGTCCCTGGAGGGGCTGAGCGACGAGGCGCTGCGCCAGTACTCGGCGCTGATCGTGCCCTCCGGGATGGTGGCCGACCGGCTCCGGTACACCGAGGACGTGGACGTGCTCGCGCCGGCCACCGAGCTGCTCCGCCGGGCCTTCGAGGAGCCGACGGTCCTGAAGGGGATCATCTGCCACGGCATGTGGCTGGCCTCCTCCATCCCCGGCAAGGTCCGCGGTCGCAAGGTGGTCTGCCACAACAACCTCATCGGCGACGTCCGCAATATGGGCGCGCAGTACGTGGACGAGGACGTGGTGGTCGACGGTGACCTGGTCACCGGCCGCACCGGGGCCCACCACCACCTGTTCGCCCGCCGGATCATCGACCTGATCGCCGGCGGGCGGGGGCGGGGGGCCGGCTGATGCGCTGGTCGCACGTGGGCCTCAACTGCACCGACCAGAAGACCACCGAGGAGTTCTACACCCGGTACTTCGGCTTCGACCGGGCCAGGGTGGTGAACCTGGGCGATGCGCAGATCGTGTTCCTGCGCAAGGGGGACGCGTACCTGGAGCTCTTCCCGGCGGGCACCGAGCCGCCCGCAGGGCCGGACGGGAACGATGGCCCGCAGGCCCCCGGGCGGATGCGCCATCTGGCCTTTCAGACCGACAGCGTCGACGCATTCCTCGCGGACATCGGGGACGCCGCCGACATCACGCTCGGTCCGCTGGACTTCGACGACTTCATCTGCGGCTGGCGGACCGTCTGGCTGCGCGACCCCGACGGCGTGATCGTCGAGGTCAGCCAGGGGTTCCAGGACGAAGCCGACACTACAAAGGACGTGACACATGGCTGACGCCGTGAGCTTCTCCTTCTCCGACACCATCGCCGGCTACGTCGGCCGCTTCGACTCCGAGTCCCGGCTGCTGCGGCTGAAGACCGCCGACGGCCGTGCCTTCGACGTCTCGCTGGCCGGCGACCCCAGCGCCGAGCTGGTCCGCAACCTCGACGAGCCGTACATCGACGCCTCCGGGCACATCGACGAAATGCTCTCCCCGGGCCGCTTCCTCTTCGTGTACGGCGTCCACTACCCGGAGAAGGGCGGCAGGTTCGACGCCAAGCGCCTGGTGTTTCTGGGCCGCGGAGCCGAGGACTACCGGTTCGAGGAGGCCGGCTGGTGGGTCAAGCAGATCGAGTCGCTGGCCTCCTTCTACCGCAAGGCCCAGTTCGGCGACGGCCCGGTCGACTTCACCGAGTACCGGACCGAGATCCGGCTCGGCGGGGACAAGACCGCCAGCCACGTCCAGGAGACCGACACCATCTCGCGGCTGGTCTACGGCATGGCCTCGGCCTACCTGCTGACCGGCAAGGACGAGTACCTGGAGGTCGCCGAGCGCGGCACCGAGTACCTGCGCAAGCACATGCGCGTCGTGGACAGCGAGGAGGACGTGGTCTTCTGGTACCACGGCGTCAGCGTGGACGGGGACACCGAGCGGAAGCTGTTCACCTCGGAGTTCTCCGACGACTACGACGCGATCCCGATGTACGAGCAGATCTACGCCCTGGCCGGCCCCATCCAGACCTACCGGGTCACCGGTGACATCCGGATCAAGAACGACGCTGACGCCACCATCCGGCTGTTCGACAAGTTCTTCAAGGACGAGGAGCAGGGCGGCTACTACTCGCACATCGACCCGATCCTCTTCAGCGCCGACCACGAGTCCCTCGGTGAGAATGCCGAGCGCAAGAACTGGAACTCGGTCGGCGACCATGCGCCCGCGTACCTCATCAACCTGTACCTGGCGACCGGCGACCAGAGGTACGCCGACTTCCTGGAGTACACCTTCGACACCATCGCGGACCGCTTCCCGGACTACAAGAACAGCCCGTTCGTCCAGGAGCGCTTCCACCGCGACTGGTCGCACGACACCACGCACAGCTGGCAGCAGAACCGTGCGGTGGTCGGCCACAACCTGAAGATCGCCTGGAACCTGCTCCGGATGAACTCGCTGAAGGCCAAGCCGGCCTACACCGACCTCGCGAAGAAGATCGGCGAGCTGATGCCGGAGGTCGGCAGCGACCTCCAGCGGGGCGGCTGGTACGACGTGGTCGAGCGGATCAAGGCCCCCGACGCGACCCGGGAGACGTACCGTTTCGCCTGGCACGACCGCAAGGCCTGGTGGCAGCAGGAGCAGGCGATCCTCGCCTACCTCATCCTGCACGGCACCCTCGGCGGCGAGGACTTCAAGAAGGAGGCCCGCCAGGCGGAGGCCTTCTACAACACCTTCTTCCTCGACCACGACGAGGGAGCCGTCTACTTCAACGTGCTCGCCAGCGGCACGCCGTACCTGCTCGGCACCGAGCGGCTCAAGGGCAGCCACTCGATGTCCATGTACCACTCGGCGGAGCTGTGCTACCTCGCCGCGGTCTACAACAACCTGCTCATCAACGGCCGGGAGATGGACTTCCACTTCAAGCCCGACCCGACCAACCTGCCCGACCGCGTGCTGCGCGTCTCGCCGGACCTGCTGCCCGCGGGCTCGGTGGCCGTCGCCTCGGTCGAGATCGACGAAAAGCCGTGGACGGACTTCGACGCCGACGGCCTGACCGTCCGGCTGCCCGACGTCCAGGGCCGGATCAAGGTCAAGGTCCGCCTGCGGCCGGTGACCAACTAGGCGTCAACGGGGGCGCCCCGGAAAGAGGGGAACGAGAAATGACTCTTCACATCAAGGAACGCCGGAACAAGACGGGCACCGTGCTCGTCGCCACCGGCGAGATCAACAGCGAGAGCTCCGGCTCCCTGCTGGAAGCCCTGCTGCCGCTGGTCCGCGAGGGCCGGCCGCTGAAGATCGACCTCACCGCCGTCACCTATGTCTCCAGTGCCGGCCTGCGGACCCTGCTCGTGGTCTACCGCGAGGCCCAGCACGCCGGGGTCGCCGTCACCCTCTATGGGGTGAGCGAGGAAGTCCGGTTCGTCATGTCGGCCACCGGCTTCCTCGACTTCTTCGAGACCGGCGAGGCCGAGGCAGCCAACGCCAAGGCCAACGCCAAGGCCAACGCCAACGCCAGGGCGAAGGCAGCCCGATGACCGAGGCCGCCCGCAGCGAGCAGGTCCTGCGCGTCGACGCGTACCCGACCCACGAGGTGGGCGGGTACCGCGTCCGCGCCGGCAAACCGTTCCCCTTCGGGGCCAATGTGGTTCCCGGCGGGGTCAGCTTCTCCGTCTTCTCCGACCAGGCCACCTCCATGACCCTGGTCATCTACAAGCGCGGCGAAGCAGAGCCGATGGCCGAGCTGGAATTCCCCGAGGAATTCCGCATGGGCAGCGTCTTCGCCATGACCGTCTTCGGCCTCGACCACGAGAACATCGAGTACGGCTACCGGGCCGACGGCCCCTTCGACCCGGTCGTCGGGCACCGCTTCGACGCCCGCCAGGTCCTCTCCGACCCGTACGCCCGGCTGATCGCCGGCCGCGACGTGTGGGGCGTACCGCCGGACTACAGCCGCGGCTACCAGTACCGCTCCCGGGTCTGCCTGCAGGACTTCGACTGGGGCGACGACACCCCGCTGCAGATCCCCGCGGAGGACCTCGTCGTGTACGAGACCCACGTCCGCGGATTCACCCGGCACCCCAACTCGCAGGTCACCGCCCCCGGCACCTTCGCCGGCCTGCGGGAGAAGATCCCGTACCTGAAGGAACTCGGGGTGAACTGCATCGAACTGCTGCCCGTGTTCGAGTTCGACGAGAGCGACAACCCGCGCAGCAACCCCGAGACCGGCGAGAAGCTCTACGACTACTGGGGCTACAACACCGTCTCCTTCTTCGCGCCCAAGGCCGGCTACGCGGCCACCGGACGCTACGGCATGCAGGGCGACGAGTTCCGCACCCTGATCAAGGAGCTGCACGCGGCCGGCATCGAGGTCATCCTCGACGTGGTGTTCAACCACACCGCCGAAGGCAACGAGCAGGGCCCGACCATCAGCTTCAAGGGCCTCGACAACTCCACCTACTACATGCTCACCCCGGAGGGGTACTACTTCAACTTCAGCGGCACCGGCAACACGGTCAACTGCAACCACCCGGTGGTCCGCAACTACGTGCTCGACTGCCTGCGCCACTGGGTCGCCGACTACCACATCGACGGCTTCCGCTTCGACCTCGCGGCCATCCTCGGCCGGGCCCTGGACGGCACCCCGCTGCCCAACCCGCCGCTGCTGGAAATGCTCGCCTTCGACCCCGTCCTGCGGCACACCAAGCTGATCGCCGAGGCCTGGGACGCGGCCGGGCTCTACGAGGTCGGCAACTTCCCGGCCTATGGCCGCTGGGCCGAATGGAACGGCAAGTACCGGGACACCGTACGCCGGTTCATCAAGGGCGACTCCGGCGTCGTCGGGGAGCTCGCCACCCGCATCGCCGGCTCGCCCGACCTGTACACCGGCCGCGGCCCGGCCGCCTCGGTCAACTTCCTCACCGCGCACGACGGCTTCTCCCTCGCCGACCTGGTCGCGTACAACGACAAGCACAACGAGGCCAACGGCGAGAACAACAACGACGGCGCGAACGACAACAACAGCTGGAACTGCGGCGTCGAAGGGCCCACCGAGGACCCGGAGATCAACGCGCTGCGCACCCGGCAGATGAAGAACGCCCTCGCGATCCTGCTCACCAGCCAGGGCATCCCGATGCTGCTGTCCGGCGACGAGGTCGCCCGCGGCCAGCAGGGCAACAACAACACCTACTGCCAGGACAACGAACTCTCCTGGTTCGACTGGGACCTGGTGGAGCGGAACGCGGAACTCCTGAATTTCACCCGGCAGATGATCGCCTTCCGCACGTACCACCGCGAACTCCGCTCCACCGACCACCCCACCGGCGCGATCCGGGCCGACCTCGGCCTGCCCGACATCAGCTGGCACGGGGAACGGGCCTGGCAGCCCGACTGGTCGCCGGAGAGCCGGCTGCTGGCGGTGGCCCGCTGCGGATCCGGGGACGACGACGTGGTGTACGTGGCCATGAACTCCCACTGGGAGGCACACGACCTGGAACTGCCCGCCCTGCCCGGGCGGCGCACCTGGCACCTGTTCGCCGACACCGGAGCCGAGGCCCCGCACGACATCACCGCCCCCGGCACGGAGACCGAACTGGACAACGCCGGCAAGTACCTCATCGGCCCGCGCGCAGTGGTGATCCTCGTGGGCCGTACCAACGAAGGAGACTGACATGCCGCTTTCCGTGTCCCTGAGCATCGAGGGCGACACCACCGTCATCGAACTGAAGGGCGAGCTGGACGCCGGCACCGCACCGGACTTCCACCAGACCATCGAGAAGGCCGCCGGACACGGCACCGCCACGGTCGAGATCAACATGACCGGGGTCGGCTACATGGCCAGCGCCGGACTGCGCTCCCTGGTCTTCGCCCGGCAGAAGGTCGCGAGCAATGTGGCCATCAAGGTGACCGGGGCCAGCGAGCCCGTCGCCCGGACCATCCGCACCGCGGGCCTGGACCGGAGCATCGTGCTCTCCGATGAGTGAGAGCCACCCACCCCGCAAGGCCAGGACCCCGCTGACCGAACCGGCCGCCGGTGAGCTCCAGGTACCGGCCAGCTTCGGCTCGCTCGCCGCCATCGCCTCCTTCGTACAGGCGGTGGCGGGGCGGGCCGGGCTGGACCGGAGGGCCGCCTACCGGCTCCGGCTCGCCGTGGACGAACTGGCCACCAACATCGTGATGCACGGCTACCGGGGCGGCGACGGACGGATCACCGTCCGAGGCCGCTCCGGCCCCGGCCGGGCCAGGATCGTCGTCGAGGACAGCGCCCCCGAGTTCGACCCGGTGGCCGGCTGCCTGCCACCCGCCACCGAACTCCCGCCGGAACAGCGGCGGATCGGCGGCCTCGGCATCCACCTGGCCCTCACCAGCGTCGACGAGTTCAGCTACGTACGGCACGACGGCCGGAACATCAGCACACTGACCGTGCAGGCTGAGGGGACGGAGCCATGCCCTCCACAACCGTGATCATCCTCGACGACCATCCGCCTCCTCCGGACAGCCTCCTGACCGCGCTCCGCACCATGGACGCGGCCCTGGTGGCCCACACCCTGCAGGAGCTGATCTCCGGCCCGGTGGAGCTGCTGCCGGTGGCCGATGTGCTGCTCGCCCCGGCCGAAGTGCCGGGGGACTCGGTCCGCACGGCCGTCCGCCGGCTGCGCCGCCGGTACGGCGCACCGATCGTGGTCGTCTGGACCGTGGACGGCTTCGCCGCCCTGGAGGAACACGTCCGGCTCGGCCACGACTACCTCGTACCGCCCTTCCTGCCGGCCCTGGTCGGCGCCCGGCTGCACAGCTGCTCCGAACGCGCCGAACTCGGGCGCACCCTGCGCGAGGCCGACGCCCGCGCCGAACTCGTCAGCTACGAGAAGGAACTGGAGATCGGCCGCGAGATCCAGGCGGGCTTCCTCCCCGAGGCACTGCCGGTCCCCGACGGCTGGGAGATCGACGTCCGGTTCCGCCCGGCCCGCCAGGTCGCCGGGGACTTCTACGACGTCTTCGAACTCGTCCACCGGCGCAGGCTGGCCGTAGTCGTCGCCGACGTCTGCGACAAGGGAGTCGGCGCGGCCCTGTTCATGGCCCTGATCCGCTCCCTGCTCCGCCACACCGCCGAGAACAGCGGCCTCCAGCACCTGGTGGCGGCCGGCCGGTCCGGCGGCCGGATTCCCGTCGTCGGCGCGACCCCGCTGCTCAACGCGGTCACCGCCACCAACGGCTACCTCACCCGCAACCACCTGCGCCAGGGCTACTTCGCCACCCTGTTCTTCGGCGTGCTCGACCCGCTCACCGGCAGCCTCGTCTACATCAACGGGGGTCACAACCCGCCGCTGCTGCTCAGCCCCGGCGGCGGCAGACCCGTGGCCCTGGAGGTCACCGGACCCGCCGTCGGCGTGCTGCCGGACTGTGTCTACACCCTCGGATACGCGCAGCTCGACCCCGGGGACACCCTGTTCGTCTTCACCGACGGGGTCCCGGAGGCCCGCTGCCCGGAGGGCCGGTTCCTCGGCGACGAGCGGATGCTCGCTCTGCTCGCCGAACCGCCGCTGGGCAACGGCAAGGACGTGCTGGACCGGATGGACTCCGCGGTGCGCGAGCACACCGGAACCGCCGAACAGCACGACGACGTCACCATGCTGGCCCTGCACCGGCCACCACGTGCGGCGCGGGGGCCGCACGCGGACGGTGCCGGCTACCGGGTGGTGGCCTGATGACCCGCACCGTCGTGGTGCACTCCCACCGCGGCGGAACGGGGAAGTCCACGGTCCTGGCCAACCTCGCGCTGCTGCTGGCGGACGGGGGCCGCCGGGTCGGAGTGGTCGACACCGACATCCAGTCGCCCACCCTGGACCTGCTGTTCCGGCTCCCGCCGGGCGGCGGATCCCTCACCGACTACCTGCTCGGCCGCTGCGAGATCGAGGCCGCGGCCCATCCGGTGGCCCGGCCCGGGCTGTACGTCGTACCCGCCCGGACCGGCACCACGGCCCTGCGCGAGATCATGGCGACCGGCTACGACGTGGGGCTGCTGCCCGAGGGCTTCGACCGGTTCGCCGACCGGTACGCCCTGGACCTGCTCCTGCTCGACACGCACGCGGGCCTGAACAACGAATCGGTCACCGCCATGGCCAGCGCCGACATCCTGGTGCTGCTGGTCCGCGCGGACCGGATCGACCTGTCCGGGGTGGAGGAGACCCTCGCCCTGGCCGGCCGGCTCACCTGCCGGCGGGCCCTGGTGATGAGCATGGCCCCCGTCGGCATGGACCGGGAACCGGCCCGCCGGCGGGCCGAGGAGGTCTACGGCGCTCCGCTGGCCGGGATCCTTCCGTACGTTCCGGAAATGGCCGCCCTGTACGGCGAACGCATATTTGCGGACGCCCATCCCGACCACCCCCTGGTCGGTGAATTCCGCACCATCATCACGGCGCTTGACATCGCCATGGACGCACGTGACGAAGTATCGCGTGCCTGACGTCATCCCCTTACGCCCTCTGATAGTGGGCGTGTTGAATCGGCAGCGAATCCAGAACAAGGAGATCGGTCATGAAGATTCTCGTCGTCATGACGGCCAAGGCAACGCTCCACCTGCTGGACGGGGAACTGCACCCCTCGGGATTCTGGGCCGAGGAATTCGTGGTCCCCTATCAGATCTTCCGGGCCGCCGGGCACACCGTCGACGTGGCGACGATCGGCGGCCAGGCCCCGACCGTCGACCAGACCAGCATCGATCCGCAGTTCCTCCAGTGGGTCCGCCCGGCCGGCTCGAAGGACACCGACGCCGCCAGCGCGGCCGAGTACATCCGGGTCATCGGGGCGACTCCGCAGCTGAAGAAGCCGCTCGCCTTGGAGTCCCTCGGCGAGAAGGACATCGCCGGTTACGACGGCATCTACGTCAGCGGCGGCCATGGCGCCATCGGCGACCTGCCCAAGTCCGACGAGCTCGCCCAGCTGCTGCGCTGGGCCATTGCCCAGGACAAGCCGCTCGCCACGGTCTGCCACGGCCACACCTCGCTGCTCGCGCTGCGCGACGGAGAGGGCCGCTGGCCCTTCGAGGGCTACCGGATGACGGCCTTCTCGCACAGCGAGGAGCTGGTCACCAACATGGCCGGCCGGCTCCCCCTGATCCTCGAGGTCGAACTCACCCGGCTCGGCGCCCGCTACGAGAAGGCCGAAGCGATCTGGGACTCGCACGTGGTGGTGGACCGCAAGCTGACCACCGGCCAGAACCCGTACTCCTCGAAGGCCCTCGCCGAGACCTTCTTACAGCAGCTCGCGCAGGCCTGACCGGCGACCGGCCCCGCACCCCGACCCGGGCGAGTGAGCCCCAAAAAAAGCGGAAGGCAGCTATGACCAAGCGCGCGCTCAGCGGCCAGCCCCTGGCCAATCCCGGCAAGCTGTTCATCGGTGGCAAGTGGGTCGAGGCCAGAGGCGGCGGCACCGAGCCCGACATCAGCCCGGTCGACGGTCAGGAGATCGTGCCGGTGGCCCAGGCCGGCGCCGCTGACGCCGATGCGGCCGTGGCGGCGGCCCGGGAAGCGTACGAGTCGGGACCCTGGAGCAGACTGTCCGCCCAGGAACGCGCCCTGCGGCTGAACCGGGTCGGCGAGCTCATCGAGCGGGACCTCGAGGAGATCGCCCTGCTGGAGACCGTGGACATGGGCAAGCCGTTCGCGTTCTCCAGCACGGTCGACGCCCCGATGGCCGCGCAGCTCATGCACTACTACGCCGGTGCCGTCACACGGGTCGACGGCTCCTCCCGGGCGCCGGCCGGCGGACAGCTCGCGTACACCCTGCGCGAACCGCTCGGCGTGGTCTGTGCGATCACCCCGTTCAACTTCCCGCTGCTGCTCTCCATGACGAAGATCGCCCCGGCGCTGGCCGCGGGCAACACGGTGGTGCACAAGCCCTCCCCGGCCACCCCGCTGACCGCCCTGAAGATCGCCGAGCTGTTCCAGGAGGCGGAGATTCCGGACGGGGTGCTGAACGTGGTCACCGGTCCGGGCGTGGAACTCGGTGAGACCCTCACCGGCCACCCCGGCATCGACAAGATCGCCTTCACCGGCTCCACCGCCGTCGGCCAGTCCATCATCCGCAAGGCCGCCGGCACCCTGAAAAAGGTCACCATGGAACTCGGCGGCAAGTCCGCCAACATCGTCTTCGCCGATGCCGACCTCGACGCCGCCGAGGAGCTCGCCTTCTTCGGCATCTACTACAACAAGGGCGAGATCTGCACGGCCGGATCCCGGCTGCTCCTCCAGCGCCCCATCCACGACGAACTCGTCGAACGGCTGGTCCGGCGGGCCGCCGCGCTCAAGCCCGGCGACCCGCGCGACCCGGCCACCCTGTTCGGCCCGCTGGCGCACCGCGGCCAGTTCGACAAGGTCAGCTCGTACATCGAGGTCGGCGAGAAGGAGGGCGCCAACCTGCGGATCGGCGGCTCCGGCTGGACCCCCGAGGGCGCCTCCTCCGAAGGCCTGTACTTCCTGCCGACGATCTTCACCGGGGTCGACAACGGCATGCGGATCGCCCAGGAGGAGATCTTCGGCCCGGTCCTCTCCGTCATCCCCTTCGACACCGAGGAGGAGGCCGTACGCATCGCCAACGACAGCGCGTACGGACTCGCGGCCGGGGTGCACACCAAGGACCTGCGGCGCGCCCACCGGGTGGCGGCGCAGATCAAGGCCGGCACGGTCTGGGTCAACTGCTACAACCAGTACGACCCCTCCGTGCCCTACGGCGGCTACAAGGCCTCCGGCTTCGGCCGCGAATGCGGTCCCGAGTCGCTGGAGAGCTACACCCAGACCAAGTCGGTATGGATCGGCCTCGACTGACCGCTCGACTGACCGGAGGAACGTCATGAACACGGGCATCATCGGCACCGGGCGGATCGGATCCACCCTGGCCCGCATCCTGGTGGCCGCCGGCCACCGGGTGATCCTCGCCAACGGGAGCGGCCCGCACACGCTCGGCCCGCTGGTGGCCGAACTGGGCTCCGCCGCACGGGCGGTGACCGTGGCCGAGGCCGCCGAGCGGGCCGACCTCCTGGTGCTGATGCTGCCCTTCGACCGGGCCGAGGGGCTGCTGCCGCAGGACGCCGTCCGGGACAAGGTGCTCGTCGACGCGATGAACGCGTTCAGCGGGCAGGGCGAGCCCCGGGACCTCGGCGTCCGGAGCTCCAGCGAAATCGTCGCCGGCTGGTATCCCGGCGCGCGGCTGGTGAAATCCCTGAACACCATGCACTTCGAAACATTTGCCTTTGCCGGGACCGCACCCGGGGAACGCCTCGCCCATTACACGGCGGGCGACGACGTGAAGGCAAAGGACATCGTGGCGGGAATCATCACGGATCTCGGATTCGCCGCCGTGGACACCGGCCCGCTGCACTCCGGCGGAATTCTCCAACAGCCCGGCGGGCCGCTCTTCAACCGGCCGCTCACGGAAGCGCAGGCAACGGAATGGATCTCACGCTGAATGTCAACGGACTGCCCCGGCAGTTCTCGGCCGAACCCAACGAACTGCTTGTCGAGCGGCTCCGCGACGGGCTCGGCCTCACCGGCACCAAAGTGGGCTGCGACACCGGCCAGTGCGGCTCCTGCGTCGTCCGCCTCGATGGCGCCTCGGTCAAGAGCTGCCTGATCCTGACCGCCGCGGCGGCCGGCTCCGCGGTCACCACCATCGAGGGGGTCTCCGCCACACCGGACGGGGCACTCACCGGCCTCCAGGAGGCCCTGCGCCAGGAACACGGCACGCAGTGCGGGTTCTGCACCCCCGGGATGGTGATGGCCCTCGGCGAGTTCGTCGACCGGTCGGCGGCCGGCGGGGGCGAGGAGGCCCCCACCGAGCCCGAGATCCGCGAGTGGCTCACCGGCAATCTCTGCCGCTGCACCGGCTACCACAGCGTCGTCCGCGGGGTGCAGCGCGCCTGCGCCGCGCAGGCCACCGCGAGACAGGAGGGGTGAGCGATGACCGCACCGACGGGGGAAGCGAGCGTGCTCGGCGCGCCGCTGGACAGCCGTGAGGACCCGCAGCTGCTGCGGGGCGAGGCCACGTACATCGCGGACATCGATCTGCCCGGCACCGCCCATATGGCCATCCTGGGCAGCGAGGTCGCGCACGCCCGGATCCTGTCCATCCAGACCAAGGCCGCCGAACAGATGCCCGGCGTGCTGAAGGTGGCCACCGCCGCCGACTTCACCGACGTGATGCCGCTGCCCTGCATCTGGATACCCGGCGGGGTGGAGAGCCACTTCCCGCCCCATCCGTACGGGCTGCCCGGCGCCCGCCCGGTCCTGACCGGCGACACCGTCCGGCACGTGGGCGACGCCATCGCCGTGGTGGTCGCCGAGACCCCGCGCCAGGCCGCCGCCGCGCTCGCCGCCATCACCGTGGACTACGAGCCGCTGCCCGTGGTCACCCGCGCCGACCGGGCCCTGGCCGAAGGCGCCCCGCAGCTCCACGAGGCCGTACCCGGCAACCTCAACGCGTACTGGACCTGCGGGGACAAGGAGCGCACCGACGCCGCCATCGCCGCTGCCGAGGTCACCGTAGAGCTTGACCTGGTCAACCAGCGGACCATCAACAGCCCCATCGAACCGCGCGGCGCCGTCGGCGACTACAACCGGGCCACCGGCGAGTACACCCTCTACGCCTCCACCCAGGGCCCGCACAACCACCGCTTCCTGCTGTCCGCCCTGGTCCTCGGGATCCCGTTCAACAAGCTCCGGGTGATCGCCCCGACTGTCGGCGGCAGCTTCGGCACCAAGGGCTACCTCTACCCGGACATGGCGCTGGTCCTGCTCCTCTCCAAGGCGCTCGGCCGCCCGGTCAAATGGGTGGACACCCGCACCGGGCTGATGAACTCCACCGTCCAGGGCCGCGACCACCGCCAGCACGTCACCCTGGCAGGCACCCGCGACGGCCGTATCACCGCCGTGCGCTGCACCAGCTACGCCAACCTCGGCGCCTACCCGTCCACCATCGGCCCCGGCGTCGCCACCGCCCTGATGGGCCGGTCCATCAGCGGCATGTACCAGATCGACGCCGCCTTCTGCGAGGTATACGCCGCCTTCACCAACACCGTCCCGCTCGGCGCCCAGCGCGGCAGCGGCCGGGCCGAGGCCGCCTTCCTGATGGAACGCCTCGTCGACCGGTACGCCGCCGAGATCGGCATGGACCCGGCCGCCGTCCGCCGCAAGAACCTGGTCCCCGCCGAGAAGTTCCCGTACGACAACGGACTCGGCTGGACCTACGACTCGGGCAGCTACGCGGAGAACTTCGACAAGGCCCTGGAGCTCGCCGGATACGCCGACATGCCCGCCCGCAAGGCCGAGGCCCGCACCCGGGGCAAGCGGCTCGGCGTCGGCCTCGCCACCTATGTGGCGATCTGCGGGGTAGGCCCGTCCACCCGGATGTCCCAGGAGGGCATGCTCGGGGGCACCTGGGAGAGCGCCAACATCCGGGTCCACCCGACCGGCGAGGTCACCGTCATGGTCGGCTCGGCCTCCACCGGCCAGAGCCACGGCACCGTGTTCGCCCAGGTCGCGGCTGCCGAACTGGGCATCGACCCGGCCACCGTCAACGTGTACCAGGGCGACACCCTCAAGGCCCCCTACGGGCAGGGCACATATGGCAGCCGCTCCTACAGCATGGCCGCGCCGGCCGTCGCGCTGACCGCGCGGAAGATCAAGAGCAAGCTGGTCCGGGCCGGGGCCGTCTTCCTCGGCATCCCCGAGGAGAAGGTGGTCTATGCCGGCGGCGGGGTCCACGAGGACGGCAACCCCGAGAACGCCAAGACCTTCGCCGAACTCGCCATGGCCATGTGGTACGGCTGGGGGCTGCCGCCGGAGATCGAACCGGCCCTGGACGAGACCACCCACTTCGACCCGCCGGACTTCAACTACCCCTTCGGCAGCCATGTCGCGGTGGTCGAGATCGACGAACTCACCGGCGAGACCGAGGTGGTGTCCTACACCGCGGTGGACGACGCGGGCAATATCGGGAACCCGAAGATCGTCCTCGGCCAGATCGAGGGATCGATTCTGCACGGCCTCGGCCAGGCCCTGATGGAAGCCGCCGAATACGACACCGACGGCCGGCTGCTCACCGCCGACCTCACCAGCTACGCCCTGCCGCGCGCCGCCGACGCGCCCTTCTTCACCCTCGGCAAGACCGTGACACCCAGCCCGCACAACCCGCTCGGCGCCAAGGGCGCCGGCGAGATCGCCACCGTGCCGCCCGCCGCGGCCGTGGTCAACGCGGTCGTGGACGCCCTCTCCGACCTGGGCGTGCAGCACATCGACATGCCGGTCACCCCGGAGAAGGTCTGGCGCGTCCTGGCCGGCAGGACCGGAACAACCGGCGGGACCGGAACGGAAGGGGGACCGCGGTGATCCTCACCGACTTCGACTACGTCCGGCCCACGGGTCTGGACGAGGCGCTCATCCTGCTCGGCAGCACCCCCGGCGCCCGGGTACTGGCCGGCGGCCAGAGCCTGCTTCCCGCCCTGCGGGCCGGCAGCGCCACCGCCCGGCTGCTGGTGGACGTCCGCCGGCTCGAGGAGCTGCGCGGTATCGACGGCAGCCGGGACGGAGCACTCCGGATCGGCGCCGCCACCACCCTCGCCGAACTCGCCGGACACCCGCTGGTGCTCGACGCGGCACCGGAACTGGCCGCCGCCGCCCGCGCCAACGGCGACCCGCAGGTCCGCAACCTCGGCACCGTCGGCGGCAATCTGTCCGCCGTCGGCGACGGTCGCGCCACCGACCTGCCGGTCGCGGCCATCGCCGCCGACGCCCGGGTGGAACTGGCCGGTCCGGACGGGCGCCACTCCCTGCCGGCCGAGGAGTTCGCCGCCGCCGGACCGCCGCGGGGCTTCCTGGTCACCGCCCTGCTGGTGCCCGCCGGCGGCCGGGCCGCCGCCTTCGAGAAGACCGCCGACCGGGCCACCCGCTACCCGCTCTGCGCGGCGGCGGTACGGATCACCCCCGACGGGCCGCGGATCGCCGTCACCGGCGCCACCCCGCGCCCGCTGCGGCTGACCGAGGTCGAAGCCCGGCTGCGCGCCACCGGGCCCACCACCGAGTACACGTACACCACCGAGGCCGTGCTCGCGGCCTTCCGCGCCGAGCCCCGGGAGCTGTTCGTGCCCGGCCGCGGCACCTCGGCCGAATACCTCGGCCACCTTGCGGGGGTCCTGACCGCCCGCGCGCTCAAGCGGGCGCAGGCCCTGATCCGGATCTGACCCGACCGGGCCACACCCGCCATCCCACGGGGGAGTGACAGCAGTGGCACGACACATCCCGAATCCGAGTACGGGGGGCACCACGCACCAGCCGCCCCTCGGACCGCCGCCCGCGCCGCCGGCCGGGGCACCCGGCCGCCCCGGCGCAGCAGCCTTCTGGCTGGTCGGCACCGTCCTCGTCCTGTTGATGCTGTCCTCCTCCGTACCCTCCGCCCTCTACGTCCTCTACCAGGACCGGTGGGACCTCTCCTCCGGCATGATCACGGTGGTCTTCGCCCTGTACGCGGTCACCGTGCTGGCCGGCCTGCTGGTCTTCGGCTCGCTCTCCGACACCCTCGGCCGCCGGCCCGTGCTGGCCGCCGGGCTGCTCCTGGCCATCGCCTCCATGGGCCTGTTCGCAGCCGCCCAGGGGCCGGTCTGGCTGCTCGCGGCCCGGGCCGTCCAGGGGCTTGCCGTGGGCCTGGCCACCGGGGCCATGGGCGCCGCGCTGCTGGAACTCGCCCCCCGCTCCCGGCCCGCCCTGGGCGCCCAGGTCAACAGCGCCGGGCCCACCGTCGGCATCGGGCTCGGCGGCATCGGCGCCGGACTGCTCGTCCAGTACGCCCCCGCCCCGACCTCCCTCAGCTACCTGCTGCTGATCGGTGCGTTCGCCCTCTGCCTGGCCGGGGTGGTGCGGATGCCCGAGAGCGCTCCCGGCGCCGTCCGCTCCGGCGGGTTCAGGCTGACACCGCACCGGATCCACGTGCCCGCACCGGCCCGCCGCCGCTTCGCCGTCCTGGTCCTCACCATCATCGCCGTCTGGTCGGTCGGCGGCTTCTACCTCTCCCTCGGCCCGCACCTGGCCCTGTCCCTGCTGGAGAGCACCAACTACCTGGCCGGCGGAGCCACCGTGGCCCTGCTCGCCGGCGCGGCCACCGCCGCCCAGCTGCTCCTCGGCCGTACCGAGGCCCTGCGGACGGCCGTGCTCGGCCTGCTCGGCCTGCTCACCGGCCTGGGGCTGGTGCTGCTCTCCCTCGGGCTCGGTTCCGCCGCCGTGTTCCTGGCGGCCACCGCCGTCCTCGGCAGCGGCTGGGGCGCCGCCTTCCTCGGCTCCTTCCGGGCCCTGAGCGGCTTCGCCGACCCCTCCCACCGCGGGGAACTCACCGCCGCCGTCTACGTCTTCGCCTATCTCGCCATGAGCGTGCCCGCGGTGCTCGCCGGCCTGTTCACCAACCTCCACGGGCTGCACCGCACCTCGGTCGGCTTCATGGCCGCGGTCGCCGGGGTGTGCGCGCTCGCGCTGCTGGTCACCGTGCGGCTGGCCGCCCGTACCCGGGCCGAGGCCGAGAGGGGCACGGCATGACCGAGGAGGAACTGCGGGCCGCCCTGCACGGGCTGGAGATCTTCGCCGGACTCACCGAGGAGCAGCTGGACTGGCTGGTGTCGGTGTCCGAGCCCCGGGTGCTCCCCGACGGAGCGGTGCTCTTCCGCGACGGGGAGGAGGCGTCGGAGTTCCATGTGCTGCTCTCCGGCGGCTTGGTGGTCACCAAGGTGGTGGACGGCCGGGAGGAGGTGCTCACCCGGCACTCCACCGAGCAGGAGTCCGCCGAGGACCACGACGGCAAACCCGCCGCCGCCCACCGGTTCACCGGGGAACTGCCGCTGCTGACGGAGGGCGGCTATGTGGCCACCGCCGCCGCCAGCGGACCGGCGACCACCGTGGTCGCCTACTCGAAACCGGCCTTCTTCGAGATGCTGACCCGCTGCCACGGGGTGGCCGCCGTGCTGATCCCGGTCCTGGCCTGGCGGATCAAGTCCTCCGAGGTGCAGGCCCGCAAGCGGGCCACCGTGGAGGCCCTGGGCACGCTCGCCGCCGGACTCGCGCACGAGCTGAACAACCCGGCGGCGGCCGTGGCCCGGGCCGCCCAGGAGCTCGGGCCGGCCCTGGACCGGCTTACCCGTACCGCACAGGCCTGGGGCGCGGCGGCGGGCGGCGCCGAACGCCCCGTACTCGACCGGCTGGCCGAGGAGCTGGACAAGGTGCCGCCGCCGGCCACCAGCGATCCGCTGGCGCAGGCCGACGCCGAGGAGGAGATCGCCGACTGGGCCGAGGACGAGGGCGCCGGGCAGCCCGGACTCCTCGGCGCCGGGATCGCCGACCTCGGCCTGGAACTCGACTGGCTGCAGGACCGGCTGGCCGGCGTGGGCGGCCCCGCCCGGCCCGCCGCCCTGGACCATCTCGCCGCCCTGCTGGAGACCCGGGCGCTCGCCGCCGAGCTCCGGGCGGCCGGCCCGCGGATCTCCCAACTGGTCGCGGCCACCCGGGATTACGCCAATCTCGACCGGGCTCCCGAGCAGCGGTTCGCGGTCACGGAGGGGCTGGAGAGCACCCTTGTGGTGCTCCGCGCCAAGCTCGCCGGGATCAGCATCGTCCGGGCCTACGAGCCGGATCTGCCGGAGATGACCGGATATCCGAGCGAGCTGAACCAGGTGTGGACCAACCTGGTCGACAACGCGGCCGAGGCCATGGAGGGGGCCGGGGTGCTCACGCTGCGTGTGCGCGTCGAGGGCGGCTGCATGGTCGTCGAGATCGCCGATACCGGCCGGGGCATCCCCGAGGCGTCCCTTCCGCGCATCTTCGAGCCGTTCTACACCACCAAGGACGTGGGGAAGGGGACCGGCCTGGGGCTGCACCTGAGCTATCGGATCGTGACCCAGCGCCACCACGGCTCGCTCACGGCGCGTTCCCGGCCGGGCGAGACCCGTATGACCGTCCGTCTGCCCATCAGCTGATGCCTGTCTGCTGATGCCGTCAACCGAGAAACGGAGCCGACATGGCCACCTACGACATCGCGAAACTGCACCCGGTGTTCGTCCGTCAGATGGACGCCCTCGCTACGCTCGACATCGACGCGGTGATGAAGAACTACACGGACGACGCCGTACTCCTGCGATTCGAAGGAGTATCGGTCGGAATCGACGCGGTACGGGAGACGTTCACCGGCTATCTCACCCTGAAGCCCACCCTCGTCGAACTCCAGGAGTACGTCGAGACCGAGGACACGATCTTCTATCGGGCGATCATGAACCTCAATGGCGCGCCGGAGCACGCGTTCGGGACACTCGTGGTCCGCGATGGCCGAATCTGGCGGCAGACGGCCGGATTCGGCAGCTGACCCCGGATATCCGGGTAGCGTACGCGGAACGGCGCGGGGAGGGCGGCAGACCACCCTCCCCGCTGCCATCCCATCACATGGCATAGGGGAGGCAGGAGGCCATGGAACAGGAAACCAACCGGGTCGAGGCATTCAGTGACGGCGTATTCGCCATTGTCATCACCATTCTCGTCCTGGAAATCAAGGTTCCGGAGGAGCACGGTTCGGATCTCTGGCACGGATTATGGGCCCAGTGGCCGCACTATGCCGCATACGTGGTGAGTTTCCTCGTCATCGGCGTCATGTGGGTCAACCACCACACCATCTTCGGTCACCTCAGGAGGGTCGACCGGCCCCTGCTCTTCCTCAACCTCCTGGTCCTGATGGTGGTTTCGGTGATCCCGTGGACCACGTCCGTGCTCGCCGAACACCTCAAGGACGGCGAGGCGGCCAAGGTCGCCGCCATTCTGTACAGCGCCTGGACGGTCGTCTACGCCCTTGCCTTCAGTGCCTTCTGGTGGTACGTCACGCGAGTCGGCCATCTCTTCCACGAGCACGTGGACAAGGACCGCGCACGCGCCACACGGATGCGCTTCGGTCTCGGGGCCATCGCCTACCCCATCACCGTCATCCTGTCCTTCATTTCCGCACCGCTCGCCCTCGGCGCGCACTTCCTCATCGCCATCTACTATGCGGCGAACCAGATCCCCATCCCGCTCGTGGTAGAAGACGAGCGGCTCGAATCTGCCAGCGACCTCAGGAAGTAGCCGCCGGGGCCTACGGCCGTTCTGGCCGGTCAAGTAGGGTATTGGATCTAGCTGGTCGCGGGGGAGGCGCAGATGGCTCGCGTAGTCCTGCCGGAGGAATCCGCCAAGGAAGTCTCCGAATTGATCGACATATTGATATCTCTGTTCTTCGAATCCTTACCCCGGCGGGACCAGCGCAACTGGGCCCGCGTTTACCTGAACGGCCTCGTCGGGACGACCGGCAAGAAAACCATTCGCAACATTGCCGGCACCGGGGCCAGTTCGGTGGAACAGAGTCTTCAGCAGTTCATCAGCAAGTCCCCCTGGGACTGGACCCCGGTCCGCCGTTCCCTCGCCCAGCACCTCGAACGCACCGCACAGCGTCCCCTGGCCTGGGTGGTGCAGCCCATGGTCATCGAAAAGGCCGGGGACCGCTCGGTCGGCGTCGGCCGCCAGTTCGTCCCCCAGCTCGGCCGCACCGCCAACTGCCAGCAGGCCGGCGGCATCTGGCTGGCCTCCAGCGAAGCCAGCTTCCCGGTCGAATGGACCCTCACCCTCCCCGGGCCCTGGACCAGCGAACTGCTCCGCCGCCGCCGGGCCGGCATCCCCGACACCGCCCGCTCCCTCACCCCCGCCCAGGACGCCGTACACGCCGTCCAGCGGATGGCCGCCGGCTGGCAACTCCAGCGCCGGCCCGTGGTGATGGAGGTCGGCAACGCCGAACTCCCGCAGTGCATCGAGGCCCTCTCCCTCCAGGACATCCCGTTCGTCCTCAAGGTGGACGGCTCCGTGCCGGTCTCCTTCGGCGGTGCCGGACGCCACAAGCCCGGCCCGCACACCGCACCCGCCCGTGAACTCATCGACTCGCTGCGCTCCCAGCGCCGGGTGGTCGAGTGGACCCGGCACGGCCGGCCGGAGGGCGCGGTCACCCTCCTCACCTCCGCCGCCATCCTCGCCGCCCCCGCCGAGGACCGGCCGGCACCCCTGCCGCCCACCCCCCTGCTGCTGGTCGGGGCCTGGACCGAAGCCGCCCTGCTGCCCTCCGAGTTCTGGATCACCAATATCGGCGACCGGCCGCTCGCCCAGCTCTTCCTGCTGGCCAAGCTCACCGACCGGGTCGCCCTGGACTATGCCGAGGTGTGCGAACCCGTGGGCATCCGCGACTTCGAGGGCCGCTCCTTCCGCGGCTGGCACCACCACGTCACCCTCGCCAGCGTCGCGCACGCCGCCCTGCTGCTCGGCGCCCGCGCCCACCGGACCGACGGCACCGCCGCCCCCGGCATCCCCGGCATCCCCGGCACCCCCGGCCGCACCGGCAGCGTCGCCGGCCTCTCCGCCGGCACCAGACCGCCCTACGCCGGGCCACCCCGGCCCGCCCCCGTGCTGCCGCCCCGGCCGCTCATCCCCGGCCAGGTCGCCCGGCGCGAGTACATCCGCTGACGCGCCGATGCTGGACATCGCGGAAGACCTACGCGCGTGGTGCGCCGCCCGGCGGGAGTTCGCCCTGGCCACGGTCGTCTCGGTGAGCGGCAGCGCCCCGCGCGGCCCCGGCGCCTCACTGGCCGTGGACGACCGGGGCACGGCCCTGGGCAGCATCTCCGGCGGCTGCGTGGAATCGGCCGTGCACGAGCTGTGCCTGTCCGCCCTCGCCTCCGGGGAAACCGGCGTCCACCGCTTCGGCTACAGCGACGACGACGCCTTCGCGGTCGGCCTGACCTGCGGCGGAGTCCTCGACGTCCTGGTCAGCCCGGTACGCGGCCAGGACCCGGTCCGACCCGTCCTCGGCGCGGTCCTGGACACCACCGCGCTCGGCGGCCGGGCCGCCCTCGCCCGGGTGGTCAGCGGCCCCCCGGAGCAACACGGCCGGGCCCTCGCGGTCCGGCCCGACGGCTCGTACGAGGGCGGACTCGGCGGCGGCGCGGCCCTCGACCGGGCCGCCGCCGGCCGGGTCCGGGAGCTGCTGCTGGCCGGCCGCACCGGCACCGCCGACCTCGGCACGGCCGGCGGGCTGTGCGGCGACCCCCTGACCCTGCTCGTCGAATCGGCGGCCGAACCGCCCCGCCTGCTGGTCTACGGGGCCATCGACTTCGCCTCCGCACTGGCCCGGATCGGCGCCTTCCTCGGCCACCGGGTCACCGTCTGTGACGCCCGGCCGGTGTTCGCCACCCCGGCTCGCTTCCCCGACGCCGACGAGGTGATCGTGGACTGGCCGCACCGGCACCTGGCCGCCGAATGGGAGGCCGGCCGGCTGGACACCCGTACCGCCGTCTGCGTGCTCACCCACGACGCCAAGTTCGACGTACCGCTGCTGGCCCTGGCCCTGCGGCTGCCCCTGGGCTACGTCGGAGCCATGGGCTCCCGCCGCACCCACGCCGAGCGGACCGCCCGGCTGCGCGCCGAAGGGGTGACGGACGCGGCACTGGCCCGGCTCCGCTCACCCATCGGCCTGGACCTGGGGGCCGGCACCCCGGAGGAGACCGCCCTGGCCATCGCGGCCGAGCTCACCGCCGTCCGGCACGCCGCCTCCGCCACCCCCCTGACCGGCGGCCGGAACCCCATCCACCGCCGCCCGGCGGAGCCGTACGGGACCAAGGTCCCGTAGGAAGAGACCAGAGGGCCCGGTATGTCCTGGACGATCTGCCCGGGCCGTGTAAACACCCGGGCATGGGAGAATGAAGTACGTGCGTTTTCCTCGGCTGCCCTGTCCGAGGGTCACCATCGATCGACTGGGATTTAGCACGTGCGTTTCCTCAATGACTCGAAGCCGCCGTACGACCTCACGTACGACGACGTATTCATGGTGCCGAGCCGCTCAGCGGTGGGTTCCCGCCAGGGCGTCGACCTCTCCTCGCCCGACGGCACCGGGACGACCATCCCCCTCGTCGTCGCGAACATGACCGCCATCGCCGGCCGCCGGATGGCCGAGACCGTCGCCCGCCGCGGTGGCCTCGTCGTCATCCCGCAGGACATTCCGATCGATGTCGTCACCGATGTCATCTCCTGGGTGAAGACCCGCCACCTCGTGCTCGACACCCCGATCACGCTGGCGCCCACCCAGACCGTCGCCGACGCGCTGTCCCTGCTGCCCAAGCGGGCGCACGGCGCCGGCGTCGTCGTCGACGCCGACAACCGGCCGATCGGCGTGGTCACCGAGCACGACCTGTCCGGCGTGGACCGCTTCACCCAGCTCTCCGAGGTCATGTCCAAGGAGCTGCTGCTCCTCGACGCCGGCATCGACCCCCGCGAGGCCTTCAACAAGCTCGACGCCGGCCACCGCAAGCTGGCCCCCGCCGTCGACGCCGACGGCCGCCTCGTCGGCATCCTGACCCGCAAGGGCGCGCTCCGCGCGACCCTCTACACCCCGGCCGTCGACGCCAACGGCACGCTGCGCATCGCCGCCGCCGTCGGCATCAACGGCGACTTCGTGGAGAAGGCCAAGCAGCTGCTCGTCGCGGGCGTGGACACGCTCGTCATCGACACCGCGCACGGCCACCAGGAATCCATGATCAACGCGATCAAGGCGGTCCGCGCCCTGGACCCGCAGGTCCCCATCGTGGCCGGCAACATCGTCGCCGCCGAGGGCGTCAAGGACCTCATCGACGCCGGCGCCGACATCATCAAGGTCGGCGTGGGCCCCGGCGCCATGTGCACCACCCGCATGATGACCGGTGTGGGCCGCCCGCAGTTCTCCGCGGTGCTGGAGTGCGCCGCCGAGGCCAAGAAGTACGGCAAGCACGTGTGGGCCGACGGCGGCGTCCGCCACCCGCGCGACGTGGCGATGGCCCTGGCCGCCGGCGCGTCCAACGTGATGATCGGCTCCTGGTTCGCCGGGACCTACGAGTCCCCGGGCGACCTCCAGCAGTCCGCCGAGGGCCGCCTGTACAAGGAGTCCTTCGGCATGGCCTCGGCCCGTGCCGTGCAGAACCGCACCAGCGAGGAGTCGTCCTACGACCGGGCGCGCAAGGGCCTGTTCGAGGAGGGCATCTCCACCTCGCGGATGTTCCTCGACCCGGCCCGCCCGGGCGTCGAGGACCTGATCGACTCGATCATCGCCGGTGTCCGCTCCTCCTGCACCTACGCCGGTGCCGGCTCCCTCGCGGAGTTCGAGGAGAAGGCCGTCGTGGGCATCCAGTCCGCGGCCGGCTACGCCGAGGGCAAGCCGCTGCACGCCAGCTGGAGCTAGTCCCTGTAGTCCACCCCGCTGCCCGCCCCGCTGCGTCCCCACCGGACGCGGCGCGGCGGGCAGCGGCGTTCCCGGCCACCCCCGGTGCCGGGATGGCCGGATCCGTACGGTCGGCCGGGTGCGGCGGAAAGACCGTGCGCTCCCGTTGAACCGGACCGCTGCCGCCCGACCGCTCGTCCGGGCCCCTCGGCGCGGACCGGCCGCTCGGCCGACCGCTCACCGCGCAACCCGGCCGCCGGTCGTCATGGCGGCCGGTATCCGCCAGGTGGCGGATCACTCGCAGCGTTCCCTCGGTCACTCTCTGGGCATCGGCAACCGCCCGCCGCCGACCCGGGCGTACCAGACCGAAGGAGCGACCACGGTGACCACGACCCTTGCGCGCCGCACCGACGAACAAGCCCTCGCCCACCTCCAGCGCGAGCACGGCAGAGCCCTGTTCGGTTTCCTGCTCGGCCTCACCTACGGCGACCGGCAGCGCGCCGAGGACCTGCTGCAGGAGACCCTGGTACGCGCCTGGACGCACCCGGAGGCCCTGGAGAGCGACCACGCATCCATGCGGCCCTGGCTGTTCACCGTCGGCCGCCGCCTCGCCATCGACGCCCGCCGCGCCCGGCTGGTGCGGCCCGCCGAGGTCGGACCCGAGGTGCTCGAACAGGCCCCGCAGCACGAGGACGGCTCCGACAAGTCCGTGGCCGCCCTCGACGTACGCGAGGCACTGCGCAGCCTCAGCCGCGAGCACCGCGACGTACTGGTGCAGATCTACTTCCGGGGCGCCTCGGTCTGCGAGGCCGCCGAAACCCTCGGCATACCGGCGGGCACCGTCAAATCCCGTACGTACTACGCCCTGCGCGCCCTCAAGGCGGTCATGCCCGGCTACGGCCCCCCGGCCGCCGCCCGGCTCGCCGCCTGAGCCGCCACCTGGGTGCGCGAGCGGACCTGCAACTTGCCCAGGATGTGCGACACATGCGTCTGCACGGTCCGGCGGGACAGCAGCAGCTCCGCGGCGATCTCCGGGTTGGAGCGCCCCTCCGCCACCAGCAGGGCCACCCGCAGCTCGGCCGGGGTCAGCGCCTCCCAGCCGTTCGCCGCGTTCCGCCGGGCACTGCGGCTGCCCCGCCGCACCCCCAGCCGGCGCAGCCGGGCATCGGCCAGGGCGATGTCCCCGGGCGCTCCCAGGGCCTCGTACCGGCCGACGGCCCGGGCCAGCGCGGCCCGCGCGGGCACCAGCTCGCCGTGCCAGGCCAGTGCCACCGCCAGATCTTCCAGGGTCCGGCCCAGCGGCAGTGGGCGCGCCGCCCGCTCCGCCCGTTCCACCGCCCGGCCCAGCAGCACCGGATCCTGCCCGAACAGCCCCCGGCAGCGCAGCAGGGCCGTCGCCGGACCGGGAGACGCGGGGAACCCGGCCGCCAGCTCCTCGCACGCCACCACCGCCCGCCGGGCCGTCGCGGTGTCCCCGGTCTCCAGCGCCAGCCGGACGATCTCCGGCAGCACCTCGTGCCGGTCCGCGGACGCGGCCTCAGCAGCCGCCGCGGACAGGGCGGGCAGCAGCGCCCCCAGCGCCTCGGCCGGCCGGCCGTCCCGCTCGGCCAGCCGGGACCGCGCCAGCAGCACCCAGCAGGCGTGCCCGCGGGCCGACGGCAGCTCCACGGTCTGCTGCGACAGCCGCCCCAGCTCCCGCCGGGCAGCGGCCGGCTGGTCCCGGTGGGCCAGGATCAGTGCGCGCAGCCCGCGGACCGCCACCGGCAGCCAGGCGTCGGACGTCCGCAGCGCCTCGGCCCGGCCCGCCGCGGCCAGCGCCTGGTCCCACCGCCCGTACCGGTAGTGGAACTCGGCGAACCGGGCCTCCGTGCCCATCAGCCGGCCCGTGGACCGGCTGCGCTGCGCCAGCTCCCGTGCCTCGCTCAGCGCCTTGGCCACGATCAGCGGCTGGTCGAGGCGGGTGTGCCCGTCGGCCTGGCAGGCGAGCAGCAGCAGCCGCCGGTCGTTGGCCTCCGGGGTGCGCCGGGCCCAGCCGATGCCCTGGGCGATGTGGTGCAGCGACTCCACCTCCCGGCCCATCCGGAACAAGACGAAGGACAGCGCGTGGTGCGCCTCTGCACCGCACAGTGCATCGCCCAGCGCGACAGCGTCGGCCACCGCCCGTACGGCCTGCGGGTACGCCTCCCCGGCCCGGCCCAGTTCCGTCAGCGCCAGCACCCGGCAGGCCGCCAGCCGGACCCGCGGCAGAGGGCCGGGGAACTCCCGCCCCAGCGCCCGTTCCGCCACCAGCAGGGCCTGCGCCGGGTCCCCCTGCACCAGCAGCGCCGACACCAGCCGGAACTCCAGCGCCGCCCGCCGGTCCGGGTCCTCGGCCCGCTCGCACAGCGCGGCCAGCAGGCCCACCGACTCCGGGCGCCGCAACACCAGGGCCGCGTCCGCCAGATGCTCCTCCAGGGCCTGCCGTTCCGCCCCCGTTCCCGCCCCGGCCCCCGACCCCACGCCGGCCGCAGCCGTGTCCTGGGCGAGGGCCCGCTCGATCAGCTCGGCCGCCAGACCGGGCGCGTCGGGAATCAGCCGCCCCGCCGCCCCGGCCAGCCAGCGCAGCGCCCACGCATCCAGCGGCCCGGCCGCCACCAGCTGCTCGGCCGTCCGGGCCGGCGGCGCCCCGGCCCCGTCCAGCGCCCGCGCCCCGTCCTGGTGCAGCGCGGACCGCAGCGGGCCGGGCAGATCCGCGTACAGGGCCTGCCGTACGACCGGATGCCGGAACTCCAGCCGGCCGCCCGCCTCGCGCAGCAGCCCGGCGGCGAGCGGCTCCTCCAGCAGGCCGAGCAGGTCGCGGGTCGGCCGGTCCACCAGGCAGGCCAGCTCCCGGACGGTGAACTCCCCGCCCAGCAGCGCCGCATGGCGCAACAGTCCGTACGCGGCGGGGGACAGGAAGGCCAGGCCCCGCCGGGCCAGCCCGGCGGGCGGACCGGGCAGCTCGCCGTCCCGTACGGCCGGTTCGACGACACCGGCCCCGGCTCCGGTCTCTACGGACAGCACCCCGAGGGCGGCCCAGTGGCCGATCAACTCCCGCAGGTGGGACGGGTTCCCGCCGGCCCGGCGGGCCAGCTCGCGCAGCCGCGGGCCGGGCGCCGCCCCGAGCTGCGCCCGGATCGCGGCGGCCGTCTCCCCGGCGTCCAGCGGGCGCAGCGGCACCCGCCGGGCCCCGGCCCGGTCCAGCCCGGTGCACAGCCCCTCCACCTCCGGCCGCCACAGCCCGCTGCGCAGCCCGGCCGCAAGCAGCAGCGGCAGCCGGGCGGCGGCCCGGCCGAGCCGCTGCCACAGCAGCAGACTGGCCGGATCGGCGTCCTGGAGATCGTCCAGGACCAGCACCAGCGGACCTGCGGCACACTCTTCCTCGACCGCAGCGACCAGCGTGTCGAGGGCGGCGGCCAGCCCTGCCTCGGGGCGGTCGGCGGCCATCAGCAGCCCGCCCACCGCGGCCCGCAGGCCAAAAGCCCCGGGGCCGGCACCGTCGGGACACAGGCAGTCCAACGCGGCCCGCAGCGGCAGCCGCACCGCCGGCGGATCGGCGGCCCCGGACCGCACCCGGCACCCGGCCCGGCCCGCCCGGTCCGCCAGCGCGCGCAGCAGCGTACTCCGTCCCGCGCCCGGCTCCCCCTCGACCAGCAGACAGCCCCCGGTCCCCTCCGCGGCCACCGCGCGCACCGCCTCCAGGACCACGGCCGGCAGTTCCTCAAGCCCGAGCCGCACGTCGGCACCCCCTCCCGCTGCCCGCCCATGGTGCTGATCCGGCTTGCTCGGACAACACGCGGCGCCGGCCCCACGGGTTCAGCGATGCACGCTCCCGCCAAGACCTAGGAGTGCACTCCCGCCCGGTACTTGGGGATCCGCACGGTGATTTTCATGCCGGCGCCGACCCCCGTCTCGATGACCAGCCCGTGGTCGTCCCCGTACACCTGCCGCAACCGCTCGTCGACATTGGGCAGCCCGACCCCCGACGAGGACCCGCTGTGCTCCCCGGCCAGGATCCGTCGCAGCAGCTGCGGGTCCATCCCCACCCCGTTGTCCTCGATCGTCAGCAGCGCCTCCGAGCCCGCGTCCCGGGCCACGATGGCGATCCGGCAGGTGCCGGTGGAGTCCTCCACCCCGTGCTTGACCGCGTTCTCCACCAGCGGCTGCAGGCACAGGAACGGCAGTGCCACCGGCAGCACCTCCGGTGCCACCTGGAGGGTCACCTTCAGCCGGTCCCCGAACCGGGCACCGGCCAGGGCCAGATACTGCTCGATGGACCGCAGCTCCTCGGCGAGCGTGGTGAAGTCCCCGTGCCGCCGGAACGAGTAGCGGGTGAAGTCCGCGAACTCCAGCAGCAGTTCCCGGGCCCGTTCCGGATCGGTCCGGACGAACGAGGCGATGGCGGCCAGGGAGTTGAAGATGAAGTGCGGGGAGATCTGCGCCCGCAGCGCCTTGATCTCCGCCTCCATCAGCCGGGTCCGCGAGCGGTCCAGTTCCGACAGCTCCAGCTGCACCGACACCCAGCGGGCCACCTCCGTCGCGGCCCGCACCAGCACCGCCGACTCCCGCGACCCGTACGCCACCAGCGCGCCGAGCATGCCGTCCTCCCCGGTCAGCGGGGCGATCACGGCCCACTTGAGCGGGCAGTCGGGCCGCTGGCACTCGGTCCGTACGCTCGCACTGCGCCCCGAATCCAGCATCTGGCCCACCCGCTGCATGGCCCGCCGCTGGTGGTGGTCGGCCCCCGGCCCGTCCCAGGCCAGCACCGACTCCCGGTCGGTCAGGCAGAGCGCCTCCGTGCCCAGCAGCGACCGCAGCCGCCGGGCCGCCTTGCGGGCCGCGTCCTCGGTCAGCCCGGCCCGCAGCGGGGGAGCGGCCAGCGAGGCCGTGTGCAGGGTGTGGAAGGTGGCCCGCTCCACCGGGGTGCCCAGGTCCAGGCCGCCACCGGCTCGGCCGGCCCGCCGGGTCTGCCACCGGCCCAGCCAGAACCCCAGGGCGAGGGCGCACAGCACCACACCCGCCGCCAGCCCGGTGACCGCACCGGCCGTCATCGCGCACCCCCCGCTCCGGCCGCCGGCCCCGCCACCGGACCGGGCCCCGCCACCGCACCGGGAACCGGCACCGGCGCCGGCGGATGGCCGGCCACGTCCTCCGGCAGATGCAGCCGGGCCACCGTGGCCGCCGCGTTCCGCGGGATTTGCCCGCGGGTCGCCAGCGACACCGCGACCATCGTCAGAAAGCCCAGCGGCACCGACCAGACGGCCGGCCAGGCCAGCAGCGTGTGCACCCAGCCCGCCGGAGCCAGCCCGGCCCGGGTCGTCAGCACCGCGCTCAACGCCGCCCCGCCACCGGTCAGCAGACCCGCCACCGCCCCCGGCGGGGTCAGCCCGCGCCACCAGATGCCCAGCACCAGCAGCGGGCAGAACGAGGACGCGGACACCGCGAACGCCAGCCCGACCGCATCCGCCACCGGCACCGCCCGCGCCGCGAAACTCCCGGCCAACGGCACCGCCATCGCCACCGGCACCGCCACCCGGAACATGCCCACCCCGCGCGAGGGCAGCACGTCCTGGTGCAGCACCCCGGCCACCGCCATCGTCAGCCCCGAGGCCGTCGACAGGAACGCGGCGAACGCCCCGCCCGCCAGCAGCGCCCCCAGCAGATCGCCCGGCAGCCCCCCGAGCATCCGCTCCGGCAGCACCAGCACCGCCGCGTCCGCCGTCCCGGTCAGCGCCAGCTCGGGCGCGTAGATCCGGCCCAGCGCCCCGTACACCGGCGGCAGCAGATAGAACGCACCGACCAGCCCCAGCACCACCAGGGTGGTGCGCCGGGCCGCCCGCCCGTTCGGACTGGTGTAGAAGCGGACGGCGACGTGCGGCAGCCCCATCGTGCCGAGGAAGGTCGCGAGGATCAGCCCGTACGTGGCGTACAGCCGGTACCCGTCCTGCTCCCCGGACAGCGGCTGCGACCAGCCGGAGACCTCCTCGTCCGCGCCGGACCGGGTGTCCGGAACCGTCGTGTCCGGCAGGAACACCAGCTGCGTCTGCGCCCGCACCTTGTGCTCCCCGGCCCCCAGCGTCACCGGCTGGGCCCGGTACGCCCGCCCGTCGACCTGCCCGCTGACGGTCAGCGTCAGCGGTGCCTCCAGGGACATCCGGACGTCCTCGGCGAGGGTGACGGCGGTGCGCTCGCGGAACACCGCGTCCGCGTCGAACCGGGCGCGCGGCGCGCCGTCCCCGGCCCAGGCGGCGATCAGGAAGAAGGCGGGCACCAGCAGCGCGGTCAGCTTCAGCCAGTACTGGAAGGCCTGGACGAAGGTGATGCTGCGCATCCCGCCGGCCGCCACCGCCGCCGACACCACGAACGCGACCACCACTCCGCCCACCCAGCTCGGCGCGCCCGTCAGGATCTGCAGGGTCAGCCCGGCCCCCTGCAACTGGGGCAGCAGGTACAGCCAGCCCACCCCGAGCACGAACAGCACGGCGATCCGCCGGACCGCCTGCGACTCCAGGCGCGCCTCCGCGAAATCGGGCAGCGTGTACGCCCCCGAGCGCCGCAGCGGCGCCGCCACCAGCACCAGCAGCACCAGGTACCCGGCGGTGTACCCCACCGGGTACCAGAGGAGCTCCGGCCCCTGGAGCATCACCAGCCCGGCGATGCCGAGGAAGGAGGCGGCGGACAGGTACTCCCCGCCGATCGCCGCGGCGTTGAGCCGGGGACCCACCGTGCGGGAGGCGACGTAGAAGTCGGAGGTGGTCCGCGAGATGCGCAGCCCGAGCGCCCCCACCAGCACGGTGGCCAGGACGACGACGGTGACCGCGGTCAGCGCGTACGTCTGGTTCACCGGACGGAATCCTTCGGCAGGGGGGAGGGTGACCGGAGTCTACGCACGCGTCCGCCCCCGCAACAGGCAAGATTTGGCGAAACTGCAGCCCGACCGCCCGAATCCGGCGGCGGGACCGCGCGGGGCCGCCCGGCGGCCCCCTGCGGGGGCTAGGCCCTGTCCGGGCGATCTCCGCGGGCCCGCGCCGTCTGGCACGGCACCTCGCTGCGTTGTCGCATCGCGCAAGTACGTCCAGTACGAGCCGCGAAGCTCCGCCTTGCGATGCACCGCACCAGACGACGCGGGCTCATCCACGGAGATCGCCCGGACAGGGCCTAGCTGCGCTGCGGGCGGGCCAGTCCGGCCCCGGCCGGGCCGCCGCCCGTACCCGCCCGGCCCGCATCGCCCGCAAAGCCCCCCGGAGGGCTAGCGCACGCGGTCCCCGTGTTCCACCGAGTCGCGCAGGGCGATCTCCAGCTCCACATAGGACTGTTCGGCCCGCCGGAAGGCGAGCATCACGGCGGCCTCCGCGCGCGGCGGCAGATGCTGCCGGGAGGCCTGCCCGGCCTCGTACAGCACATCGGCCCAGCGGGCGGCCGCGCTGCGCAGCCGGGCCAGGAGGGCCGCGGCCTCCTCCGGTCCTGCGGGCCCGGTCCGGGGAAGGCCGGCCAACTCGTCCACCAGCGCCTGGATGTCGGACATCTCGCTCCTCCCGCCCGGAAGATCCACGATACGGGCGGGCCGGGGCACCGAAGCCCGCCCGGCCGGCCGCTGCGGCCGGTGGCGGCGACGGAGCGCCGTACGCGGCGCCCGGCGCGACGAACGGCACCCGGCCCGCGCCGAGCGGTCCAAACCGCCCGTCAGCCGGTGGCCTGCCGCATCAGCAGTTCCCGCAGTTCCCTGGCGTGCCGCCGGCTGACCTGCAGTTCGGCCGAACCGACCCGGACGCTCGTGGTGCCCGCGTCCAGCCGGAGTTCGTCGATCCGCCCCAGCGCCACCAGATGCCGCCGGTGGATCCGGACGAACCCCCGGGGCGCCCACCGCTCCTCCAGCGTGGACAGCGGGATCCGCACCAGATGGCTGCCCTCGTCGGTGTACAGCCGGGCGTAGTCGCCCTGGGCCTCGACGTACGCGATGTCCGCGATCGCCACGAACCGGGTCACCCCGCCCAGTTCGACCGCGATCTGGTCCGGGGTGCGGTCCGCGATCGTGACCTCGGGACCCGGCCGGCGCGGCACCGGCACGGAGTGCACGGCCCGGTCCGCCCGGTCCGCCGCGCTCTCCGCCGCCTCCTGAGCCCGGCCGAGCTGCGCACAGACCCGGCGTACCGCCTCGGCCAGCCGCTCCGGCCGGACCGGCTTCAGGACGTAGTCCACCGCCTTCAGGTCGAAGGCCTGCACCGCGAACCCCTCGTGGGCGGTGACGAACACGATCAGCGGCGGCCGGGCGAACCCGGCCAGCAGCCGGGCGATGTCCAGCCCGGTCAGCCCCGCCATGTGGATGTCCAGGAAGACCACGTCGATGCCGTCGGCCCCCTCGGGCCCGCCCTCCAGCGCCCGGGTGATCCGGCGCAACGCCTCGGTGGCGTCCGAGGCGCCCTCCGCACTGTGCACCCGCGGATCGGAGCGCAGCAGGTAGAGGAGCTCCTCCAGAAGCGGCTTCTCGTCGTCCACGGCCAGTACGCGCAGCATGGCCCGGAGTGTAGAGGGTGTCTTGGGGATGCGCGCGGCCCCCGGCCGGGGGGAGGCCGGGGGCCGCGCCTGGAAGGGCCTGCGCCCGTGGCTACTTGACGGTGATGAGCTTGCCGTCGGGGGACACCGCGTACCAGGTGCCGCCGACACCCTGCCCGTTGGTGTCACCGGGCTTCTTGTCATTGGCGAAGGTGTAGATCGGCCAGCAGTCGACCGTCTGCTGCTTCTTGCCGTCCGGGCGGTCCAGGACCAGGTAGTTCCGCGAGGTGATGCCCTTGGTGTCGGCCTTGTTCACCGGGGCGACGACCGGCCACTTGGTCAGGCAGTCGCCGACGCACTTGGAGACCATCGGCCAGGCGGTGTCCGGCTTGAACCGGTAGACCGTCATCCCGTTCTTGTCCACGATGTGCTCACCGAGCTTGGGGTCCTTGCGCACCGAGAGCCCGGGCTGCCCGGTCGCCGCCTCCCCGCCGGCCCCGGCCGCCGCCTTCGCGGCCTTCTTGCCGTCGGCCGCGAGGGCGAACCAGGTGCCGCCGACGCCCTGCCCCTTGGTCTCGCCGGGCGCGGTGTCCTTCGCGAACCGGTACGCCGGCCAGCCGCCCACCGTCAGCTGCTTGGTGCCGTCCGTACGGACCACCTCGCCCAGCAGCGCCGGGTCCTGGCCCGCCGCCGGGGTCACCTCGCCCGCCGGGACCGGGGGCCAGGCCTTGGCACAGTCGCCGTCGCAGGTGGCCTTCGAGGGCTTCGCGGTGTCGGGGTCGAACC
Organism: Streptomyces sp. NPDC002054; assembly: GCF_040296685.1. Lineage (NCBI taxonomy): Bacteria > Bacillati > Actinomycetota > Actinomycetes > Kitasatosporales > Streptomycetaceae > Streptomyces > Streptomyces sp. NPDC002054. The sequence goes on from NZ_JBEOXT010000013.1 coordinate 178,582, forward strand.
GGTACAGCGTGAACCCGGCGCTGTCGGTCAGTACCGCGCCGAGCGCCTCGTTCTGCGCGATCTTGAGCTCGCCGGCCGCCTTGGCCGGGTAGCCCGCGTCGGCCGCGGGCGCCGCGGGTGCCGGGGAGGAGGCCGCGGTCCCGGCTCCGGCCACCTTGACCGCGTCACCGGCCTTGTCCTCCCTACCGCCGCACGCCGTCGCCGTGAGGGCGACGACGATCGCGACGGCCGCGAGGGAAGTTCCGCGCATCTTGCCCATGTTGATCTCTCCCACGTGTGATCCGTGTCGCCGCCGCGGTGGGCGGGCAACTGTGTGGGAGACACGCCGCGCCGGACCGGATCTGTTCAATGCGGCTGTTGTGGGGAGACTCACTCACCTCCCGGTGAACCCGGCCCGGCGCAGCGCCGTGACCACAGTCAGACCGAGAAGCGTATGACCGCTGTCGTTCGGGTGCAGTCCGTCCGCGAGGTGCTCGGGCCCCAGCACGTCCCGGCCGGGCAGCAGCGCGAGGCGTTCGTCGCCGCCCGCGATCCGGTCGGCCACCGCCCGCTCCATCGCGTCCCGCAGGGCCCCGAGGGTGGCGCCCAGCCGGTTCGGGGTGCGTTCGGCATCGGGCCGCAGCACGGGCGAGAGCAGCAGCAGCGGGGTCCGGGGGTGGCCCTGCCGGACCAGTTCGAGGAACGCACGGGTGGTTTCGTACATCAGCGGCACCGAATACGGCACCCGGGACCAGCAGTTGGTGCCGAAGGCCAGGGTGAGGGCGTCGGCCGGCAGCCCCGCGAGCTGTTCGGCGGTGGCGAGTTCGCCGCGGGCGGCGCCCGCATAGCCGAGGTTGACGGTGTCCCAGCCCAGGGCCCGCCCGGCCACCGCCGGCCAGCCGTGCGCGGGCCGGGTCGACCACCAGCCCTCGGTGATGGAATCGCCGTGCACCACCCAGCGCGGGGTGGCGGGCGCCGGGGCGAGCGGGCCGCCGATCCCGCGCAGCGCGAGCAGGGTGGGGGACTGGGCTTCCGGTGGGTGCACGGTGTACGGGCCGCGGCCCGGCGGGAGTTCGACGCGGATCACGGCCTCGGCAGCCGGCTCGGTGAACAGCTCGGCGAGCAGCCCCTCCCGGTTCCACAGCGCGAACCCGTGGGCGAGGTCCCGCAGCGCGTCGGTGGGTCCGGGTACGGCGGCCCGGTAGCGGATCTCCACCGCCCGCGCGGGCCGGGCCGGATCGACGGCGAACTCCAGCCGCACCCCGATCGGCAGGGTCGCCCGCTCCCCGGTGTCCCAGGGCAGCCGCATGGTGTCCGCCGGGTCGGCGCGGACCGGCCGCTCCCGGTCCAGCCAGGCCACCCCGCGCAGGAACGGCCCCGGATCCAGCCACCGCTCGGCACCACCGTCAGCGCTCACGCTTCGCCTCCGATCGTCGGATAGGGGAACTTCACACCGACCCCGCCGTCCACCACCAGAGTCTGCCCGGTGATGTACGAGGACGCGGGCGAGGCCAGGAAAGCCAGTGCAGCGGCGATGTCCGAGGTCTCCGCGACCCGGCCGAGCGGGGCGTTCTCCGCGTTGCGCCGCCGCCCTTTGGCACCCAGCAGGGCGGCGACCCGCGGGGTCCACACCACACCCGGCGCCACCGCGTTCACCCGTACCCCGCGCGGGCCCAGTTCCACCGCGGCCGAGCGCACCAGCGAGACCAGACCCGCCTTGGCCGCCCCGTACGCGGCGTGCTGCGGGGCGGCCGTCAGCCCGGACACCGAGGCCACGAACACCAGCGGCCCGCCACCGGCCGCGGCGAGCGCCGCACCCCCGTACTGCACGGCCAGCCAGGCGTGCCGCAGCACCAGGTCGAAATGCCAGTCCCAGCCGGCGTCGTCGAGCTCGGCGAGCCCGGCATAGCGGGCCATGCCCACGATGTCGACCACCCCGCCGACCCCACCGGCCCCGCCCGCCCCGCCGAGCAGCTCCGGCGCCCGCGCGAAGAGCTCCCGTACGCTCTCCCGCACGGTGACGTCGGCGGGAAACGGAATCCCGGCGACCTCGGTGGCCACGGCCCGGGCCCGCTCCTCGTCCACGTCCACGCACAGCACCCGGGCCCCGGCCGCGGCCAGCGCGTGGGCGGTCTGCCGGCCGATCCCGTTGCCCGCTCCGAGCAGCACGAAGCCGCGGCCGTCGAGGCGGTGCAGGGCGGCGTAGTCGGGCACGGGCGAGGTGTCGGGCAGGGACGGTGGCAGTGGCCGTGGCTGCGTCAACCGGCGCTCCGGGGCTGGTACCGGGCGAGCTCGGGGATGACTTCCTTCCCGAGGATCTCGAGGGTGCGCAGGATCTCCCGGTGCTCCAGGAAGCCCCACTGGACGTAGCAGATCAGCTGGTCCACGCCGAGGTCCGCGTACCGCTTGGCCTTGCGGACGACGGTCTGTGCATCCCCGATCAGGATCATGTCCCCGTCGCTGAACTCCCGTACCGGGACGGAGCCTTCGAGGATCGGGGCGAGCAGCGGGAAGGCCTGCTCCCGCTCCTCGGGGGCCAGGTGCGGCAGCTCCCACTCCAGGGTGAACCGCGCCAGGTGGGAGTACCACCAGGCGACCGAGTCCCACACCCGGGCGCCGGGCGTGGTGCCCGGCGGGGTGGCGTGCACCAGGGTGTAGGCGCTGACCCGGTCGGTGGTGACGTCGGTCAGCGGCTGCGGATCCCGGGCGGCGGCCCGGTAGGCGGCCACCTGCCGGGCCATCGCCTCCAGCGGCTGCATGATCGAGAAGGAGAGCAGTCCGAGCCCGGCGGCCCCGGCCACCTCGGCGGAGCCGGGGGAGGTGGCCGCCATCCAGGCGGGCGGGTGGGGGTCCTGCACGGGTTTGGGGGTGACCATCCGGCGCGGGAAGCGGAACCGCTCGGAGGCGTACTCGAAGTACTCCTCCCGCCACATGCCGGTGACGATCCCGATGGCCTCCCGCCAGTCCTCCCGTGATCGTTCCCGGTCCACCCCGAAGGCCGCCTGCTCCATGGGGGTGGACCGGCCGGTGCCCCATTCCACCCGGCCGCCGGACAGCACGTCCACGGTGGCCACCTTCTCGGCGATGCGCTGCGGCGGGGTGAAACCGAAGGGGGTCAGCGTCACCCCGAAGCCGAGCCGGATCTGTTCCGTCAGCCCGGCCAGGTGGCCGAGCAGCACCTCGGGGGCCGGACAGTGCGAGCGGCCCTCGCGGAAGTGGTGCTCGACCGCCCAGACCGTCCGGAACCCCATCCGGTCGGCCAGCCGGATTTGCTCGACCGCTTCCCGGTAGGCGCGCTGCTCGGCGGTCCGCTGACCGTGCGGATGGGCCCCCGGCCAGGGCCTCGGCACGTCGATCTCGTAGAGCACGTCCAGGTCCATGGGACGGCACGCTGCGACAGATCTGACGAAGTGTCAAGAAAGGTAGCCGAGAGTGACTGCGCAGCGATCGATCGTCCGCGCGCAACAAACGGCCATCACGGACAGATCCGTGCAACGATCGTGCGCGAACGTGCAAGGATGGTGCATTACGGGCGGGAACCCCCAGCCCCTAGGCTCACTCGCTGTACGTGGAGTGGCGTGACCGCCTCCCCGGCGGTCCCCCCTGCTCAGGCCCGACAGGCTTGTCGAGGTCGTGCTCCTGCTCGGATCGCTGCGGTCGACGCCTTACCCCCCGATCCGCAGTGTCAGAAGGAGTCCTTCGTGCTGGACCACGGCCAGGCGCCGCCGCTCACCTCGCGGCCCGCCAACCCGCTGCTTCGCCGCAAGCCCGTAGAGCGTCTCGTCAACGAGGCCGGCCAGGGCGAGGGCGGTGCGCTGCGGCGTTCGCTCACCATGTGGCAGCTGACGATGATCAGCATCGGTGCCACCCTGGGCACCGGCATCTTTGTCGTCCTCGGCGAGGCGGCCCCCAAGGCCGGCCCGGCCGTCACGATCTCCTTCATCATCGCGGGCCTGACCGCGCTCTTCTCGGCCCTCTCCTACGCAGAGCTGGCCGGCTCGGTGCCGGTCTCCGGCTCCTCGTACTCGTACTCGTACGCGACCATGGGCGAGCTCATCGCCTGGATCTGCGGCTGGTGCCTGGTCCTGGAGTACGCGGTGTCCGTCTCGGCCGTGGCCGTCGGCTGGGGCCAGTACCTCAACGAGCTCCTCGACGGGACCCTCGGCTTCACCATCCCCGAGAAGCTCTCCGCCGCCCCGCTGGGCGACGGCGGCTGGATCAACCTGCCGTCGCTGGTCGTGGTCCTGCTCGCCATGGTCTTCCTGATGCGCGGCGCCAAGGAGAGCGCCCGCGTCAACACGATCATGGTCGTCATCAAGATCGTCACGCTGCTGCTCTTCATCGGCATCGGCGTCATGGGCATCAAGGCCGGCAACTACGCCCCGCTCGCCCCGCTCGGCATCACCGGCATCAGCGCCGCCGCCTCCACCCTCTTCTTCTCCTACATCGGCTTCGACGCCGCCTCCACCGCCGGTGAGGAAGCCAAGAACCCGAAGAAGGACCTGCCGCGGGCGATCATGCTCTCGCTGGGCATCGTCACCGTCCTGTACTGCCTCGTCGCCTTCGTCGCCGTCGGCGCCATGCCGTGGCAGGACTTCGAGGGCACCGAGGCCGCGCTCGCCCAGATCATGACCGACGTCACGGGCGGCACCTTCTGGGGCGTCGTCCTGGCCGCCGGCGCCGTCGTCGCCATCGCCTCCGTCGTCTTCGCCGTCCTCTACGGCCAGACCCGCATCCTCTTCGCGATGTCCCGCGACGGCCTGGTCCCCAAGGCGTTCGCCAAGATCGACCCCAAGACCGGCACCCCCCGCGTCAACGTACTCATCGTCTCGGTCTTCTGCGGCGCCCTGGCCGCCTTCATTCCGCTGGGCGAGCTGGCGAACGCCACCAGCATCGGCACGCTCTTCGCCTTCGCCCTGGTCAACGTGGCCGTGATCATCCTCCGCCGCACCAAGCCGGACATGCCGCGCACCTTCAAGGTGGCCCTGTTCCCGGTCACCCCGATCCTCGGCTTCATCGCCTGCGGCTACATGATGTACAGCCTGCCGGTGGCGACCTGGGTCGCGTTCGGTGTCTGGATGCTGGTCGGACTCGTGATCTACTTCTTCTACGGAATGCGTCGCTCCACCCTGGCGGTGGCCGCGGCCGAGGTACCGACAGAGAAGTGATTCACCCCCCGTGCGACTGAACGATCTCGACGAACGCATCGTGCACGCCCTCGCCGAGGACGCCCGCCGCTCCTATGCGGACATCGGCTCCGAGGTCGGCCTGTCCGCTCCCGCGGTCAAGCGACGGGTGGACCGGCTCCGCGCCGAAGGCGCCATCACGGGCTTCACGGTCCGGGTGGACCCGGCGGCCATGGGCTGGGAAACCGAGGGCTTCATCGAGATCTACTGCCGCCACAACACCTCGCCGGACGACATCCGGCGAGGCCTGGAGCGGTACCCGGAGGTGGTGTCCGCGTCGACCGTGACCGGCGACGCGGACGCCCTCGTCCAGATCTTCGCGAGCGACATGCGTCACTTCGAGCGGGTCCTGGAACGCATCGCAGGCGAACCCTTCGTGGAACGCACGAAGTCGGTCCTGGTCCTCTCCCCCCTCCTCCGCCGCTTCACCTCGGGCGCCCCGGCGTAGGCCTGCGGCGCGCGTGCGGGCGGGGCGAAGCCCGGGCCCCGGCAGCCCGGCTGCGCCGAAGCCGCGAACCCGGTCCGCGCGGCGCGCGTGGGGCTGGGGCGCAGCCCCGCCCCGGGCACCCTCCCTGCGCGCCGAAGGCGCGAACCCGGCTTGAGCGGCCCGCATAGCGGCTGGGGCGCAGCCTCGGACAGGCCGGGCGGAGCCCCGGAACAAGCCGGCTGCGCCGCAGGCGCAAACCTGGCCCGGGCGGCTGGGGCGGAGCCCGGGGGCACAACGAATCGCCGCTATCGCGGTGGAACGCGCAACGAATCGGTCCGCTGCGCGCAACAATGGCGCCTTGTTGCGTCGAGGCGCCAAACGTACCGTCTATAGGACCGCATTCCACCCCATCTGCCACAGAGGTCCGCCCATGCCCCCGCTGCGCACCGCCCTCCTCCAGAGCTCCGGACGGCTCGGCGACGTCGCCGAGAACCTGAAGGTCCTCGACGAGGCCGCCGCGCGCGCCGCACAGGCGGGTGCCGGGCTCCTCGTGGCGCCGGAGATGTTCCTCACCGGCTACGCGCTGGAGATCGAGGACGTCGCCCGCCTCGCCGAGCAGGCGGACGGCATGTCCGCCCGGACGATCGGCGAGATCGCCCGCCGCAACGGCCTCGCCGTCCTCTACGGCTACCCCGAGCGCGACGCCGACACCGGCACGGTCTACAACTCCGCCCAGCTCATCGGCCCCGACGGCACCCCGCTCGCGAACTACCGCAAGACCCACCTCTTCGGCGGGTTCGAGCGGGACGCCTTCACCCCCGGCGACACCCCCGTCGTCCAGGCCGACCTGAACGGCCTCCGCATCGGCATCATGATCTGCTACGACGTGGAGTTCCCCGAGAACGTCCGCGCCCACGCGCTCGCCGGCACCGACCTCCTCCTCGTGCCGACCGCCCAGATGCACCCGTTCCAGTTCGTCGCCGAGCAGCTCGTCCCCGTCCGGGCCTTCGAGAACCAGATGTACATCGCGTACGTCAACCGCACCGGCCCCGAGGGCGAATTCGAGTTCGTCGGCCTCAGCTGCCTGGCCAGCCCCGACGGCACCACCCGCACCCGCGCCGGCCGCGGCGAGGAAATGGTGTTCGGCGAGGCCGACCCCGAGCTGCTGCGCGCCTCGCGCGAGACCAACCCGTACCTCCGCGACCGCCGCGCCGGGCTCTACGCCTCCCTCATCTGACCCACCCCCCCCGCCCTCCTGCTCCACCCCTGAGCCCTGCCCGCAAGGAGTCGTCCCCCATGACGTCCACGGTGCCCACCACCGCCGTCCCGCACAGCGACGGACAGCCGCCGATCACCATGTTCGGCCCGGACTTCCCGTACGCCTATGACGACTTCCTCGCCCACCCGGCAGGCCTGGGCCAGATACCCGCGACCGAGCACGGCACCGAGGTCGCCGTCATCGGCGGCGGACTGTCCGGCATCATCTCGGCCTACGAGCTGATGAAGATGGGCCTCAAGCCCGTCGTCTACGAGGCCGACCAGATCGGCGGCCGGCTGCGCACCGTCGGCTTCGAGGGCGCCGGCACCGAGGGCCTGACCGCGGAGATGGGCGCCATGCGCTTCCCGCCGTCCTCCACCGCGTTCCAGCACTACATCGACCTGGTCGGCCTGAAGACCGAGCCCTTCCCGAACCCGCTGGCCGAGGCCACCCCCTCGACCGTGGTCGACCTCAAGGGCGAGAGCCACTACGCCGAGACCATCGCCGACCTCCCGCAGGTCTACCGCGACGTGTCCGCGGCGTGGAACGCCTGCCTGGACGAGGGCGCCGACTTCTCCGACATGAACACCGCGATGCGCGAGCGGGACGTCCCGCGCATCCGCGAGATCTGGGCGAAGCTCGTCGAGAAGCTCGACGACGAGACCTTCTACGGCTTCCTCTGCAAGTCCGAGGCCTTCAAGTCCTTCCGCCACCGCGAGATCTTCGGCCAGGTCGGCTTCGGCACCGGCGGCTGGGACACCGACTTCCCGAACTCCATCCTGGAGATCCTCCGGGTCGTCTACACCGAGGCCGACGACCACCACCGCGGCATCGTCGGCGGCTCGCAGCAGCTGCCGATGCGCCTGTGGGAGCGCGAGCCCGAGAAGATCATCCACTGGGCCCAGGGCACCTCGCTGGCCACCCTGCACGAGGGCACCCCGCGCCCCGCCGTGACCCGCCTGCACCGCACCGCCGGCAACCGGATCACCGTCACGGACGCCTCCGGCGACATCCGCACCTACCGGGCCGCGATCTTCACCGCCCAGTCCTGGATGCTGCTGTCGAAGATCGAGTGCGATGACACGCTCTTCCCGATCGACCACTGGACGGCGATCGAGCGCACCCACTACATGGAGAGCTCCAAGCTCTTCATCCCCGTCGACCGGCCGTTCTGGCTGGACAAGGACGAGGAGACCGGGCGCGACGTCATGTCGATGACGCTGACCGACCGGATGACCCGCGGCACCTACCTGCTGGACAACGGCCCCGACCAGCCGGCCGTCATCTGCCTGTCGTACACCTGGTGCGACGACAGCCTGAAGTGGCTGCCGCTGTCCGCGAACGAGCGGATGGAGGTCATGCTGAAGTCCCTCGGCGAGATCTACCCCAAGGTCGACATCCGCCGGCACATCATCGGCAACCCGGTCACCGTGTCCTGGGAGAACGAGCCCTACTTCATGGGCGCGTTCAAGGCCAACCTGCCCGGCCACTACCGCTACCAGCGGCGCCTGTTCACCCACTTCATGCAGGACCGGCTGCCCGAGGACAAGCGCGGCATCTTCCTGGCCGGCGACGACATCTCCTGGACGGCCGGCTGGGCCGAGGGTGCGGTCCAGACCGCCCTCAACGCCGTCTGGGGTGTCATGCACCACCTGGGCGGCTCCACGGACGCCACCAACCCGGGCCCGGGCGACGTCTACGACGAGATCGCCCCGGTGGAACTCCCCGAGGACTGATCCCCCGAGGCTGACGCCGTCCCGCTGAACCACGGGCCGCCGCTGCGCACACCGCGCAGCGGCGGCCCGTTTTCAAAGAATCAGAATCACGCGGTCAGATGGCGCGCACATTCTGGGCCTGCGGCCCCTTGGGTCCCTGTCCGACCTCGAACTCGACCCGCTGGTTCTCCTCCAGGGAGCGGAACCCCTGGCCCTGGATCTCGGAGTAGTGCACGAAGACGTCCGGGCCGCCCCCGTCCGTGGCGATGAACCCGAATCCCTTCTCTCCGTTGAACCACTTGACCGTGCCCTGTGTCATCTGTGCCACCGTTGTGCTCCCTGCGTTCTCGCTCATCCAACCGATAGCGGTGGTTCACCGCTGAGGGAGGCTGCGCAGTCCGCGCAGCCCCCAAACGCACCGCCGGCCGCTCAGCCCGTGGGGGTGAGCAGACAGCGGCTGACCAGGCCGACCCCCGCATCGAGGGATTCGGCGAACTCCTCCGCCAGGTCGGGCAGCCCGCGCAGGTTCCACAGCAGGCGGGCGCCCGCCCAGGCGCCATCGCGGGCGCGTTCCAGGCTCCAGGCGCCGACCAGATGGGTCAGCGGGTCGGCGATCTGGAGCAGGTCCGGCCCCGGCATCAGATCCTCGCGGATGCGCTCCTCCAGCGCGACCAGGGTGTCACCCACTTGGTCGAAGTCGCCCTCCAGGGCGCCGGGGGAGCAGTCCATGGCCCGGCAGGTGGCCACCACCGCCAGGGCCAGGTCATGACCGATGTGCGCGTTGATCCCGGCCAGCGCGTACTGGAGCGGGCGGACCCCCGGATGGCGGCGGTACTGGAACAGGGGCCGCCAGCACGCGGGCGTCCGGCGCCCGGCCGTGGCGGCCTCCACGGCCGTGAGATAGCGATCGGCGAACCGTACGGTGAGCTGCTCCGCCCGCCGCGGGTGCGGGAAGTGTCCGCCCTCGAGCCGGTGGTGCAGGGTCTCCGTCACCGTCAGGTACACCCGGTTGAAGACCGCGACCCCGTCGTGTGCGGGCAGCCGCTGGTCCAGGGCGCGCATCCGCGCCAGTACCGCATCCATGGGAGGCAGGTTCCCAGCCGGCGCCCGCGAGCGGGAGAACTTGGCCGTGCGCTTCGCCGGTTCGGGCGAATGACACGGCACCGGGGTCACTCGGACGTGTTGTCGTACGCGGAGGTGCCCTCGTCCAGCAGGGGCTCCTGCGTCTTGAGGTGGGCCGGGGCGAAGAACCGCAGCGTGTGGTAGCCGGTGATGACCACGATGGTGCCGAGTGCGATCCCGCCCAGCTCGAAGGTGTCGGTGAACTGCAGCTTCACGCCGCCGACCCCGATGATGATGCCCGCCGCGGCCGGCACCAGGTTCAGCGGATTGCGCAGGTCCACCCGCCCGTTGATCCAGATCTGGGCGCCGAGCAGCCCGATCATGCCGTACAGGATCACGGTGATGCCGCCCAGCACCCCGCCGGGAATGGCCGCGACGACCGCACCGAATTTCGGGCACAGCCCGAACAGCAGCGCGAAGCCGGCCGCTGCCCAGTACGCGGCGGTCGAGTAGACCCGGGTCGCCGCCATCACGCCGATGTTCTCCGAGTACGTGGTGTTCGGCGGCCCGCCCACCGCCGTGGACAGCATCGAGGCGGCGCCGTCCGCCGCGATCGCGGTGCCCAGCTTGTCGTCCAGCGGGTCCCCGGTCATCTCGCCGACCGCCTTGACGTGGCCGGCGTTCTCCGCGATCAGGGCGATCACCACGGGCAGTGCGACCAGGATCGCCGACCACTCGAAGGCGGGCGCGTGGAAGGAGGGGAAGCCGATCCAGTCGGCCTTGGACACCGCCGAGAGGTCCAGCCGCCAGTGGTCCACGGCCGCTTCGCCGCCGACGGTCGAGTGGATCTGCCCGAAGATCCGGTCGAAGAGCCAGGAGATCCCGTACCCGAAGAGCAGCCCCAGGAAGATCGCGATCCGTGACCAGAACCCGCGCAGGCAGACCACCGCCAGCCCGGTGAACAGCATGGTCAGCAGGGCCGTCCACTGGTCCTGCGGCCAGTAGGTCGAGGCCGTCACCGGCGCCAGGTTGAAGCCGATCAGCATCACCACCGCGCCGGTCACCACCGGCGGCATCGCCGCGTGGATGATCCGCGCGCCGAACCGCTGCACCGCCAGGCCCGACAGGAACAGCGCCGCGCCGACCACGAACACCGCGCCGGTGACGGTGGCGCTGTCGCCGCCGCTCGCCCGGATGGCGGCTGCCACACCCACGAAGGAGAGCGAACAGCCCAGGTAGGAGGGGATCCGGCCGCGGGTGGCGAGCAGGAAGATCACCGTGGCGATGCCGGACATCATGATGGCCAGGTTGGGATCCAGGCCCATCAGGACCGGCGCGACGAAGCTCGCGCCGAACATCGCCACCACATGCTGGGCGCCGAGCCCGGCGGTGCGCGGCCAGGACAGCCGCTCGTCCGGCCGGACCACCGCTCCGGGAGCGGGCGTCCGCCCGTCTCCGTGCAGGGTCCAGCGCACGCCGAGGCCCATGTTCACTCCGTTCACCCGTCAACCATGTGTGATGATCATGGCCGCAGGGCGGCTCAGGACCCAGGACATGCTACGGCCGGATAGCAGCTGATTCGTCCCGATCGGCCGGGGCCGGCTCCCCGCCGGCCGGCTTCGCCCGGAGCAGCCCGGCCCCCACCACCAGGGCGAACGCCAGCAGGGTGACCAGCCCGAACGACACCACCAGCGAGGTCGCATCGGCGACCGCCCCGATCGCCGAAGGGGCGATCAGCCCCGAGGTGTAGGTGATCGTCGCCACGCCCGCGATGGCCTGTGCGGGCGCGGGCCCGCTGCGCGCCGCGGCGGCGAAGGCCAGCGGCACCACCACCGCGATGCCCAGGCCGATCAGCCCGAATCCGGCCAGGGCCCCGGCCGGCTCCCGGACCAGCACCACCAGCAGACCGCCGGCCGTGGCCAGCAGCCCCCCGGCCCGTACGGTGCGCACCGGGCCGAAACGGTCCACCACCCGGTCGCCCGCGAGCCGTGCCACCGCCATGGTCAGCGCGAACGCGGTGGTGGAGGCGGCGGCCAGACCGGCATCCGTGTGCAGGACGTCCCGCAGGTAGACGGCCGACCAGTCCAGGCTCGCGCCCTCCGCGAACACCGCGGCGAAACCGATCGCCCCGATCAGCAGGGCCGACTTCGGCGGCATCGCGAAATGCGGCGGCGCCTCCTCGTCCTGCCCGCTGCGCAGATCGAGGACCCCGCATACGGCGACCAGCCCGGCGGCGGTCAGGGCGAGCGCGGCGATCAGGTGGTGCAGCCGGGCATCGGCCCCCGCGTGCGCGGCGACCATGCCGGCCGCCGAACCGAGCAGCGCGCCCGCGCTCCACATCCCGTGCAGCGAGGACATGATCGAGCGGCCGAGCCGGTTCTCCGTCTCCACCCCCAGGGCGTTCATGGCCACATCGGACATCCCGGAGGTCGCGCCGTACACCAGCAGCGCCATGCACAGCACGGGCAGGTTCGGCGCCAGGCTCGGCAGGATCAGGGAGAGCGTCCACAGGGCCAGCAGTACGCGCAGGGCGGCGCGGGCGCCGAACCGGTGGTTGATCCGGCCGGCCAGCGGCATCGCGAGCGCGGCCCCGATCGCGGGGAAGGCGAGGGCCAGGCCGAGGGTGCCGGAGCCGAGCCCGGCATGGTCCTGGATCCACGGGATCCGGGTCGCGAAGCTGCCGGTGACGGCCCCGTGGGCGCAGAAGACGGCGGCGATGGCGATACGGGCGCGGCGCAGCCGCGCCGGGGTGGGTTCGGAGTCCCCGGGCATCTTCATATGTGACTCCTGCCCACTCACCCGCCTCTCCCAGCACCGCCCGGGCCATCAACGACCGGCTCGCCCTCAACCTCCTCCAGGAGGCGGGGCCGCTGATGGCGAGCCAGCTCAAGGCGATGGCCGTACGGACAGCGCGACGGCGGTGGTCACCGACCTGCTCGGCCACCCCCTCGCGGAGGCCGCGCTGCCGGTGGCCGCACCCCGGGAGGCGCTGGCGGTGCTCCGGCGCACCGCCCGCGCGGCCGGGGCGGACGTGTTCGGGCCCGCCGGGCCGGCGTGAGAGGCTCGAACCGGCAGCAATGGGGAGACACAGGGGGGAACTCATGCTGATCGACTCGGTGTTGGAGCGCTGGGACTTCCGTGAGGTGCACACCCTCGTGGTGCCGGTACCGCCCGCCACGGCCTGGCGGGCCCTGAACGGGATCACCCCGGACGACGTCCCGGCGGCCCGGCTGCTGATGGGCGTACGGAGCCTGCCGGCCCGGCTGATCCGCCGCCCCCGGGCCGACCGGGCCGACCGGCCCATGGCCGGAGCCGCGCGGACCCTGCGGGACTCCCTGGCCGACCGGTTCGTGCCGCTCGCCGAACTCCCGGGCGAGGAGACCGTGTCCGGAGCCGCCGGCCAGTGGTGGAAGCCCGCCGCGCCCTTCGTCCGGCTCGACGGGCCGGAGGCGTTCCGGGAGTTCCGCACCCCCGGCCACCTGAAGGCCGCCATCAGCTTCCGGGTCACCGCCCACCCCGACGGAGCCCTGCTCCACACCGAGACCCGGGTGGTCGCCCTCGACGCCCGCACCCGCCGGGTGTTCGGCCCGTACTGGTACCTGCTGGCCCGCCCGTTCGGCGGGATCATCCGCAAGGCCATGCTCCGGGCGGTAGCCCGCCGCGCCCGCGCCGCGGCCGGCTGATCAGGCGCCGGCCCCCGCCCCGGCCCCCGTACGACGCTCCAGGAACTCCGCGAAGGTGCCCCGCCCCACCGCATGCGCCGGGGTGAGGTGCCCGCCCCGGCGGAACGCGGCGAAGGTCTTTCCGGGCAGCCGCACCCCCAGCACCGGCCGCCGCCGCCCGGCCGCCTTCAGGTACGCGCGGGCCGCCCCGGCCATGTCCAGCACCTCCGGCCCGCCCATGTCCGCCACCCGCCCGGCCGGGGCCGCCCCTGCCAGGCCGGCGAGCCGGTCGGCCACCTCCTCGACCTCGATCGGCTGGTCCGCGACCCCGCCCGGCACCAGCAGCACCGGCAGCTTCGCCACGGCCTCGAAGTACCCCAGCACCAGATCGTGGAACTGGGTGGTGCGCAGCACCGTCCAGCCCAGCCCCGACTCCTCGATCATCCGCTCGACCCGGTACTTGGTCCGGTAATAGGGGAGCGGCACCTCGTCCACCCCCACGATCGAGATGTAGACGAGGTGGCCGACCCCGGCCGCCCGGGCCGCCCGGATCAGATGCCCGGCGGCCCGGTCGTCCCCGCCCTTCGGGGAGCTCGCGCAGTGCACGACCACCTCCACGCCCGCCAGGGCCGCGTCCAGACCGGCGCCCGTCAGCAGGTCCACGGGGTACTCCCGCGAGCTCCGGCTCAGCACCCGGACCTCGTGGCCCGCGGCCCGCAGCCGCTCCACCACCGGCCTGCCGAGGGTGCCGGTGCCGCCGGTGACGAGAATGGTGGTGCTCATGGGCTGCCTGCCTTCCGTGTACGTGCTGCCTTCGTCAGCCGAGACCGGACAGGCCCCCGGAATGTGACAGCTGCCCGTGGAAGAACCTCAGCTTCTCCGGATTCACGATGTTCCGCACCGCGGTGACCAGCCCGTTCTCGAACTCGAACTGCACCACGGCCTGCCCCTCGAAGACGAGCGCGGGCGCACCGTTGACCTCGAGGACGGAGAACGGGACGCCCGCTCCGGGCCGCCGCTGCACTCCGATCATGAAGCGCGCCACCTTGTTCCGGCCCTGGACGGGCCGCCGCGCCGCGCTGACCCTGCCGCCGCTGTCCGACACGTACACCGCCTCGGCCGCCAGCAGTTGTTCCAGCCCGGCCAGATCTCCGTCCCGCGCCGCCGCCAGGAAGCCTGCCACCAGGTCCTGCCACTGCTCCGGGTCGGGCTCGAAGCGGGGCCGGGGCGCCGTCGCCACCCGCTGGGAGGCCCGCCGGAACAGTTGCCGGCAGTTGGCCTCGGACAGCTCCAGCAGCTCGGCGATCTCCCGGTGGCCGTAGCCGAAGGCCTCGCGCAGCACGTACACCGCCCGCTCCACCGGGGTGAGCTGCTCCAGCAGGATCAGCAGGGCGAGCGAGACCCCCTCCCGCTGTTCGGCGGACTCCAGCGGCCCCAGTGCGCCCTCCCCGGTGAACACCGGCTCCGGCAGCCAGGGACCGACGTACCGCTCGCGCCGGGCCCGGGCGGAGTCGAGCCGGTGCAGGCAGAGCCGGGTGACGGTCTTCGCCAGGAAGGCGCCGGGGTGTTCCACATCCGTCCGGTCCGCGGCGCTCCAGCGCAGCCAGGCGTCCTGGACCATGTCCTCCGCTTCGGCAGCCGAACCGAGCATCCGGTAGGCGATGCCGAACATCCGGCCGCGGTGCTCCTCGAAGACGGCCGTCGCGGCCGTGTCGTCGATCACCGTCCGAGCATGGCAGAGGGCCCGGCAGCACCAGGCTGCCGGGCCCCTCGCTCAGGTCACCCGATCACCGCGATCAGCAGGCTCCCTGGTCCTTCCAGACACCCCATTCACCGGTGGTGCCGGGCTCTTCGTTCTGCGTCCACCACTGGGCCTTCCAGTTCCGGCCCTTGTGCGAGACGAGGCTGCCGCTGTTGTAGACCGTGCCCGCGACATACGCCGGGTTGGTGCAGGTGCCGCCCGGCGGGGTGGTCGGAGGCGTGGTCGGCTGGACCACCGTGGTGCCGCGGGCGAGGTCCCCGGCCAGGGCGTACGTGGTGCCGGAGATGTTCACCGTCCAGTTGGAGGGGGTGGACACCGGCAGGTAGTAGTTGAAGGCCAGGTCGACCGAGGCGCCCGGGGCCAGCGTCTGCCAGGCCGGCAGCTTCAGGGAGACCCGCTGGAAGTCGCCCTTGAGCCCGCCGATGTTGTTGCCGGTGTGCCCGCTGCTGATCACCTTCGTGCCGAAGCCGGACTGGTCCGAGGCGTTGTTCGGGGCCGAGGTGCCGTAGTCGAACTGGAACTCCGTGCCGCCGGGCAGCGTGGCGTTCGTGCTGTTGGTGATCTTCAGCTTCGGGGTGAGCGGGTAGTTGGAGTCGCCCAGCTTGAACTCGGTGAACTCGGTCTTGATGTCCACGGCCTGGGTGGGCAGCGCGGTCGCGCCCGCCTTCTTCGCGCCGTACGGGGCGGCTGCCTTGAACTTGTCGTACATCACGGAGGTGAGCGTGTCGCCCATCTCGTACTGGCCCTTGGCCGCGTTGTACGCGTAGTCGCCCGCGAGCTCCCACACCATGGTGCCGCCGATGCCGCGGTCGACCACGTAGTCGGCCTTGGCGGCCACCGACTGCTCGTCCTCGGTGGAGAGGAAGACCTTCTTCTGCGCGTTCCACAGCCAGGGCGCGACCAGGGTCGCGTCGTACTTGCGGGCGTAGGTGCCGGTCAGCGTGGTGTTCGCCGGGAACCCGTACTTCGTGACATAGTCGCCGACCACGCCCTTCTCCAGGTTCTTGGCGTGCCACATCGGGTTCGAGCCCGCCGGGGACTCGGCGCCGTTGGTGTCCTTGTCGTGCCACAGGTTGTCGATGCCGACCGCGCCGTCGCCGCACTTGGTCAGACCCGCGCCGGCCGGGCAGCTGGTGGCCGGAGCCTTGCCCCACAGGCCGTCCGTCCCGCCCTGCACGTTCTTGAATCCGCGGGTGTAGTACGGCAGGCCGATGTTGATCCGGCCGGCCGGCATGGAGCCGCGGAAGTAGTGGTAGGCCCAGTCGGTGTTCAGGTAGCCGATGCCGCCGTACTGCTGGCTGCCGTACACGCCGGCGGCGGCGAGCTCGCCGTCCTTGCCGTCGTCGAAGAGGGAGGCGTTCGGGCCGACGTACTCGTTCCAGGCGCCGTGCAGGTCGTAGGACATGATGTTGACGTAGTCCAGGTACTGCTGCATCTGGAACGTCTCCATACCGCGCAGCAGGTACCCGGAGGACGGGGCGGCCACGGTGAGCAGGTAGTGCTTGCCGTCGGCGGCGCCCGCGGTGTCTAGCTTCTGGCGGAGAGTCTTCATCAGGGCGGCGTAGCCCTGGACCAGACCGGCGCGGCGGGCGTTGGCCAGCTGCCAGTCCAGCGGGTTGCCCGCGTCCTTCATGGTCGTCGGGTACTCGTAGTCGATGTCGACGCCGTTGAAGCCGTACTTCTTGATGAAGGCGACGGTGGAGTCCGCGAAGGTGTTGATGCCGGCCTGGTTGACCGAGCCGTCCGCGTTGGTGGCCATCGAGTAGAAGCCGCCGGAGTTCACCCGGTTGCCGTCGTCGCCGAAGTAGCCGCCGGTCTCGGCCCAGCCGCCGACCGAGACGAGGGTCTTGACGTTCGGGTACTGCTTCTTGAACTTGCTCAGCTGGTTGAAGTGGCCCTGGTAGGGGAACTGCGGGTCCATCTCGGCCCCGGCGACGCCCGGCCAGGTCATCCCGGTCGCGGGGTTGTTCGGCCCGTCCGTGCCCACCGAGATCTTGTTGTCACCGCCGACGTGGGCGAAGGCGTAGTTCAGATGGGTGACCTTGCCCCACGGAATGTTGTTCGCGAGGTAGGCGGGCTCGCCGTTCTTGCCGGTGCGCCAGCCGGTGAAGTAGCCGATGACCCGCCGCTGGTGGTCGGCGCCCATCTTCTCGCGGCCCTCGGTGTCGTAGACCGAGCAGTAGGGGACGTCGACGCCCGGGGTCTTGTACAGCCCGTCCGGTCGACAGGACTCGTTGTCAGCCGCATGTGAGACGCCGGCCGAGAGGCCGCCGACGAGCAGTCCGGCAATGGCGGCGCCGGACGCCAGCAGCATCGCTCTGGCGCGGGTGGGGGACAGCATCGTGCCTCCTGGGGAGGGGAGGTGGTGCAGGACACAAGGTGCGTACGGGTAAGGCGAATTGGCCCGTGACGTGCGCACATCTGACGGGCTGTCTCCCTGGGAATGTGAAGCAGACATTAAGAGGACTAGACCACCTCGTCAATAGGTCTGGACCAAAGAGGGAACGGGGCGGGAGGGCTCCGTGGAGAAGTCCCCGAGAAGCACTCGCGTGTGAGTCAGGCCACAGCGCTTCACTCGCATGGCCGCCGAGCGCCCGTGGCACACTGGGCCTCGTACCAGTAGCAGCAGCGCACTCCGGGGTCGGTGTAATTCCGAACCGGCGGTTACAGTCCGCGACCCGTCCGCATCCAGCGGCCGGTTGACCAGGTGAAATTCCTGGACCGACGGTTAAAGTCCGGATGGGAGGCAGTGCGCGGCGGGCCAGTCACCGGTACGCCGCCGTCGGCGGCCCGTTCCCGTATCCACGGGAGCGCGGGCCGTGCATTTCCGGCCTCGGCGTTCCCGTGTGCGCTTGTCCCGCTTCATCTGTCGTATCCCGACAGGCCCCGGAGTCCGTGCCCGATGAGGCAGGAGGACCCGGTGGCGAACCGCGCCGAAGCGCCCGACGCAACCACGCCGCACGACGCACCCGCCATGCGGCGTGCCATCGCGCTCGCCTCCCGCGGCCTCGGCTCCACCAGCCCCAACCCGGTCGTCGGCTGCGTCATCACCGACCCCGTCGGCACCGTCGTCGGCGAGGGCTGGCACCAGCGCGCCGGCGGCCCGCACGCCGAGGTCCACGCCCTGCGCGCGGCCGGCGAGGCCGCCCGCGGCGGCACCGCGTACGTCACCCTCGAACCCTGCAACCACACCGGCCGCACCGGCCCCTGCGCCCAGGCCCTCGTCCAGGCCGGCATCAGCCGCGTCGTGTACGCCGTCGCCGACCCGAACCCGCAGGCCAGTGGCGGCTCCGCCACCCTGCGCGCGGCCGGGATCACGGCCGAGGGCGGCCTCCTGGAGGCCGAGGCCGAGGCGGGCAACATCGCCTGGCTCACCTCTGTACGCCTGGGCCGCCCGCACGTGACCTGGAAGTACGCCGCCACCCTCGACGGCCGCAGCGCCGCCGCGGACGGCTCCAGCCGCTGGATCACCTCCCCCGAATCCCGCGCCGACGTGCACCGGCTGCGCGCCGAGGCCGACGCCGTCCTGGTGGGCGGCGGCACCCTCCGCGAGGACGACCCGCACCTGGCCGTCCGCGGTGTCGAAGGAGCGGTGCAGCCCCTGCGGATCGCCCTCGACCCCCGCGCCACCCTCCCGACCACCGCCCGGATCCTCGACGACGCCGCGCCCACCCTGCTCGTCGTCGGCGAGGACGCCGACACCCGGCACCTGCCGCCCGGCACCGACGTGCTGCGGCTGCCGCTGACCGACGGCCGGATCGGCGTCCACGACCTGCTCGACCGGCTGCACGCCCGCGACCTGCGCTCGGTCCTCCTGGAAGGCGGCCCCACCCTCGCGGGCGCCTTCCTCGAGGCCGGCGCCGTCGACCGGGTCGTCGGCTATCTCGCCCCGGCCCTGCTGGGCGCGGGCCCCGCCGCCCTCGCCCACGCCGGCGTCACGAACATCGCCCAGGCCCTGCGCCTGGACCTCACGGAGGCCGTCCGCCTGGGCCCCGACCTCCGGATCACCGCCGTCCCCACCACCGCCCCCAAGGAGCACTGAGTGTTCACCGGAATCGTCGAAGAACTCGGTGAGGTCACCGCCGTCGAGCAGCTCGAGGAGGCCTCCCGCTTCCGCCTGCGCGGCCCCGTCGTCACCGAAGACGCCAAGCACGGCGACTCCATCGCCGTCAACGGCGTCTGCCTGACCGTGGTGGACACCGCGGACGGCGAGTTCACCGCCGACGTGATGCAGGAGACCCTGAACCGCTCCAGCCTCGGCGCCCTCGTCCAGGGCTCCCGGGTCAACCTGGAGCGCCCCATGGCCCTCGGCGGACGACTCGGCGGCCACCTGGTCCAGGGCCATGTGGACGGCACCGGCGAGATCGTCTCCCGGACCCCCTCCGAAAACTGGGAGATCGTCAAGGTCTCGCTCCCGGCGAACCTCTCCCGCTACGTGGTCGAGAAGGGCTCCATCACGGTCGACGGCGTCAGCCTCACCGTGGTCGAGGCCGCCGCCGACTGGTTCACCATCAGCCTCATCCCCACCACCCTCGCCCTCACCACGCTGGGCTTCAAGCAGGCCGGCGACCCGGTCAACCTCGAGGTGGACGTCCTCGCCAAGTACGTCGAGCGCCTCCTCGGTGACAAGGGAGCCGGGCAGTGAGCGCGGTCGACTGGCTGAACTCCGAGGCCTTCACCGCCTTCGGGCAGCACATCCTGTGGTCCGACATGATCGGCAACACGATCGGCCTGATCGCCCTCGCCCTCGGCTGGCGCCGCTCCATATGGACCTGGCCCGCCCAGTTCCTCTCCGGCGCCATCCTCTTCGTCGCCTTCGCCGCCGGACACCTCTCCGGCAGCGCCGGCAAGCAGGTCGTGGTCATGCTCGTGGCCGCCTGGGGCTTCTGGCAGTGGAACCGCGGCCGGCAGCAGGCCCAGGACGGAACCATCGCCGTCCGCTTCGCCAGCTGGACCGAACGCGGCCTGCTGGTCGGCGCCGCCGCCCTCGGCACCGTCGCCGTGGCCCTGCTGTTCACCGCCTACCCGTCGCTGTCCTGGGACCCCTGGCCGGACGCCTACATCTTCGTCGGCACCGTCGTCGCCATGTACGCACAGTCCCGCGGCCTGGTCGAGTTCTGGTTCGCCTGGCTGCTGGTCGACCTCGTCGGCGTCCCCCTCAACTTCGCCAACGGCTACGCATTCTCCGGCTTCGTCTACATCCTCTACGGCGCGCTCGTCCTGTGGGGCATGCGCGACTGGTGGCTGCGTTCCCGTACCCACACCGCCCCGGCCCTCGAAGGAGCAACGGCATGAACACCGACGAGTTCTTCGCGCTCGACCCCGTCGAGCAGGCCATCCGGGACATCGCGGCCGGCCGGCCGGTCGTCGTCGTGGACGACGAGGACCGCGAGAACGAGGGCGACCTCGTCATCGCCGCCGAGAAGGCCACCCCCGAGATCGTCGCCTTCATGATGAGCGAGTGCCGCGGCCTGATCTGCGCCCCCATGGAGAGCGACGAGCTGGAGCGCCTGGAGCTCCCGCAGATGGTCGGCAACAACACCGAGTCGATGAAGACCGCCTTCACCGTCTCCGTGGACGCCTCCGCCGCCCACGGGGTCAGCACCGGAATCTCCGCAGCCGACCGGGCCACCACCCTCCGGCTGCTCGCCAACGGCACCTCCGAGCCCTCCGACTTCGTCCGCCCCGGCCACATCTTCCCGCTGCGCGCCAAGCCCGGCGGCGTCCTGACCCGCAACGGCCACACCGAGGCCGCCGTCGACCTGGCCCGCCTCGCCGGCCTGCGCCCGGCCGGCGCGATCGTCGAGATCGCCGGCGAGGACGGGGTCATGCTGCGGCTGCCCGAACTGATCCCGTTCGCCCGCAAGCACGGCCTGACGATCATCTCCATCGAGGACCTGATCGCCTACCGCCGCTCCGCCGAGCCAACCGTCCGCCGCGAGGCCGAGGTCAGCCTGCCCACCTCGTTCGGCGAGTTCACCGCGTACGGCTACCGCTCCACCGTGGACGGCGTCGAGCACATCGCCCTGGTCCACGGCGAGATCGGCGACGGCGAGGACATCGTCGTCCGGATGCACTCCGAATGCCTGACCGGCGACATCTTCCACTCCCTGCGCTGCGACTGCGGCCCCCAGCTGCACGCCTCCATGGAGCGGATCCGGCAGGCCGGCCGCGGGATCGTGGTCTACCTCCGCGGGCACGAGGGCCGGGGCATCGGCCTGGTCTCCAAGCTCCGCGCGTACGAACTCCAGGAACGGGGCCGCGACACCCTGGACGCCAACCTCGAGCTCGGCCTCCCCGCCGACGCCCGCGACTACGGCGCCGGCGCCCAGATCCTCGCCGACCTGGAGGTCCGCAGCGTCCGGCTGCTGACCAACAACCCCGACAAGGCCGCCGCCCTGATCCGGCACGGCATCGTGGTCGCCGAGCGCGAGGCGATGCCCGTGGCGGCGGGGGAGCACAATCTGCGGTACCTGCGCACCAAGCGGGACCGGATGGGCCACGACCTGCCCTGGCTGGACGCGGCTCTGACCACGTCCACCTGCGGAAACCAGTAACCACACCCGTATCCACCCGAGCAGTACACGTACAACGCACCGAGGAGAGCTGTGAGCGGCAAGGGCGCACCCGAACTGAGCGTGAAGAACTGCGGCGACCTCCGGGTCGCGGTCATCGCGGCCCAGTGGCACGAGAAGGTCATGGACGGACTGGTGGACGGCGCGCTGCGCGCCCTCCACGAGCTCGGCATCGACGAGCCCACCCTGCTGCGGGTCCCGGGCAGCTTCGAGCTCCCGGTGGTGGCGAAGGTACTCGCCGGTCGCGGCTACGATGCCATCGTCGCCCTCGGCGTGGTCATCCGTGGCGGCACCCCGCACTTCGACTACGTGTGCCAGGGCGTCACCCAGGGCCTGGTGCAGGTATCGCTCGACACCGGAGTCCCCGTCGGCTTCGGCGTGCTGACCTGCGACAACGACGAGCAGGCGCTGGACCGCGCCGGACTCGAAGGGTCGAACGAGGACAAGGGGCACGAAGCGGTCACCGCCGCCGTCTCCACCGCAATGACCCTGCGGACGGTCAGCGAACCCTGGCGCTAGAGGCGCGGGGGAACCCCGTATTCTGAGGACCATCATGGCGAACGAAACCCCCAAGACCTTCGAGGAGCTCTTCACCGAGCTCCAGGCCAAGGCCGACGGCGACCCGAGCACCTCCCGCACCGCAGAGCTGGTCGGCAAGGGCGTCCATGCCATCGGCAAGAAGGTCGTCGAGGAGGCCGCCGAGGTCTGGATGGCCGCGGAGTACGAGGGCAAGGAAGCCGCCGCCGAGGAGATCTCGCAGCTGCTGTACCACGTCCAGGTGATGATGGTCGCCCGCGGGATCTCCCTCGACGACGTCTACAAGCACCTCTGAGCAGCCCCTCCTTCCCCCGCACCACCCCACGCTCCGCACAGCACCACCATTTACGCGAACAAAGGAATCGTCCTCATGCTGCGCATCGCCGTCCCCAACAAGGGTTCACTCTCCGGGCCTGCGTCGGAGATGCTCCATGAGGCCGGCTACCGGCAGCGCAAGGAGTCCAAGGAACTGGTCACGGTCGACCCCGACAACGAGGTCGAGTTCTTCTACCTGCGGCCCAAGGACATCGCCATCTACGTGGCGTCCGGCAAGCTCGACATCGGCATCACCGGCCGTGACCTCCTCCTGGACTCCGGCGCCAACGCGGAGGAGATCCTCCCGCTGAACTTCGGGCGCTCCACCTTCCGCTACGCCACCAAGCCCGGCACCGCGAAGGGCCCCGAGGACTTCCACGGGATGACGATCGCCACCTCGTACGAGGGAATCGTCGCCAAGCACCTCGCCGACCAGGGCATCGACGCCTCCGTCGTCCACCTGGACGGCGCCGTCGAGACCGCCATCCAGCTCGGCGTCGCCGAGATCATCGCGGACGTGGTCGAGACCGGCACCAGCCTGCGCAACGCCGGCCTGGAGGTCATCGGCGAGCCGATCCTGAAGTCCGAGGCCGTGGTCATCCGGCGCAACGGCGCCGACCCCGACCACGGGCAGGTGCAGCAGTTCCTGCGCCGCCTGCAGGGCGTCCTGGTCGCCCGGACCTACGTGATGATGGACTACGACTGCCGCGCCGAGCACCTGGAGCGCGCCGTCGCCCTCACCCCGGGCCTCGAGTCCCCGACCGTCTCCCCGCTGCACAACGAGGGCTGGGTCGCGGTCCGCGCCATGGTCCCCGCCAAGGACGCCCAGCGGATCATGGACGATCTGTACGAGCTCGGCGCCCGCGCCATCCTGACCACCTCGATCCACGCCTGCCGCCTCTGATGAGCGCCGACAACCAGCCGGCGGTGCCGGCCACGCCCGCCCAGGCCGCCCCGCCGGCCCTCCCGGCGCTGC
The DNA here is from genome assembly GCF_040296685.1 of Streptomyces sp. NPDC002054. NCBI lineage: Bacteria > Bacillati > Actinomycetota > Actinomycetes > Kitasatosporales > Streptomycetaceae > Streptomyces > Streptomyces sp. NPDC002054. Next base: position 202,036 of record NZ_JBEOXT010000013.1, read on the forward strand.
CCGTCACCTTCCGGCCGACCCGCACCCGGATCGTCCTGCTGAGCGTCGGCGCGGCCATGTTCGCGACCATCACCGCGGTCGCGCTGATGCTGGAACGCCTCACCACCGGAGAACGGATCAGCTTCGTCTTCGTGGCCGTGCTGCTCAGCTCGGTCCTGGTGCTGCTGTCCCGCCCCAAGGTGGTCGCGGAGGAAACCGGCGTCACCGTCGTCAACCTCACCACCAGCCGCCGGCTGGACTGGGCGGAGATCCTCCGCGTCAACCTCCGCCCGGGCGACCCCTGGGTGTTCCTGGACCTCAGCGACGGCACCAGCCTGCCCGCCCTGGGCATCCAGCCCGGCGTGGCCCGGAACCAGGCGATCGCCGACGCCCGGGCCCTGCGCGCCCTGGCCGAGACCCGCGGCACCGGCTCGCGCGAGAACTAGAGCCCCCGTTGCGGGGACGAACTCACTGACTACTCTGGTGGCGGGGCGCCGCAGTGCGCCCTGCCCCCGGCCCCGGGACCCCGTGGCCCGCGGGCACCTGCGACTTGAGGAGTGACTCCCTCCAGCAATGGACGGATCGTCCGGTAGTACCCGCGCCGCCCTCTCCCCGGAGGCGGCGGCATCATGACCATCCCGCTACTCCTGCTCGGCGCCGCCTTCGTCCTCATCCTCGCCAACGGCTTCTTCGTGGCCGCCGAATTCGGCCTGGTCACCGTGGAGAAGCCGGAGGCCGAACGCGCCGCCGCCGACGGCGACCGCCGCGCCCGTACGGTGGTCAAGGCCCTGCGGGAGCTGTCCTTCCAGCTCTCCGGCACCCAGCTCGGCATCACCATCACCTCCCTTGTGGTCGGCATGCTGGCCCAGCCCGCGCTCGCGGCCCTGCTGTCCGCGCCGCTCACCGCGGCCGGCCTGCCCGCCGGCGCCGTGCCCTCCCTCGCCGTGGTCATCGGCATGCTGCTCGCCTCCGCTGTCCAGATGGTGGTCGGCGAACTCGTCCCGAAGAACTGGGCGGTCTCCCGGCCGCTCCAGGTCGCCCGGTTCGTGGCCGGCCCCCAGCACGTCTTCTCCCGGGTGTTCCGTCCGGTCATCGCCGGGCTGAACGCCGTCGCCAACCGGCTCGTCCGGGCCCTGGGCGTGGAACCCGCCGAGGAGCTGGCCTCCGCCCGCACCCCCGGCGAACTCGTCTCCCTGGTCCGCCACTCGGCCCAGGCCGGCGCCCTCGAACAGGACACCGCCGACCTGTTCGTCCGTACCCTCTCGCTCGGCGAGCTCACCGCCCAGCACGTCATGACCCCCCGGGTGCGGGTCAGCGCCCTGCAGTCCACGGCCACCGCCGCCGACGTGCTGAACCTGACCCGGGCCACCGGCCTGTCCCGGTTCCCCGTCTACCGCGAGCGGATCGACGAGATCACCGGCGTGGTCCACCTCAAGGACGCGCTCGCCGTGTCCGAGCCGGAGCGGGCCCGCGTCAGCGTCAGCCGGATCGCCCTGCCCCCGCTGCTGGTGCCCGGCACCCTGCCCGTCCAGCCCCTGCTGGAGCTGCTCCGCAGCGAACAGCCGATGGCCGTGGTCGTCGACGAGTACGGGGGCACCGCCGGTGTGGTCACCCTGGAGGACATCGTCGAGGAACTCGTCGGCGAGGTCCGCGACGAGCACGACCACGCCGAAGCCCGCCCCGAACTGGCCGCGGTCACCTCCGAGGACGGCCGGCCCGCCTGGGAGGCCGACGGCAGCTGCCGGGTGCACACCCTGCGCCGGATAGGCCTGGAGGTGCCCGAAGGCCCGTACGAGACGGTCGCCGGCCTGGTCGCCGACCTGCTCGGCCGGATCCCCGCCCCCGGGGACCGGGCCGAACTGCCCGGCTGGAAGCTGTGCGTCCGCCAGGTCGGCCGCAACCGCGCGGAACGCGTCCGCCTGATCCGGCTGCTCCCGTCCCCGGCCGCGCCGACGGCAGCCGTGCCCGCCGCGGGCCGCCGCGTGCCCGTGGCCGCCGCCCTGCCCGCACCGCACCCCGCCGACCGGTCCGAGCTGGAAGGCGCCGCCCGATGAGCGCGCTGCAACTGCTCTTCGCCCTCTTCCTGGTTCTCGCCAACGGCTTCTTCGTGGGCGCGGAATTCGCCCTGGTCTCGGTCCGCCGCAGCCAGATCGAACCCCTCGCGGCCGAGTCCAAGCGGGCCCGCCAGGTCCTGTACGGGCTGGAGAACCTGCCCCGCATGATGGCCGCGGCCCAGTTCGGCATCACGGTGTGCTCGCTCACCCTCGGCGCCGTCGCCGAGCCCACCGTGGCCCGGCTGCTGGAGCCCGTTTTCCACGCCGTGCACCTCCCGCACGGCCTGATCCACCCGCTGGGCTACGCCTGCGCCCTTGCCGCGGTGGTCTTCCTGCACCTGGTCATCGGCGAGATGCTCCCCAAGAACCTCGCCATGGCCGCCCCAGAGAAGACCGCACTCTGGTTCAGTCCCGGCCTGGTCGCCTTCGCCCGGGTCTGCGGGCCGGTCACCACCGCGCTCGGCGCCTGCGCGCACTTCGTCCTGCGGCTGTTCAAGGTCGAACCCAAGGACGAGGTCGAGGCCGTCTTCACCAGCGCCCAGCTCGGGCGGCTGGTCGAGGACTCCCGGCTGGCCGGCCTGCTCGAACCGGTGGAACAGGAGCGCCTGGAGGACGCGCTGGAACTGGGCAGCCGCCCGGTCACCCACGTCCTGCTGCCCCGGGACCGCCTGGTCACGGTCGGCCCCTCGGCCACCCCGCACCAGATCGAGCAGCTCACGGTCCGCACCGGCTACTCCCGCTTCCCGGTCCGCTCGGACGCCGGCGCCTTCATGGGCTACGTCCATGTCAAGGACGTCCTCGACCTGGAGGACCGCGAACGGGCCGTGCCGCAGCGGGCCTGGCGCCGGATGCCGACCCTGAGCGCGACCCTCCCGCTGGACGACGCGCTGAGCGTCATGCGGCGGGACGCCACCCACCTGGCGCAGGTCGCCGATCCGGCGGGCCGGATCCTGGGCCTGGTCGCCCTGGAGGACGTCCTGGAAATGCTGGTAGGCGAAGTCCGCGACCCCGCCCACCGCCTCCCGGCCTAGCCGAGGAGCCCGGACTGCGTCCGGGGCTGCCGGCCGAAGCCAGGCCCCCCCCCGGGGTCCGGCCCCCCCGGGGTCCGGCCCCCCCCCGGGGTCCGGCCCCCCCGGGGTCCGGCCCCCCCCGGGGGTCCGGCCCCCCCCGGGGTCCGG